>JBBQDB010000088.1:0-15940 GCA_038319245.1 Gemmatimonadales bacterium
ACCGAGCGCACGACCGCAACAGACGACGGCCATCTGATTGGCGCGATCGAACAGCTGGGACGCGCACTCAGACGCGGCATCGGCGAATCGTTGCGATCGGTCCGTGCGACCGCGCCACTCGCCCAAGTCACGACGGCCTCGCTGCCGGCACTACGCGCCTACTCGGCGGCCTCGCGCGACGTCAATCTCGGTGAACCAATTCGCGCGATCGCGCTGGCAAAAAACGCGCTCACGCTGGATACGGCATTCGCCAATGCGTGGAGTGTCCTTTATGTCGCGTACGCGAACATGGGGCAAATCGAGCTGCAGGACGAGGCCGCCGTTCGCTTGTACGCGCTTCGCGATCGCCTGTCGGAACATCAAGCGCTGCGCGCCGCGGCCGACTATCACGGCTTACGCGGCGAGCGTGTCGAAGAAGAAGCCGCCTGGCGACAGTTGTACGACGAAAATGCGGACTTTGCCAACTATGCGAACATGCTGCTCGAGCGTCGCCGATTCGCGGAGGCCGAAGTTGTACAGCGCAAAGGAATCGAGGTGGAAAAGGGGAAAGCCGTCGGATACTGGAATCTCGTCGAGGCGCAATTGGCACAGCAGCACTTTTCGGCCGCCGAGACGACCGTCGCGCGCGCGCGCGCGAAGTTGCCGGGCGCCACCCTCACGTACCAGGCCGCGATGGCAGTGCCGTTGGCGAAACGCGATGTCGCAGCAGCGGAATCCCTATACAACAGCAGCGCATTCTCGACATTCAAAGCGCAACGGCCTGATTACGGCTGCTCGATGGCGCTGCAGCAAGCGCGTCTCAAGGAGTCGCGACGATGCTCGCTGGTTCGCGGTCATAGCGACATGCTCTTCGCGCTCGCCGATTTTCGATATACCGGCGATTCGGTGCGTGCTCGTCAGGTGTATCAGCCGTTCTTGTCGAAATCTGCGACAGAACGGAGTCTCGACGACTATGCGATGATGATCGCACTCGTCGCCGAAGCCGGCGCACTCAAGGACGCGAAATCGCTGCTCAACGAATTTCGTGCGCGCACCAAAGGCGTACATCCCACGTACCGCGCCGATTCCGCGCTCGCGGTCGGATCAATTGCCGCGGCCGAAGGGCAATGGGATCGTGCAGCGACCGCATTTCTGGCGTGGAATACCGACCCGATGCCGTCGTCATACCATCCGTACAATCGAGGTCTCCCCGAAGCGGCGGCCGTGTTGAAACGGGCAGGAAAATCCGATTCAGCAGTGACACTGCTCGAGCACGCACTTACGGTGAGCTCGGCCGCGGGCGGCGACGAGTACGAGGCCACGTGGTACTCGCAGGCACTGCAGCAGCTCGGCGATGCGTACGCAGAACGCGGCGATCGCACGAAAGCGGCCGACTCTTACACGAAGTACATCGAGCTGATGAAAAACGCGGATACGCCGATCGCGTCGCAGGTAAAGGCGGTACGTGAGAAGTTGTTGAGTGTGACAGGCGAGCCGGGACCTGCCACCAAGCAGGTGGGCAAGCCGAGATGAAAGTTTGGTGACGTGCCTCCCAGCGCCCATCACCCAGCTCTAGAATCAGGGTGTCCGCCGATTGCGCGGGCGCCCTTTCTCTATTCCCCCGCCAATGCGCCTTGCTACTCGCTCGCTGGTCGCCGCCGGACTGCTGCTCGCATCCTGCCGCCCCGCAGCCAAACCCGCCGCGCCCGCGCCGGTACCGGCCCCCAATCGCCCGAATGCCGGCGCACCGACCCCCGGCGTCCCGACGCCCGGTCAACCAACCCCCGGAACCCCGAACCCGGGACCCGCTGGCGGGCAACCGCCTGGCGGAGTCCCCAATCTCGCGGCCCTCGCCGCAGGGCTCGGCGGCCCTGGGGCTGATCCCAATCCGCGGCCGTACGCCACCGTGATCACGGCACGCGCGAAGAGCAAGAAAGGCGTGTTTGACGTCCATCAAATCGGCTCACGGCTCTACTTCGAAATTCCCGCAGACCAATTGGGGAAGGATTTCGTCATCACGTCAGTCTTGGCCGGCACTGCGCAAAGCATCGGTATCAACGGCACGCTCGGCACCGAACGCGTGGTGCGTTTCGAACGTCGCGAGAACCGCATCTTCTTGCGCGATGTGAACTACGACAACGTGTCGACAGATACGGCTCGTACGACGGCGCGCGCGATGGCACTGATTGGCGTCTTCCCGATTCTTACGGCGCTCAACGTTGAAGCGTACGGCAAGGACAGCGCGGCGGTTGTTGAAGTGACGCGCATGTTCACCGGCGGCGTGCCGGAGTTTGTCGCCAACGGACGTCGTGCGGCGGTAGATGCGTCGCGTTCCTACATCGACAAGTTTGCCGCCTTCTCGCGCAACGTGAATCTCACTGCCGTCCAGACGTACACGCCGCAGGGTGGCCCCGGTGGCTTGCCGAATATTCCGGGCCTCACCTTGCCGGGTGCGCAGTCGGCGGTAACCGAAGCGTTCGCGTTCAGCATTGTCCGTCTCCCCGACGAGCCAATGACGCCGCGCTTGTGGGACGCGCGCGTGGGCTACTTCGGCGAGTTCAAGTCCGACTTCGGCTCCAACGAGTTCCGCGTATTACCGCGTCGCTACATCTCCCGTTGGCGCCTCGAGTGTTCGGACAAGATGGTCGGCAATCTCTGCGTGCCCAAAAAGCCGATCACCTACTATGTCGATCCGGCGACGCCCAAATGGCTGCAGCCGTGGATTAAACGCGGGATCGAAGAGTGGCAGTCGGCGTTCGAACTGGCGGGATTCAGCAAGGGCATCGTGGCTGCCGACGCGCCGAACGATCCGGACTTCTCCGGCGAAGATGCCTCGGTCGCGATGGTGCGCTGGCTGCCGAGCGCCGTGGCAAACGCTGTCGGCCCGCACACGAGCGATCCGCGCACCGGTGAAATCATCGACGCAGACGTGCAGATGTACTACAACGTCATGGACCTGCAGCGCACCTGGTATTTCTCGCAGGTAGGACATCTCGATAAGCGCGCGCAGATATTCCCGTTCCCCGACTCACTCATGGGTCGTCTGGTGGAGTTCGTTGCCGCGCACGAAGTCGGTCACACGCTTGGCTTCCCGCACAACTTCAAGGCCAGCGCGATGTATCCGGCGGATTCGGTGCGGAGCAAGACGTGGGTTGCCAAGATGGGACACTCGCCAAGCATCATGGATTATGCGCGGTTCAACTACGTCGCGCAGCCGGAAGACAAAATCGCCCTGGACGATCTCGTGCCGCGCGTCGGTCCGTACGACAAGTACGCGGTGATGTGGGGCTACAAGCCAGTCGCGGGCGCAAAGACACCCGAAGCGGAACGCGCGACGCTCGATAGTTGGGCGCGGATGCAGGACAGCGTACCCTGGTATCGCTTCGGAACGGGAGCAGGCGGTGCCGAGCCGGGCGAGCAGAGCGAGGCCATCGGTGATGCCGATGCGGTGAAATCCACACGTCTCGGTTTCAAGAACCTGCGACGTATTGTCGATCTCGTCGTGCCTGCGTCCACCATCGATAAGACGGCTGACTACTCGCTCATGCGATCGACGTACAGCGGTGTGCTTGGACAGTGGGCGACCGAGGCACAGCATGTTACGTCAATTGTGGGCGCCATGAACAAGCAGGAGAAGGGCGCGAGCCAGAGTGGCCCGGTCTGGACACCTGTGCCACGCGCTCGTCAAAAGGAAGCCGTGCAGTTCCTGAATGACGAAGTGTTCACGACACCCAAGGCGATGATCAAGACGGATATCCTGCGTAAGCTCGAGTCCGACGGCAACATCAGCCGCATCAACGGCGCGCAAGGTCGCGTGCTTTCGTCGCTCGTGTCTAACGCGAAATTGCAGCGCATGGTCGAGTACGAAGCTATGGCGACCAACAAGAGCGACGTGTACTCGCTGGGCGAGATGCTCGGCGATTTGCGCCGCGGCCTGTGGAAGGAGATTTACTCCGGCGCGCCGATCGACGCGTATCGGCGTCGCCTGCAGGCCAACTACATCGAAGCAATGGCGAGTAAGATCAAGCCAGCGGCACCCAGCGCGCAGGATGCGCTGCTTGCACAACTCTTCGGATTAGGCGGCGGCAACACACGCGATTTCCGTCCGTTACTCAAGGACGAAATGCGGACACTCGATCGCGAGCTGGCAGCCGCGGTTGGCAAGACGAGCGACCGCACCTCGCGTGCGCATCTGACAGACGTGCGTGACGAGATCAAGGCAATGCTCGATCCGACGAAGTAGCGCGTCATAGCGGGCACGGATGCGGCGCGCTGTGTTGGGGGTGAGGTGCTTCGGCGCTTCACCCCCATTTTTAGCCGGACCCTGTAACTGCCTGATGGCACCCGGCGTACTTTACTGCAGAATGACACTGCCTGCAGACTCCCCGGCCATCGGCGAACTGGCCGCCCTCCGGACCGCCCTGCGCGGTCAGTACACCATCGAACGAGAGCTCGGCCGCGGCGGCATGGGCATCGTCGTCCTTGCCCGCGACGAGCGCCTCGATCGGCAAGTCGCCATCAAAGTGCTGCCGCCCGCCTTGGCAGAAGTCGCTGAAACACGAGAGCGATTCCTGCGCGAGGCCCGCATGTCCGCGCAGCTTTCGCACCCCAACATCGTCCCCGTTTATCGGGCAGACGACATCGGCGGCTTCGCCTTCTTCGCCATGGGGTACGTGGACGGCGAAACGCTCGGCGACCGCATCCGTGACCGTGGGTCGCTTCCGCCTGCCGAGGTAGTCCGCATGCTCCGCGAGGTGGCGTGGGCGCTTACGTATGCGCACGCCCGCGGCATCGTGCACCGCGACGTAAAGCCCGACAACATCCTCATCGACCGCGCGTCGGGGCGGGCCATCGTCACCGATTTCGGCATTGCCCGCGCCGACTTCAATCCGTCGCTCACCGCCGACGGGCACGTGCTCGGCACCGTGCATTACATGAGCCCCGAGCAGTCCACCGGCGAACCTTTCGACGGGCGCAGCGATCTGTACGCACTCGGTTGCGTCGGATTTTTAGCGCTGAGCGGACGATTGCCGTTCGAGGGTACGACGCCGCAGGCCGTATTGATTGCACACGCCACCAAGCCGGCCCCGCCGCTTCGCAGTATCGCGCCACAGGTACCGGTCGCACTCGCCACGGTGATCGATCGCTGCCTGGCCAAGCGTCCTGACGATCGATACGAAGCCGACGAACTGTTCGACGCGCTGGGCAAGGCATTCGACGCCATTGCGAGCGAGCAAAAGGCATCGGCTGGCGGTACATCGGTGTTGTCGAGCGATGAGGCGATGCTCGTGTGGCGACGCGCTGCAGAGTTGCAAGCCGAAGCGGCGGCCCGCCTCGAGTCCAAGATGCGCTCGGCCACTGAAACACGATCCATGGTGCCCGTCTCTGTCAGCGAGGCCACCGCGTCTACCAACGACGCACCGGCTCCGACCGACGCATATCGGTTGCGCGATGTCGAAGCGGCAGCCGCCGAAGCCGGCATCTCGCAAAAGTACGTGGCGCTGGCACTCGCAGAGCTCAAGACGTCGTCCGGCGCGATGCAGCTCGCGCAGCAATCGAGTGGTTTCAAGGAGCAGTTGGCGACGCGTGTATTTGGCACATCGCAGCGCACGCTGTCCGTGTCGCGCGTGATCCGTGCCGCGCCACGCGACGTACTGCAGGCCGTCGGGCGAACGTTTCAGGGGCCGCCGTTTTCGTTGGCGCTGCGCGACACGCTCGGCGGCCATCCACTGGACGGTGGCGTGGTCGTGTTCGATTTGCCTGCGATGACGGATGGCGGCTATCGCTTTACCTGGACCAAGTATGGTGTCTACGTCCCCGAAATTCGGGTGACGTTTGCGCCCGTGCCGAGCGACTCGCGTGCGTGCGAAGTCACGATCACGGTGGATCTGCGCAAAGGCATCACGCCCAATTTGTGGGGCTACGGCGTGATCACGTCGGCGATGTCGGGCTTTGGCGGTCTGATTGGTGGCGCGATTGCCAAGAAAGCGTTGCTGATGGTTGGGACGGCAGTGCTCGGACCCGCGTTTGGCGTCGCCGCGGTGGTCGGGCTGGCCAGTCTCGCCGTGGCCGGCCCGCTCTATCGTTGGGAAGTCAGCAAGACCGCAGAAGAGCTGACCGCGGTGCTGGCGGCGGTCGAAGCCTCGATCCGCTCATTCGACATTTTCGGCGAAGCGCCACGAACTCCTTTGCCCCGCGCGTCAAGCGACGACAGTTTTCTCGGCATGGGGTTCTAACCATGAAACGACGCACATTCCTGCTCGCCGGACTCAGCACCGGTAGCGCGCTGTTTTTCGGCTGGTCGCTGCTGCCGCCGCGGCAACGCCTCGTTAGCGAAACGCTGCCGGACACGCCAGGCGGCGCGATCGCGCTCAATGGCTGGGTGACCATCGCGCCCGACGACACCGTCACCGTGGTGGTCCCCAAGTCTGAAATGGGGCAAGGTATTCACACCGCGTTGGCGATGCTGATGGCCGAAGAACTCGGCTGTTCGTGGGAGCGTGTGCGTGTTGAGCACAGCCCCATCGACAAGATCTACGGCAACATCGCGGCAATCGTCGACGGACTACCGTTTACGCCCGACCAGGACAATGCGCTCGTTCGTGGCGTGAAGTGGATGACTGCCAAGACGATGCGCGAACTCGGCGTGATGATGACCGGTGGCTCGTCGAGTGTGCGTGATTGCTGGATGCCGATGCGCGAGGCTGGCGCATCGGCGCGCGTCTCGCTCATCGCGGCGGCGGCAGCCCGACTGGGTGTTGATGCCGACACGTGCCACGTCGACCAAGGCGTCGTGGTCTGTGGTACGAAGCGCCTGCGTTTCGGCGAACTCGTCGCCGAGGCGGTGGCGCATCGACCGTCTCACATCACGCTCAAGAGTGCGGCCGAGTTTACGATGCTGGGCAAGTCGATCCCCCGACTCGACTCGGCTGCCAAGTCCCGCGGCGAAAGCATCTTCGGCATCGACGTGAAGCAGGAGGGGCTCGTCTACGCCGCAGTCGCCATGAGTCCGACCATCGGCGGCTCTCCCTCACGCTTTGATGCTGATGCGGCGAAACGTCTGCCCGGCGTACGTGCGGTGGTCGCGCTTTCGGGCAGTCGATATGGGGACCCCGCAGGCGTAGCCGTGATCGCCGACTCGTGGTGGCGCGCGCGACAAGCGGTGCATGCGTTGGCCGTGCAGTGGAACGCTGGTCCCAACGCGACGCTGTCATCGGCGACCATCATGCAACAACTTCGCGCTGCTGCCGCGACTAACGATGGCCTGCCGTTCCGCGCATTTGGTGATGCGAAGGCTGTGGTCGGCTCGGCGCCACGCGCAGTGCACGCGACATACGAGGCGCCCTATCTCGCGCACGCGACGATGGAACCGATGAACGCCACCGTACTCGTGCGCGCCGGTAGGGCGCAGGTGTGGACCGGTACGCAAGTGCAGGGATTCGCACGCCAAGCGGTCGCGCACATTACTGGCGTCGCAGAGCAGAACATCGACCTGCACCAACAGCTCCTCGGCGGCGGCTTCGGTCGGCGGCTCGATGTCGACTACGTGGCACAAGCCGCCGCGATCGCCGTGGCGCTGCCGGGCGTACCGGTGCAGACCATCTGGAGCCGCGAGGATGATATGCGAAACGACTTCTATCGTCCGGCCGCCGTTTCGCAGCTAAGCGCGGCGTTCGATGTGAATGGGCGCGTTACGGCGGTCACATCGCATTCGGCGAGTCAGGCACCATTCAAGCGGTACAGCAATCGAGTGGGATTTCTGCTGACAGAAGCCGGTCCGGACAAGACCACTGCCGAAGGGACGTGGGACCAGCCCTACGAATTTCCCGCGCTGTATTCGTCGCACGCAGAAATCGACCTGCCGGTACCGGTCGGCTCGTGGCGTTCGGTCGGCCATTCGCATCACGGCTTCTTCGTCGAATCGTTCATCGACGAGATGGCGGCAGAAGCGAAGCAAGATCCCGCCGCGTTTCGCGCCTCGTTGCTGCAAAAGCATCCGCGCGCGCTTGCGGTGCTGCAGTTGGCCGTGAGTAAGAGTGACTGGGGGCAACCACTCGCTCCCGCTCCCGATGGACAACGTCGTGCGCGCGGCATTGCGTTGCATGCGTCGTTCGCGTCCACGGTCGCCGAGGTGGCGGAGGTATCCGTTGCACAGGATGGCACCATTCGCGTGCACCGTGTCGTGGCAGCGGTTGACTGTGGCTTTCCTGTGAATCCAAACATCATCGCGCAGCAGGTCGAAAGCGCAATCATCTACGGCTTGTCTGCCGCGTTATATGGCGAGATCACCATCGAAGCCGGACGCGTGCGGGAGGGCAACTTCGATGCATATCGTCCGCTGCGCATCAGCGAGTGCCCGGTCATCGAAGCGCACATTGTGCCAAGCATGGATGTGCCCAGTGGCATCGGTGAGCCCGCGCTTCCGCCGCTCGCACCGGCGATTGCGAATGCAATTTTCGCACTGACTGGCATGCGCTTACGATCGTTGCCGTTGCGTATGCCAAAGGCCGGGAGCTCCACATGAGTGCGCGCGAGCCCGCGGAAATCACGCGCGAGATGATGCGCGACATCACGAGAAGCGGCACGCCCGAGGTAGCGCTTGAGATCACACTCAACATCAACGGTCGGTCAGCGGTCGTCGCGGTCGAACCTGACACCCCGTTGCTGTGGGCGGTACGGCAGACGCTTGGCCTCACCGGCACCAAGTTCGGCTGCGGAATCGCGACGTGTGGTGCCTGCACGGTGCATCTCGACGGCGTGCCGACACGCTCCTGCGTCGTCCCGGTGTCCGCTGTCGGTGGACGTAAAATCATCACCATCGAGGGCGCCACGGGCACCGTAGCCGCGGCCGTACAATCCGCATGGACGTCGCTCGACGTGCCACAGTGCGGCTATTGCCAGTCGGGACAGGTGATGGCGGCGATTGCGCTACTGAACGCGACGCGCGCTCCAACCGACGCCGAGATCGACACGGCGATGCAAGGGAACATTTGTCGTTGCGGCTCCTATCCGCGTATTCGGGCGGCGATTCACGCGGCGGCGCAAGCGCTGGGGTGAAAAGCGGCGTGCTGGAATCTCAGTCTGGAATATCAGTCTGGTCCCTCCGTCGCATTTGCATCCGTTTGTCTCAGTGATCAGATATAGAGAATCGTTGTCACTCTTCGCCTGAGACACCCATGTCCATTCGTCCCGTCCGTCGTATCGATCGCGCCCAGCCTACCATGGAAGGCGCTGGCGTGCATTTGCACCGTGCCTTCGGCTTCGGTAACACGACCGAAACCGATCCCTTTCTGCTGTTCGACGATTTCCGCAACGACGTACCATCACAGTATCGCGCGGGCTTTCCCTGGCATCCGCATCGCGGTATCGAAACGATTACGTACGTGCTCGCGGGGAACGTCGAACACGCAGACAGTTTGGGTAACCATGGCATGCTGGGCGCGGGTGATGTGCAGTGGATGACAGCAGGCAGCGGCATTGTGCATCACGAAATGCCGCAGGGCGACGCGCAGGGACGCATGCACGGCTTTCAGTTATGGGCGAATCTTCCATCGTCGCTCAAGATGACCGCGCCGCGCTATCAAGATGTGCAGAGCAAGGACATCGCCGAAATCACCGATGATGACGGTACGATCGTGCGCGTCGTTTGCGGCGAATTCTGGGGCAAGCGTGGGCCAGTGGATGGCATCGCCGCCGATCCGGTCTATCTCGACGTGTCGGTACCAGCGGGACTTAAAAAGTCACTCCCGGTCGATGCTTCGCGCAGCGCATTCGCCTATGTGTTTGCCGGTAGCGGCTCGTTTCGTCACGCCAGCGACCCGATGGGCATTCTCACCGAACGCACCGCCGGTAACGACGACGATCTCGTGCGCGACCGCACGGGTAATCGCTCGCTGATTTTGTTCGACACCGGAGACGAGGTCACCGTGCAGGCGGGCGACGAAGGCATTCGCTTTCTGCTCGTGTCCGGGAAGCCAATCAAGGAACCGGTGGCATGGTACGGTCCTATCGTGATGAATACGCAAGCGGAACTGCGCACGGCAGTTGATGAATTGAACAAAGGCACGTTCATCAAGAAGTAGCGGAACGACGTCGCAGACGGCACAGCGTGTGACATCGACCGATACGCTGCTTCGGATCACGGATCGCGGGCTTTATTGTGAGGCTGCGGATTGCTACATCGATCCGTGGGCTCCAGTCCCACACGCGCTCATCACACACGCGCACGGTGATCATCTCACGTGGGGATGCGGCGCGTATCTGCTCGCCGAGCCTGGGGCATTGGTCGCACGTGAACGGCTTGGACAGTACGCGTCGCGTGTGTCGGTGATGCCGTATGGCGGGACGCGCGACATCAACGGCGTACGCGTGTCGTTTCATCCGGCCGGACACATCCTCGGCTCTGCGCAAATCCGTCTCGAATATCGCGGCGAAGTGTGGGTCGTGTCGGGCGACTACAAGACGGAGCCCGATCGCACCTGCGCACAGTGGGAACCCGTGCGTTGTCATACGTTCATCACCGAAAGCACGTTTGGCTTACCGATCTATCGCTGGCCAGCACAGCAGTCGCTGTTCGACGAGATGAACACGTGGTGGAGTGCGAACGCTGATGCGGGACGCGTGTCGCTCTTGTATGGCTATGCACTGGGTAAGGCACAGCGCATGATCGCCGGTCTCGATACGAATATCGGCCCAATTCTCACGCACGGCGCCGTTGAGAAGATGACGCAGTGTTATCGCGATGCTGGTGTGCAGTTGCCCTCGACGACGTACGCCACACTGGCGACGAAATCCGAATCGTGGAAGCGTGCGATCGTCGTCGCACCGCCGAGTGCCGATGGCTCGACGTGGGCACGACGGTTCGGCAACTACTCGGCGGCGTTCGCGAGCGGCTGGATGATGGTGCGCGGTGCGAGGCGGCGCCGTGGTGTCGACAAAGGCTTTGTGATGTCGGATCACGTTGACTGGCCGCAGCTGCTGTCTGCGATTGATGCGACCGGCGCGGAGCGCGTGTGGGTAACCCACGGTTTCACTGGGCCGGTCGTACGATGGTTACGCGAGCGAGGGATTGACGCACAACCGATCGCGACGCGCTTTGAAGGTGAGCGTGATGACGTCGCGGTAGACGAAACGGCAACGAGCGAGGGCTCGGCGGAACCCAGAACGGATGCTGACGCGCCATCCAACGTTTCGGCGGAGGAGTAATGCGCCGATTCGCTGCGTTGTACGATGCGATCGATGCGAGCACCGCAACGACGGATAAGGTCGCGGCACTGGTTGCGTACTTCCGCGACGCTCCTGCCGCGGACGCCGCGTGGGCAACATCGTTTTTGCTCGGTCGTCGTCCGAAACGACTCGTCCGCGCGCCGGATTTGCGTGCCTGGGCTGCCGAAGCTGCAGGCATCAGCGATTGGCTATTTGAAGAGTGCTACGATCAGGTTGGTGATCTGGCGGAAACGATCGCGCTACTCGTTCCGGATCAGCCGTATAGCGACGAGCAGTCGCTCGCGTGGTGGGTGGAATCGGGACTACTACCGTTGCAGACCGCGTCGCCAGAGATGCAGCGTGCGGATCTGCTTTCCGCGTGGCAACGACTTCAGGGCACGTCGCGCTTTTTGTTCAACAAACTCCTCACTGGCGCGTTTCGCGTTGGCGTATCGGACGGACTCGTGGTGCGCGCGCTGTCGCAGGTGAGTGACCTCAGTAAGGAAACGCTTGCCCATCGGTTGATGGGGCAGTGGGAAGCAACGCCCGAGTGGTTTGCGCAGCTCATGGGCACGGAGACGACCGATGCGGACTGGAGCCGTCCGTATCCATTCTTTCTGGCCCACGCGGTCGATGGCGATCCTGATGCCCTTGGTGATGTCAGTGAGTGGCAAGCGGAGTGGAAGTGGGATGGCATCCGTGCACAGATCGTGCGCCGTCGTGGGCGAACGCTCATCTGGAGTCGCGGTGAAGAGTTGTTGAGCGGCCGATTTCCCGAGGTGGAAGCCGCAACAGAGTGGTTACCCGATGGAACGGTGCTCGACGGTGAACTTCTCGCGTGGCGTGATGGCAAACCGCTGCCGTTCACCGAGCTACAGCGACGCATCAATCGCAAGACGGTCGGCAAGAAGCTGTTGACCGATGTACCGGTGCATTTGCTCGTGTATGACTGTCTCGAAGTCGATGGTGACGACGTACGGAGTCACTCGCTTGACGAACGACGCGCGCAACTCGAGCTGATCATTGCATCGCTTCCAGCCGGCGCGTCAATCGGCCTGTCGCCATCGCTCGTCGCGACCTCGTGGGAGGAGTTACATCTGGCCCGCGCGAATGCTCGCGACGCCGTCGCTGAAGGATTGATGCTCAAGCGACGCAGCGCTTCGTACGGCGTAGGTCGCAAGGTAGGTGATTGGTACAAATGGAAAGTGTCGCCGCTGACGATTGATGCGGTATTGGTGTACGCACAAGCTGGGCACGGTCGCCGCGCTGGATTGTTCACCGACTACACGTTTGCCGTGTGGGATGGCGACAAGCTGGTATCGATCGCGAAGGCCTACTCGGGACTCA
The DNA here is from genome assembly GCA_038319245.1 of Gemmatimonadales bacterium. Classification (GTDB taxonomy): domain Bacteria; phylum Gemmatimonadota; class Gemmatimonadetes; order Gemmatimonadales; family Gemmatimonadaceae; genus Gemmatimonas. The sequence continues at coordinate 12,532 of JBBQDB010000088.1, forward strand.
CGGACGCCGAGATTCGCGACGTGGATCGGTTCGTGCGGCAACACACCATTGAGAAATTCGGACCGGTACGGACGGTGCAACCAGAACTGGTCTTCGAGCTAGCGTTCGAAGGTATTCAACTGAGTAGTCGGCACAAAAGCGGGATTGCAGTCCGTTTTCCGCGCATCGCTCGATGGCGCAAAGACAAACCCGCATCCGAAGCCGATTCGTTGGAGAGCGTCAAAGCATTGCTGGCATCGCAGGGAAGCGCCGATCACGGATTAGGCGAATGACGCTGCCGAGCAGTGCGCACGAGCACGGTATCGGTCGGATTGAGGACTGGTTTGCGTCGCGCGGATGGTCGCCGTTCGACTTTCAGCGCGAAGTATGGAACGCCTATGCTCGCGGTGAATCGGGGCTCATTCATGCCGCAACGGGAACGGGAAAGACCTACGCGGCGTGGCTCGGTCCAGTCATCGAATCGATGGTTGAGCACCCGAATCCTCGGGTCATGCGCCGACGCGCTGATGGTCTGCCGCTACGCGTGTTGTGGATTACGCCGCTACGCGCGCTGGCCGCCGACACCGAGCAAGCGCTGCGCGATCCGATCGACACGTTGGGATTACCGTGGACGATCGAGTCGCGCACCGGCGATACGTCGCAAGCACGACGTGCACGCCAGCGCGATCGACTCCCTACCGCACTCGTGACTACACCCGAGTCGCTGTCTCTGCTGCTCTGTCGCAAGGATCACACAGCGATCTTCGCCGACTTGCGCTGCATCGTGGTCGATGAGTGGCACGAACTACTGTCTACAAAACGTGGCACGCAGGTCGAGCTCGCGCTCGCGCGACTCCGGGCACTCTGCCCGCGCCTTCGCACATGGGGCGTCTCTGCGACGCTCGGCAACCTCGATGTCGCGGCCGACACACTGCTCGGCCTCGAAGGCGATGGCTCGGCGCGACCACGACGCCTCGTGCGAGGTGTCGTTCCAAAAGCGGTTGTGATTGAGTCACTCGTTCCGGAAACGATGGAGCGCTTTCCGTGGGCGGGGCATCTCAACACGAAGCTACTGCCAGAGGTCATGCAGCGTCTCGCGCAGGCCCAGAGCGCCATCGTCTTTACGAATACGCGTTCGCAGTGCGAGATCTGGTTTCAATCGATCATTGCTGCCAATCCAGATTGGTTCGAGTTCACGGCAATTCATCATGGCTCGCTGTCGCGCGCGCAACGAAATGATGTAGAAGATGGTCTGAAGTCGGGACGCTATCGTGTTGTGGTGTCTACATCATCACTCGACTTAGGTGTGGACTTTACGCCCGTCGATCTGGTCATGCAGGTGGGCAGCCCCAAGGGCGTCGCGCGTCTGCTGCAACGCGCCGGACGGTCTGGCCATTCGCCCGGTCGCGTGTCGCAGATTGTCTGCGTGCCGACGCATGCGTTTGAACTGATCGAAGTCGCTGCAGCACGTGACGCGATCGCGCTCAACGCGATTGAGAGCCGAGATCCGTTGGATCGACCCCTCGACCTATTGGCGCAACATCTGGTCACGTTGGCACTCGGCGGCGGCTTCACACGTGACGCCGTACTCGCGGAGTTGCGCACCACACGCGGATACGCGAAGCTCACCGACGCCGAACTCGATTGGACGATCTACTTTGTGACGCGCGGGGGCGACGCACTGAAGGCATATCCGGAGTTTGCTCGCGTGCAGGTGGTCGACGGGTTACACGTCGTCACCGACCGTCGGGTCGCATTGCGTCATGTGCTCAACATCGGTACGATCGTCAGCGATGCATCGATCACCGTGCGCTATCTGCGTGGCGGCCGATTGGGCACCGTCGAGGAGAGCTTTATCTCGCGCTTGAGCCCGGGCGACAAGTTCATCTTTGCTGGTACGCCGCTCGAGTTCGTGCGCGTGCGCGAACTCACGGCGTGGGTGCGACGCGCGAAGGGCATTTCGGGCGCTATTCCGCGATGGGCTGGGGCGCGCATGCCGCTGAGCTCTGAACTCTCGCTCGCCGTGCGTAACAAGCTCGAAGAGGCGCGACGCGGTGTGTACGTGGGTCCAGAAATGATCGCCGTACAACCGGTACTCGCATTGCAAGCCGAGCGTAGCGCGATTCCTCGGCCTGATGAGCTGCTCATCGAACGCTGTGAAACGCGCGATGGCCATCACTGTTTCGTCTATCCGTTCGAAGGCCGTTTGGTGCACGAGGGATTGGCTGCACTTTTGGCTTATCGCATGGCGCAGCTCACGCCAATCTCATTTACGTTTTCGTGCAACGACTACGGCTTCGATCTCGTCTCACCAGATCGCGCGCCACTCGACGAGGCGCTTGAGTCGGGATTGCTGTCCACGTCGCACCTGCTGCACGACATCCTACAGAGTCTCAACGCAGCCGAACTCGCCCGACGTCAGTTTCGCGAGATTGCGCGCGTAGCCGGACTTGTTTTCGCCGGCTATCCGGGCCAGTCCAAATCGATGAAGCAGGTACAGGCATCGAGCGGACTATTGTACGATGTCTTCGTGAAATACGATCTCGACAACCTGCTCATTCATCAGGCGCAGCGCGAAGTGCTCGAACGACAGCTGGAGGCGAGTCGCTTGGGGCGCGTGCTCGAGCGGCTGTCGGTGAGCAGCGTGCGGATCATCGAGGTGGAACGCCCCACACCGCTCGCTTTTCCCTTGCTCGTAGATATGACACGCTCGAAGCTCAGTTCCGAGAAGCTTGCTGATCGGGTGCGTCGGATGTCCGTCGCGGCGGAGAAACCATCGCGCGCGGGTGCAACGTCGATCTTTCGCGCTGAACCCAAGGCACGCGCTGCCCAACAAGCGCGAGATGTACAGTGAACGCGTTACGCGTTGATATTGCTGGCGAGCCCGTCGACCTGTTGCCACAACGCGCGATGTACCTCCCGGCGCACGACACCCTGCTCGTCGCCGATCTACACTGGGGAAAGGCCGCGACGTTTCGCGCGTCGTACGTTCCGATTCCGACGGGTAGCACCGCCGCAGATCTGGAACGTCTCACAGACGCGCTGCGTCAGACCGGTGCGCAACAGCTGATTGTGCTTGGCGATCTGTTGCATGCGCGCGCCGGTCGTCAACCGGGGACGCTCGACACGATCGCCGAGTGGCGCGCCGCGCATGCGCAGGTTGCGATGCAACTGGTGCGTGGTAATCACGATACACATGCCGGTGATCCGCCATCAGCACTCGACATCGGCTGCGTTGATGCACCGCTGGTGATTGGGCCGTTCGCCTGCGCGCATCATCCGGTCGCGCACACGGAGGGTTATACACTCGCTGGACACCTGCACCCGAATGTTGTGCTGCGCGGACGTGGCCAGCAGCGGTTGCGGTTACCGTGCTTTGTGTTCGGTACGTCGGTCGGCATTCTTCCGGCGTTTTCGTCGTTTACCGGGA
>JBBQDB010000089.1:0-15729 GCA_038319245.1 Gemmatimonadales bacterium
GAGCCGCCCTGCAGCCCCTTCATACAGCCTGCGACGCCGACGATAAGCCCGAAGATCGTGCCTTTGACCAACCCGAGCAGCGCGTCGGAGAGCGTCACAGCGTACAGCAAGCCGTTCATGAATTGTTTGACGGAGAGATCGAGCAACGCGGCCGATACCATCATTCCGCCGAGGATGCCGACGACGTCCGCATAGAGCGTGAGCAACGGCATCATCACGAAAAGGCCGAGCATCCGCGGCAAAACGAGTTGCTCCATCGGCGAGATGCCGAGCGTCGTATACGCGTCGATCTCCTCGGTGATCTTCATGCTGCCCAACTCGGCCGCGAATGCGGCGCCCGTACGTCCAGCGATGATGATCCCGGTCATGAGCGCGCCCATCTCGCGCAACATGCCGAATCCCACAAGGTAGGAGACGTAGTAGCCCGCGCCGAATCGCTGCAGCACAACGACGCCGAGGAACGCGATGATGACGCCCATGAGCAGCGCAATGAGCGTGACGATAGGCAGTGCACCTGAACTGTTCGTCTGCACGACCACCCAGAACTCTCGCCACCGCATGTGCACCTTGCGTGTCGTGAGCCCAGCCACGGACAGTGCAACCTCACCGAAGAACGAGATAGCGCCAAGTGCATCGTCCCAGCTGCGTAGTACGGCCGCACCCATCCGAGGAACGAACGCGACGCGCTTGGGCGCGTCCGCATGCACGCGCTCGGGAACGGCTCGCGCGAGCGCGAGGAGCCGAGGTACTTGTTCAGGAAGCCCAGACGGGTCGAATCGGAGTTTGTGCTCGTCGCAGTAGCCCTGACACTGCAGGAGGAAGATCAGCAGGCTGCTGTCCCACAGGGCGAGTTCTGTCGTGTCAAAGGAGACCGAGCTGAACTGTGCGCCTGAACCGGAACTGCCGACGAGCTCTTCGAATCGCGGCTGCGGATGCTCGAGCGACCACTCGCCCGCGAGCATAACCACGAGGGAATCGCCCTCCGTCCGCAGTTCGGCGAGCGCAGCATTTGACACAGGCGCCGCGGAACCGGGCATGCAAATCCTCAACGATGACGTGGTGCGTGCCGGCTGCTGGTCAGATCGGCATCGCGCGTAATCTTACACATGAGCAAGTCTCGTACCGAGTTGGAGCATGACCGCACTCCGTTCCGGCGGCTCCCCGGATGTAGGGCCTTGAAAAACGCAGGTTCATGCGATCTGAATCCGCTACGACGCAGTGTCGCGAATTGCAAGCCGCTGGGAAGTTTGTCGTAATGTCGCGCTTGTCGTCAGCGTCCAAGACGCTGAGGCAGTTGGGACGACTCGCACACCGTCAGCGCTCGTCAACGACCGAGGGGTGTCCCGTGCATGCGCACATTTTTCACGGTTGTGACTCCCACGACAACGGCACGTCCGTCGTCCACGTATCCGGAAAGTTTTTTGGGAACGCATGACGGCATCGCTGCGCTTCTTGAGTTGCGTGTCGCAACCACGCGAGGCGAGCGTCTGACGGCGATGGAAGAGCGCGCTCGCTGCTGCATCAACTGTTGCATCAACTCGTGAGCGGACGTGCTGCCCGCGCCCTGACTTTTCTCCGGTAAACCGAATGTCGTCCATACTCCCCGAAGTGCTCGCCGCAAACGCAGCTTATGCGCAGTCGTTTGGCGACAAGGCAAACCTTGCCCTGCCCCCCGCTCGCGGATTCGCGATCCTCACGTGCATGGATGCGCGGCTCGATCCCGCGAAGTACGCCGGCCTCGCCGAAGGTGATGCGCACGTCATTCGCAACGCCGGCGGGCGCGCGAGCGACGACGCCATTCGGTCCTTGGTAATTTCTCACAAGCTCCTTGGCACGGCCGAATGGTTTGTGATTCACCATTCCGATTGCGGGATGGAGTTTTTCACGAATGACCTGATGCGCGATCTGCTTGCCAACAGCCTAGAAACCGCCGAGCTGACGCCAACCGGATTTAAGGATGTCGGTGCCGGGCCCGGATCGCCCGAAGGTGGATTCATCAATTGGCTACCCATCGCGAATCGGACGCAGGCGGTCATTGAAGACGTGCATCGTATCCGCGCGCATCCGCTCGTGCCGCACAACATTCCGATTCACGGATTCATTTACGACGTGAAGACGGGCCAGCTGATTGCGGTGCCCCTGCCGTAGCTCCAGGTGTTGCGAGTTCTACACGGCGGACAATCACGATACGTGGCGTCGGTTGTCGTCGCGTACGCAGGAGCGGTGGGCGAGGCATGCGAATCAACGCTTCGTCGACAGATTGACGACGTTGTCGATCCGTCCCACCGCCCTGTCGCGTCTGGACGACGTGGATCGACTCATGGCGCCGCGCACCGGCTTTCGCGCGAATGCCGTCAACGTATTCGTGCCGGCGTTCGCCGTCGTTGACGGCTTGTGGCGTCGAGAGTCCATCGGTGCAGTACTAGGCGACCGATGCGCTCTTTACGATATGGCCCAAGTGACTTGTGCAGCAATTCAAGGTTAGGTCCATCGCGCGCAAGGGAATCGCTGTCCGGGTGCGATGCATCGACGAAACGTAGAATAGTTACCGGCTATCGAGGCGGTGTTTAACTACAGATTGCTTGCAGAAGTGCCTCGTCGACGGTGCCAGCGCAGGGTGACTTCGTTGCGTGCGCCGCGTATCCACCACGCGAGTCCCGGCAGACGAAAGACACGACGAAGCGTCGTCGTGCGCGACTCGCCGCGCACGAGCGCGCGACACACATCGAGTACATCGTCGACCCGCGCCGTCGCATAGCTGTCGTCGATACTGAGGAATCGTATCGTGAGCTGCGCGTCGAGGAGCATCGTTGCCGGAAAAGCCGTTCCAAACTCGTCGGTGTTCAACAATCCCCACGCCGACACGACCGCGCGAGATGGGTCGCACAGCAGGGCAAATGGGAGTTTCAACAGGCGATGCAACCGGGTCGACGCCTCGGTGGTGTCGACTGAGAGCGCCACAAGGGTGATCCCCACCTTCGCAAACGCGTTCGCGCGCTCACGGTAGTCTGCGAGGCGCCGGAGGCAGAACGAACACCAACTGCCACGATAGACGAAGATCAGTAAGGGCCCCGTGGCGGCGTAGCTCGACAGCGGTACGAGGCGCGCATCACTGGACAGCACCATGGCGTCGTCCACCTGATCGCCGACGCGCCAGCGATTGGTCGGTTGAGAACGCTTCATGAGCGCAATCTAGTGCGAATTGGCGTCGCGGATCGACGGCGGCGCTGTTTGGTCGTTCGCGGGAACTCCGTGCGTGTTGGGCTATCTCGGGGTCAGCAGCGACGTAGATGCGTGCGCGGAACGCAGCTGGAAGAACGCATCGAGTCGTCGGGCGAGCGGCGAACTTCGAATGGCTATGCGTGGCGTGTTCACATCACGGCCGTCGTACATGACATGGTCGCGCGGGCTCCGCAGGCACCAACCATACTGCGGATTGACGCGCTGACGCGCCTGTCGCGCCTGTCGCGCACGAAGCTTGTCTCGTCACGTTGCTGGGTGGACTGACTGCTTTGACCGAGTCTTGGATGTGCAGGATGAACCGGTACCGATGCTGTTCGAAGCTGGCGAGCCCAATCCGCCGCAATCGACGTCGACGCGTACAGGAGGTCGATCATTGCACCCGCTGAAGCGCGGTTCGCCTCCTTCATTGCGCGAGGGGCTAGGATATTCGACCGTTCCGCGGTTTCCGCTTCGTGCGCCAGTGCGCCAGTGCGCCAGTGCGTCGCGTCGTCCGCGCGCCGGCAAGGGTCAGGTTGTGTTGGATCGCGACGGCGTCAGCGACACGCTTGCCGCTGACACCATGGCCGTTGACGGCGACGCGGAAAGCTGTGGGATCCGTCATCGCCGTACCTTCCGAGTTCCCGCGTGGCTGTTGCGACCCGTCAACCGTGGGCGTTTGTCGATTGCCCGGTGCACGAGGAACGTACCGGTTGTCTCACGCGGACAGCATGTCGACCTTCATCGCACGCACATACGAGCTCAGGCGACGAGTGCAGTATGCAGTCTATGCGTGCGCTAAGCGATGCACGCTGACGGTGCCGCCGCAGCAGCCGGCCTGATCGACGACGGGAAGTCTCGTCGCGTGGTGTTCCTGCAGCTGCTCGCGGGCCGCGTCGAGCGAGTCCTCGACTCCACGGCAGGCGGTGGCCGAGCGCATGATCTCCGCAACACTGACCTCGGACGCGCGCCGGTCGTCGGCGGCAACGCTGCAGCACGCATCGCGTTTGTTGACCACGCCAACGACTTCGCGAGTCGTCGCATCCGCAGGCACTCGCGTGCAGCCGCATCCTGAATTGCGCATCGCGTTAACGGCATCTACCGCCGCGACAGCGCAGGCAACCTGTACCACTATGCCACGCACACGTTCGGCTCCGCTCAAACCGGACCGTTTCTTGCGCGAGCCTCGTGTTGAGTCGCCGTCTAGTTGCCATATCACATGCGCTGAGTGGAAGCGCGCGGGGATGGCGTCGTAGGAACGCTGACCCTTCTCGCAATCATCCGCAGCGTCGAGACGCGATACGCATATCGTCACGGGGTCCGTCTCGTCCTGGCCCACGGTGCCGACGAACTCCTGCGCCAAAACGGAGGAGATGGCGCCGGTGCTGCTCGTCGTTGGGAGTGGTCGTCTGGACGAGCGTGCTGCGGTGCGATTCGCGCGCATTCCGCGCTCAGGCGTTCGCGTGGCCGTCAACGAACGGTACGTCGCGGATCATCGCGTAGTTGCCCCATGAATCCGTCCTTCCAGAAGCGGACATCAACCCACGGAGCAGGACCATGCACCACATGGATATCCGCAGAATCTTGATCGCCACGGCATTCATCGGCGACGTGACGTTGGTGCGCCGCGCGGAAGCCGCAACTGCCCAAGCTGGTTCCGGTGGCGGTATGATGGGCGGCAGCTACGGCAACGGCATGATGGGCGGCAGGTATGGCAACGGCTGGATGAGCGGCTACGGAGGTCCATGGATGCTCGTCATGATCGTCGTGGTGGTCGGGGTCGTGGCATTGGTCGTCGCACGAGCGCGCCAAAAGCACTGAGTCGGCTGAGTAGTTCCCTCGTGCGCGAAGTAACTCTCCGGGGGAGAAGGCACGCCTCGTTACGGCGCAGGCTTGGTGGCGGTGACACGGGCGGCTGACAATGGGAGATCAACCCGGGAATGTGCTGCGCAGCCGCGAGAAGGAATCCGCATCAGTTCCTGGAAAACAAAAGCGCCGCACCGACCGAAGTCGTTGCGGCGCTTTGTATTGCCCCCCCAGGGGTCGAACCTGGAACCTCCTGAGTCAGAGTCAGGCGCTCTGCCAGTTGAGCTAGGGGGCATCTGGCGTCACCATCGCTGGTGAGCATCCGAATATAGACGGCAACCGTCTGGACGGTAGTGCCGTCCCCGGCCCGTCCTACGCCTTTTTCACTTCCTTCGCCCAGCTATCACGCATCCCCACGATGCGATTGAACACCAAACGCTCGCTGGTCGAATCAGCGACGTCGCTCATGAAATAGCCGGTCCGTTCGAACTGATAGCGCGTCCCCGGTGCGTCGTGCACGACACTCGGCTCCACCTTGGCCGCGCACACGGTGAGCGACGTCGGATTGAGCGCCGAAATGAAGTCCTGCCCCTCCGGCACCGCGTCTGGATCGGGCAACGAGAACAACCGATCGTACAAGCGCACCTCGCAGTCGAGCGCGTGCGTCGCCGACACCCAGTGAATCGTGCCCTGCACTCTCCGCCCATCCGGCGCGTCACCGCCACGCGTGGCCGGATCGTACGTGCACCGCACTTCGATGATGTTCCCCTCCTCGTCCTTGATGACTTCCTGACAAGTAATGAGGTACGCATACCGCAACCGCACTTCGCGACCAGGTGCCAAACGAAAAAACTTCTTCGGCGGATCTTCCATGAAATCGTCGCGGTCGATGAACAGCTCGCGCGTGAACGGCACAATACGTGAGCCCGTCAACGGCACGTCATTCGGGTATAGCGAGGCGTCCAACTCGTCCACCTGCCCCTCAGGATAGTTCGTCAACACGACCTTGATCGGATTGAGCACGCAAAACACGCGCGGTACGATGAGGTTCAAATCATCACGCACGGCATGCTCGAAACTCGCGATCTCGACACGCGCATCCTTCCGCGCGACGCCGATCGTTTCGCAGAAATTGCGAATGGCATCGGGACGCACGCCACGACGACGTAGCCCGGCAATCGTCGGCATGCGCGGATCATCCCAGCCGCTCACATGCCCTTCATTGACGAGCCGCAACAGCTTCCGCTTGCTCAACACCGTGTAGTCAAGCTCGAGGCGCGCAAACTCGGTTTGGCGCGGCGGCTCCGCAAAGCCCGCCTGCGCGACGAGCCAATCGTAGATATCGCGATTGTCCTTGAACTCAAGCGTACACAACGACCGCGTGATCCCCTCGATCGCGTCCGACAAACCGTGCGCGAAATCGTACAGCGGATACAGACACCAGTCGTTGCCGCGCCGATAATGCTCCGCGTGCCGAATGCGCATCAGCAACGGATCGCGCATGATCATGTTCGGATGCGACAAATCGATCTTCGCTCGCAACACGTGCGCGCCGTCGGCGAACTCGCCCGCGCGCATGCGACGCAAGAGATCCAGGTTTTCCTCGACGGCGCGCGATCGATCTGGGCCAGCGATACCCGCTTCAGTCACCGTCCCGCGCCCGGTGCGAATCTGCTCTTCGCTCTGCGAGTCCACGTACGCCTTGCCGTCGAGCACCAGCTTCTCGGCGATCGCATACAGCTGCTCGAAATAGTCGCTCGCGTAGAATTCGTGGTCCCAAGTGAACCCCAGCCACTCCACGTCCCGCTTGATCGCCTCGACGTACTTCACGTCTTCGGTGAACGGGTTGGTATCGTCGAAGCGCAGATTGCACGTGCCGCCGAACTCTCGGGCGATGCCGAAGTTGAGGCAGATGGACTTGGCGTGCCCCATGTGCAGGAAGCCATTGGGCTCCGGCGGAAATCGCGTGGCAGGCGCACGGCCAAAACGACCGTTGGCGACGTCGTCCGCGACCATCTCACGGATGAAATCACGCCGCGGTGACGACGTCGGGGATGCAGACTCGATAAGATCGGACACGGCGTTGGCTGGAGGAGTGAGGCTGCCATAAGTTAACCAGATCCGGGCAGGATTCGGCACGGGTCCTGCACTCTCGATGGAGCCACACCCCATGACGCCACACACGCGCCCCATCGAGCACGCTCAGCGTGCGCCTCACCTGCCGACCATCGCCCCACGCCGGCCGACGTTGACCGTGCGTCGCCTGACCGCGATCGCGGCACTGCTCTCGCTCAGCGGCTGTAAGGGCGTCACGCTGGCGTACGGTCCAGACATCGCGACCGCGCGCGCCAATGCCGACGCGTTCGCAAGCGCGCTCGAACAGCGCTTCACGAACGTCACACGCACCCCGCGCTTCAATCGCGCCCGCACGCGCATCGCACGCTACTCACTCGCGCCGTCCAAGCTCGCGAGCGATTCCTCCATTTGGACGGCCAGTCGGACGACGCGCACGGGCGCGGAACGCGACCTGGAACTCTCCGGCGCGCTGACGAACGGGCAGTTCCTCTTCTCCGAACGGACCGCGGTGCCGCTCCCGGTCCGCACGGGCGACCAGCGCCACTTCATCCAGCTGCAGCAGCTCGACGGCGAGAGCGACTGGGGATGGAAAACGCAGGTAGATCAGGCGATCGGAGCGCTCCCTCCTGCTCGATCGACGGACATTTTTCGCGGACTCTTTCTCTCAGCCGAACGCCCGTCCGCGCAGGTACGCACCGACTACAAGGCGAGCTTCCCGCACATGGCGCAAGCAATGGGGCGCGTATTCACGGTCGACTCGATCAATACCACGCCCCAGAGTGACGGCTCGACGTTGGTCGCGTTTCACGTGCTCGTTAGTTCGGCGCAACTCAAAGACAAATCGCCGGCAATGGCCAAGTTCATTGCCAAGTACGTCGAACCGTCCAAGTACCGCTATCGACTCAGCGACAAGGCGGGCAGCGACTGGTTTGACGCGCAGGCCTCGGACAAGCGGCTCATCTTTCGCTTTCGCTCCCACAACGGCGAACTCCAGCCATTACTCGGCGCCGCACGCCGCATGCCCGACACGCTGACAATCAACGTGGACCTGTTGGCCAAGCTCTCGATGTTCACCGTGGGCGTGACCAAGATGCAAGGCGAGTTCGTCTTTGTGCATTCGGCGACGGAACGCGGCTGGGCGATGCGTTTCACCAAAGAGCCCGATTGGCATTTGCCGCTGTTCACGGAACGCATGCTGCGCACTCCGCTGCGCCGCCCGTTCGAAGGTCAGGGCATGCTCTTCACCATGATCTTTCGCACAGGCCCAGAGGGACAAACCCTGCTGACCCGGCGCTTCGATGCAGTCATTCGCGAAAGTGCAATTGTGCGTATGCTCGGCAACCTGGGCTTCGGCGCGATGAACGACTACCAGGGCACCGTCGAAGCGGATGAGCATCGCTTTGTCGCCGAAGGGTTTGCGGCAATGCGCGCCGACATCGCCGCGCTCAAACTGCCGTAGTCCAACCCTCCGGGCCGAAAGCAAAACACCCCCGAAGACTCAGTCTTCGGGGGTGATGAGGTGCCACGCACGCCGTCATTGGAACTCTCCGTCCTACCGATCGGCGGCGGGCCTGCGCTCTACTACACGATAATGACGCAACAGGTTCCGGTGGGTCACAAATCCCTCACCCGGCGTCACAAAACGTGCAAAACCTCTTACTGAATTATGGAGCTGAGGGGGCTCGAACCCCTGACCTCTGCAATGCGAATGCAGCGCTCTCCCAGCTGAGCTACAGCCCCGAAGTACCGGTACGACAACATGTTCCGGCGAAACGGAAAGCCCCGCACCTGTAGCGCGGGGCCATCTGGTAACGGTGGGAAGGTAGCCAACGCGGGGTGCATGTCAAGGCTGGAACGATGCACCGCGCTTGCTTCGCTTACCTCGCTACTGTCACCAGTCCGACCGCCCTTCTATCGCCACCGACGTGCAGCATTCGCTCTCCTCTGATTTCGTTCGCGACCAACTCGTGCCCCGCACGCTCGATCTGAACGGCAAGACGTATCACGCCGACGGTGAGTTCGTGCTGTACTGGATGCAATCCACGCATCGACTGGAGGAGAACTGGGCACTACGCGCGGCTATCCGGACCGCGAATCGCGTCAATCGGCCGCTGGTGATTCATCAAGGGCTCGACCCAACGTATCCGCACGCCTCCGATCGCCATCACACGTTCATCGTGCAGGGCGCGCGCGACACGGCGCGACATGCGGAGACGTTGGGGCTGCACTACCAGTTCGTGCTTCGCCACCGCCGAGATGACGATCGTCGCGTGCTCGACCGTCTCGCGGCGCGGGCGTACGTAGTGTTCACCGATCTCTTTCCGACTGCGGGCGTACGTGAGCGGAGCGAGCGATTCGCCGAACGTGTGTCCTGTCGCGTCCTCGCCATCGACAGCGTGTGTACGGTGCCGAGTGGTGTGTTTGCAAAGCCGGAGTATGCGGCGCGCACGATTCGTCCAAAGATCGCGAAGTTGTTGGACAACGCGATCGAACCCGTCGAGGAAGGCGTACCAACGGTTGCGGTGAGCGCAGCGTTGCGAGCGTCGTTGCTGGACACGATCGGCTGCGCGCCGCTCCCGCTGCTCTCGATGACCGACGACGATATCGCGACGACCATTGCGTCATGCGAGATCGATCACACGGTGCCAGCAGTCGCGATGCAGGGTGGTAGCGACGCGGCCAATGTTCGTCTCACCGCATTCATCGCCGACGCGCTCCCCGAGTACAGTGAACGTCGCAATGAAGCGAGTGATCCGCTTGGCACGAGTTCCTTGTCGCCGTATCTGCACTACGGAATGATTCCGTCTGCACGTGTGGTACGCGAGGCGCGCGCGCGCCGAGTTGGCGCAGAAAGTCTCGACGCGTTCGTACAGCAGGCGACGACCTGGCGCGAGCTTTCATACAACTGGTGCATTCGCACGCGCGACTACGATCAGTTGTCAGCGTTGCCGGCATGGATTCAGAAAACTATGGCAGAGCATGCGGCCGATGCGCGCCCGTCGCTATACGACTTGCCAACGATCGAAGCCGCAGAGACGCACGACGAACTCTGGAACGCGTCACAGCGGCAATTGGTACGTACGGGCCTAATACACAACTATCCGCGTATGCTCTGGGGCAAAACCATGTTGCTCTGGACGCGCGATTACGAGCAGGCGCGCGCGTGGCTCTTTCATCTCAACGACAAGTACGCGCTCGATGGACGCGATGCGAACAGCGTCGGCGGGATCATGTGGTGTCTTGGGCTGTGGGATCGGCCGTGGGGGAATAAGCCGATTTGGGGCGGGCTCCGACCGATGGTCACCTCGCGCGCCAAGCTCAAGTTCGATGTGAAGCGGTATGTCGCGATGTGGCCGCCGAAAGTCGCGCGCGCAGGCCTTGGGATATAAGGCGGGTCTGCACGAAACGCCCCACCGAGTGTGCGACCGATTGCGCGACCGATTGCGCGACGGACTGCGCGGGCATCATTCTCCGCACATGCCAAGACCAGTGCGAGACCCAAACATCATCCCCGATGTCGCGGCGGTACGTTCGGCCGCTGACCGTGTGCGCGACGTCCTTGCGCCATCGCGCCTGCTGCGCGCGGAGGCGTTGTCGCAGGCGCTCGGCGCAGACGTGTACTACAAATGCGAGTTCGAGAACCCGACCGGGTCGTTCAAGGTGCGTGGCGCGTACAACGTGTTGGCCACCATGACCGCCGCCGAGCGCGCGAACGGCGTCGTCGCGTCTAGTGCGGGCAATCACGGACTCGGCGTCGCCTTCGCCGCCAAAGCCTTCGGCGCACCAGCCATGCTGTATGTGCCGAGTACGGCGCCACAGGTGAAGAAGGACGGCATTCGCGCGTTAGGCGCTACGGTCAACGATGCACAACCCAACTACGACGAGGCGATGGTCGTCGCGAAGGCGCATGGCCTTGCGCACGGCGTGCGGTTCATCAATCCGTGCGTTGGCGTGGACTTGCTCGCGGGCCAAGGGACCGTCGCGATCGAATTGCTCGAGCAGTGTCCGGCGATGGCAACCGTCGTGATCTGCACCGGCGGTGGCGGACTGCTTGGCGGCATGGGCGCTGTGTTACGCGAACTCGCGCCGACCGTGCGCATCATCGGTGCGCAGAGTGTCGAGACGGCGGCGATGACGTTGAGTGTGGCGGCCGGTGCCGTCGTGCCGATTCCCTCGACGCCAACGTTGGCCGATGGCCTTGCCGGGTTGATTGACGAGGATGGGCTGCATATCGGGCAGTATTGCGCCGATGAGATGGTACTCGTGAGCGAGGAGGAGCTCGGCGAAACGATCTCGTGGCTCTGGCGCACGGAGGGCTTCGTGATTGAGGGCGCTGGTGCGGTGACGGTGGCAGCGCTGCGCCATGGCAAGCTCGCGAATGTGGTCGGCCCGGTGGTCCTACTGCTCAGTGGCCGCAACATCGACGCGAGCAAGCATCAGGCGCTGTTGGAACGCTATCCGGCCTAGCGCTTGGCGCGCTCCATCAGCAGCGCCGGCATCACGAACAGCACGCCGAGCGTTCCGGCAATCGTGCCGCCGGCTGTTGCCAACGCGATCGCGCCAAAGAGTCGCGTGGCATCGGCACCGATCGACAGCGGCGCGAGCGATGCGAGCGACGCCAGTGTAACGCAAACGATCATCCCGGCACGTTCGTGCATGGCGCGCAGTACGTCGCCCGCCGTCAGGGTGCGCACGCGACGTTTGCGCAGCGCGGCGTCGATCACGAGAATGGCATGATTGACCGCGAGACCAACAACGAGAATGACGCCGACGGCGGCCTCGCGCGTAAACGCGGTGCCTGTGATCCAAAACGCTGCTGCGACGCCCGCCAACGAAAGCGGCAAGCTGACCAACACCATCATCGCGCTCCACGCCGAGTCGAACACCAGCGCGACCGCTAGCAGCACCAGTGCGAGTCCCATGGCGAACACCAGATACAGCCCCTCTTCACTGGCGTCTGCCTCCTCGCCGAAGCGATCGGTTACATCGGCGACGCTGTATCCCGGCGGCGCCGCGAGCGTCTTCACGAACGCGTCATGCGTGCGTCGCGCAAGCTTCGCCGGCCCTCGAAAATCGTAGGCGACCTGCAAGACGTACTGCTGATCCTGCCGCTGAATCGTACTCAGTGCTTCGTCCTCACTCGGGACAGACAAATCGCCGATGCGCACCGGCGCACCAGACCGCGTTGGTACGATCGCGTCAGTTAACTCCCCAATGCTGCGATCGCGCGCACCTACGGTTTTGAGTGTCACTGGGAGTTCGTCACCGCCGATCTCCACGAGTTGTCGGCCCGCTGGTCCACGCACTTCACGCGCGATGCTCGCGCCGAGTTGCGATGCGCTCACGCCGTAGCGCGCCATCGCCGCTCGCTCGAGCGCGAGCGTGATCTGATAGCTGCGATCGCCGCCGAAATAGCCACCCGCGCTGATGCGCACGTCACGCACGCGCGGAATGCGTTCGAGCCGTGCCTTGACGTCCTGCGCAATGCGCCCCACGCCGTTGTACGAGTAGCCCAGGAGTCGCAGGCGAAAGGTGGACACGGAACCGCTGCCCCCGCCGCTCGAGAATCCCGGCCCGTCGCCAAACACACTCACGTTCGCGCCCCCCACCAGCACCGCCCGCTGTGTCAACAGCTCCTGCAACTCGGCCGGGACGTTCGTGTAGCCGCCCGCGCGCGTGAACGTCACCAGCATCTGCGCCGCAGACGTGCCGCGCGACGACGCGCGCACTTGCTCCACCTCCGGCCGACCGGCACTCAGCCGCTCGAAGTCGCGCATGGCCGCGTCGAGCGTTTGCGGATCGGAGCCGCGCGGAAACGAGAGCCCCACGGAGAGCGTCGTGCGGCGTTCCCCAAATCCGGCAAAGGACGTACGTGGGACCTTCGCGACGAATCCCCACGCGAGCACGGCGACGCCTACGGTAGCGAATGAGAGCGTCGCGATACGCCAACGCAGCGTACGCGCGATGATGGCAGCATAGAGGCGCTTGCTGCGCGACCAGCGACGCTGGCCAGTGGTGATGCCGACGCCCAGCGCGGGAACCACCAACAGAGCCGTGATGACACTCCACGCGAGCGCGATCACGAAGGCGGCAGCGAACGGTGCAAATGCCGCGCGCGCGTTGCCTTGCAGATAGAGAAATGGAAGGAGCACAACCGCCGTGGTGAGCGTACTTCCGATCACGGCTGGTGCGATCTGCTCGGCGGCGTGAACGCGTTCGTGGTGCGATGTCGCCAAGCGCTGCACCACCACCAACGCATTCTGCACCAAGACTCCAACACCCAAACACAACCCGGCGAGCGTGAGCAGGTTGGCGGGAATGTCGAGCAGGAAGAGCGACAGCGCCGTACCCGCGATCGCGACCGCCGTAGTGAACATCACTAGCGCGACGGCTCGCCAGTTACGCAGCATGACGAGCAACACCAGCAGCACAGCGCCAAAGGCAATCGCGCCGCGTACCCCAAGGTCGCGAAGCTCACGCGCGAGATCCTCACTTGCGTCGTTGGCGACACGCAGCTGCACGCCTGGCGGCATGGCCGGCGCGAGTTCGGCAATGGCGTCGCGCAGCAGGGCTGCGGTGCGAATCGCGTCGGCACCGGGATGTCGCGTGATATCCACGGCAACCGCAGGCGCGCCATCGACGCGAAAGAACTGACCGCGTGCATCCTCGTCGGCGCGAATGGTCGCCAACTGACCCAGCGTGAACACGCGCCCGCCCGGCCCGCGTACGGGGAGCGCCGCAAGATCAGCCAGCGCGTTGGGTTGATCGCGCAACACGACATTGCGCACCGTCGCGCCCTGCCGTTGCACGCCAAGCGCTTGCACGACGCGCGCGCCGTTGACGGCGTCGGCCAGCAGTTGCGGGGCGATACCGACACGTCGCAACATCGTCGCATCGTACGCGACCGACACGCCGCGGGACGTCCCGCCACGCACCTGAACGCCCGCGACGCCAGGTATCGAGCCTAGTCGCGGCGACAGGCGTTCGTCGAGGAGCTGTTGCAAGGCCCCCGATGTATACGGACCAAACACAGTGAGCGACAGCAGCGGCGCTTCTTCGAGGCCCTCCGGCACATAGTTCGCCACACTCGGCCCATACACGCCCGGCGGAAATTCGCCGCGCAACAGTTCGAGGCGCTCGAGAATCGCGAGACGTGTCATCTGCACGTCGGCCGATTCATCGAGCTCCACGGTGAGCAGTGACGTGCCGTCGTTGGAATTGCTGTTCACGCGTCGCACACCGCGCACCCCCTGCACCGCCGACTCGATGGGCGAGGTGATGTACGTCTCGATGACTTCGGGCGCCGCACCGGCCAACCCCGCACTGATCATGAGGCGCGGCAGCTCGACGGTGGTGCGCGTGGCCAGCGGCAGACGCACGACCGCGAGCGCACCGGCAATCAGCAGCGCGATGCACGTGGCCCAGACGACGGCGGGACGCTCAACGGCGAGGCGGATTATTGACATATAAATATCAGCCAGTGGTGATCGGCCGTCGTGATCCGCTGGTGCTCATCGGCCGTCGTCATCGGCTAGCGGCCAGTGACCGTCATCGTTGACCATCCACATCGAGCCCGAGCGGTTGGCCGCACGGCGCATCGCCGCAGGTGAAGGTTAACCTCGATACGGCGCATCACGTTGCGGCGAGCGCCACGCGCGCCGAGCTCACTCGCGCTTTGCGCCGCTCGACCGCTGCGTACGCCGCCGGCAACAGAAAGAACGTCACTGCCAACGCACTCACCGAGCCACCGATGATGCCGGCGGCCAGCGGTTGATACAGCGCACCGCCACTACCCCAGCCGAATACCAGCGGCAGCACACCGGTCACGGTGGTGATACTGGTCATCGCAATGGCGCGGAGTCGCTGTTGTCCGCCAAGGAGAATTGATTCGTCGATGCCGTGCCCGGCCTCGCGAAAGCGCTGGATGGCATCGAGCTTGACGACGGCTTCGTTGTCGGCCATACCGATCATTACGACGATGCCGATGAGCGATACGATGTTAAGCGACTGCCCCGTGAGCCAGAGCAGAATCACTGCACCCGCGCCGGACAGCGGCACCGTGAGCATGACGATCATCGGCATCGTGAAGCTCGCAAATTCGCCGGCCAACACCAGGAACATCAGCAGCGCGGCCAACACTAGCACCAACGTAAGCTCCTGTGTGGTTCGCGCGCGTTCAGCGTCGGCGCCCGCCACCTGCCACGACACGCCAGGCGGCAACACCAGCGATTGCATGCGCGACAGCACGTCCGACGTCGCGCGCGCCGTGCCGCCGCTTTCGACGAGCCCTTCGATGATCGTGACCGGCCGTTGCCCGACGCGCACGACTTCGAGCGGCGCGCGGGTTTCGCGTACGGTCACGAGTTGTCCGAGAGGCACGCCTCGCAGCGGTGTACGCAGCGCCGTCTCCAGCTCTTCGTTGCGTGCGCCGACGTAGCGCACCGTGATGGGTGTGCGGCGATCCGTTTCGCGCAGTTCGCTCGCGCTCACGCCGCCCAACGCACCGGCCAGTGCGCTCGCGACTTGTTGCGGCGCGATACCGCGTTCGGCGAGACGTGCGCGTTGCAACGTGACTTCCAGCAGCGGTTGCGTTTCGGCATAAGCGCTGCGCACGTCTGAGAGCGACGC
>JBBQDB010000090.1:0-15702 GCA_038319245.1 Gemmatimonadales bacterium
CGACGCAACCGTTCGGCACGGGAGCGGGAATGGGGCTCGCCGCGGTGCACGGGATGGTGGCGCAGAGCGACGGGTTCATCGAGTGCGATTCGTCGCCCGGAGATGGGACAACGCTCCGCCTCTTCTTCCCCGAGGCGACTGCGATCACGGCGAGTCTGACGCCCCGCACCGTTCGCGTCCAACCGGTGCTTGGTGGCGTGCTGGTCGTGGATGATGATCCGCTCTTGCTCGCGCTGACGCGGCGCATGCTTGAGAAGCTCGACTACACCGTCATCGTTGCAAACTCCGGGCAACGGGCGCTCGAGATGCTCGATGCGAGTCCCTCCGACTTCGGTCTGCTCGTCACCGATCTGACGATGCCGAACATGAGCGGCATGACGCTGATCGAACAGGTTCAGCAGCGTCGTCCGACGATGCCGATCGTCGCCATCAGTGGTTTTACCGTCGACACCGACGTGCGTGATGCATTGGCCGCGAAACAAATTCGTTTCGTGCCGAAGCCGTTCACCGCCGAGGCGCTCGCCCAAGCGGTGGCGCAGGCGCTGACCGCGTCGACGGGCTAGCCGACGAACTGCGCGGGCCGTGCGCGGCGTACACGGCCGTACACGGCCGTACACGCGCGCCGCAGCGAACGCAGGACACGCGACGTGTGCACAGCGTGGAGATGGACGGTTAAAGAGGGCCTACACGAGCTCCGTTTGCCCGTCGTCTCGTCGAGGCACGACGTGACAGGCTCGGCAGCGGGCTTCGTACGAATCTGCGGCGCCGACCATGATCGTCGGTGATTCGTACGGTGCGGGTTTGCCGCCAATGAGCCGCTGATTGCGACTGGCGGGTGCGCCGCACAGCACGCAGATCGCATGGAGCTTGTCGACCATCTCTGAGACGGCCATCAGGTGCGGCATCGCCCCGAACGGCTCGCCACGAAAGTCGGTGTCGATGCCGGCGAGGATGACACGACGCCCACGCTCCGCGAGCCCCGACGCCACTTGGACGATGCCGGCATCAAGGAACTGGACTTCGTCAATCGCGATGACCTGCGCCATCGGATCAAGTCGCAGCGCGATCTGCGCGGATGAATCGACCGGGACCGCATCGAACACCCGCCGATCGTGGCTGGAGACCGCCCACGCACCGGCGTAGCGGTCATCCAGATGCGACTTGAATACCTGCACTCGTTTGCGCGCAATGTTGGCGCGACGGATGCGCCGCAACAGCTCCTCGGTCTTGCCACTGAACATCGAGCCGGCAATGACTTCCATCCAGCCACCGGACGTCTGGAAGGGACCATTCATACCTTAAGCCTCGCCGTCCTGGTCGGATGGCGGCGCTTCGAGCGACGTCGGACGTGGGGTTCGCTTGGCGTGCTGCATCCGTGCGCCGCGCTCCGACCATTCCGTCTTGCCTTCAGCGCGTTCGCGCACCGGGCGATCACCGAACGCCAGGCGTGCTTCGTCCGCGCGCACCGGGCCTCGGCCCGCACCTGCGCCGCCGCGCGGTCCAGAGCGCGGTCCACGCTCTTCACCGCCATAGGGACCACGGGCCCCTTCGTCGCGCGGCGCACGGTCACGTGGTGCGCTATCACGTGGTGCGCTATCACGCGGCGCACGGTCACGCGGCGGCCCAGCGTCGCGCGGGCCACTGCGCGGCGCACGATCCGGACGCTCGCCGCGCTCCGGACGATCACCACGATCACCACGATCACCACGATCAAAGCTGCGCATCGGGCGGTCAGTGCGCGGTGCACGATCAGCACGCGGCGGGCCAAACGTGCGTTCCTTCCGCGGTGCGCCACCACGAGTGTCGCTGCGCTCGTCGATGCGTGCACTCAATCGGCGTCCGCGCAGACTCGCATCGCTCAACGCTTCGACGGTGCGTGCTGCGTCCTCGGGCGCGAGTTCTACGATGCTGTGCGATTCGAAGAGCTCAACGGTGCCAATGCGTTCACCTGGGATGCCCGCTTCGTTCGCAACCGCGCCGACGACGTCACCGACGCGCACGTTGTCGCGCTTCCCGACGGCCAGAAACACGCGCTGCTTCCCAGACGATCCGCCAGCAACGACCGTCAGCGCACCACGAGTCGGCGCGGCCGGTACGACGCGCGCCGCCGCCGCAGCGACCTTCCCGCGCAAATTGACTGCGTCGCGACGTGCGCCTTCGTACAACCGCAGCGCCGCCGCCGCGATCTCGAGCGCATCGTGCGTATCGAGCAGCGGCGCGAGGAGTGCCATCTCGCTCGCGGATGCGCCACCCGCGTTCGCCAACGTCGCACGCAGTGCAGTACGCAGGGTGCGAGTCCGCGTCTCCGCCGCCTGCAAGCGTGCGGGCGGGTTCCACACCTCGGCGAGTCCGTTCGTGATGCGACGGAACGCCGGGAGTTCATCCGGAAGCAACAGCGCTACCGCGTCGACGGGTCGCGTGGCGATGGCCTCGTTGAGCGCTTCGAAGGTCGCAGGCGTTTCCCACAGCACCACGAGCGACACATGCTGCGATGTGGGCTGCTTCACGACCTGCACACTGCTGCCATCCACCACCATGCCGACACGCGCCAACGCACGCTCGGCGTCGAGGATCCCTTCGTCAGAGGCGGCGACGACCACGAGCGATGGCGGATCACAGGCATCGAGGATCGCGCGCAACGTTTCCGCACGACCGGCAGCCGACGTGATCGCATAGCTCGGCGTCATTGGAAGCGGGGCATCGCTTGCATTCGTGAGCACCATGCGACGCGCGCGACGCAGCTGTGACTCGAGAAACGCATCGGCTTCCGGCGACTCTTCTTCGATGGTCACGATGCGTTGCAGTTCGTCCGGCGCATCGCCGAGGAGCGACTGCAGCGTTTCCACGCCACCGTCGCGCAGGATTTCGTCGAGACCAATCACCACGACGGCGCGTAGGGCGTCGAGCTTGAAGGTTGACGCGCGACGCAGTTCGAGCAGGTCGGCCGCGGTGCCGACGATCACGGAGACGGGACCTGACGCGATCACCCGCTTTGCGCGGGCCACGGCGCTGACGGGAACGACGCGCAGGGCGGCATTACCCAGCAGGATGCGCGCTTGTTCAGCGGCGCTCAGGGCTTGTTCGCTGGTGGGGGTGACGACGATGCATGCCGGCGCCGATTGATCGTGCTCGCCACGGCTGCGCTCGAGTCCTGGCCGCATCGCGGCCGCCATCATGCGCAAATCGGCGGGTCCTTGCAGTACCACATGCTGACTCCGCGTCGCGCTCACGCCCGCCCCGGCCGCCGGGGTCTCCCCTTGTTGCTCGCCCACGTCCCGCTCCCGTTCAGTTGTCTGTCAGCCTGGCCGCCCAACGGCCAGTGAATAGCACGCGCATCGATTCCTGCTTGAATCCCGCTCGATGCGCGTGGCGCGCCGCTCTCGGCCACGCTTAGTTTGCGAATGCACCGCATCCGTCCCCGGAAGCTAGTCACCTCGGGGTCCGAACTCCACCTCGCACCGACCGTTGCCATGCCGCTCCAGTTCCAGCCGTCCGCGAACATCGCACGCATGAAAGAGTCGGCAACGCTCGCGGTCGCCGCCAAGGCACGTGCGCTCAAGGCGGCCGGCAAGGCGATCATCGACCTGGGCGCGGGCGAACCGGACTTCGACACACCGCAATTCATCCGGGACGCGGCGGTCGAGGCGATCGCGCAAGGCCACACGCGCTACACCGCGACCGAAGGGATTTTGCCGCTGCGGGAAGCAATCGCGGCGGAGGCGAATCGCTCGTTGCACGCGGGTATGCCGATCACTGCGGCCGAAGTTGTCGTGTCGAATGGCAGCAAGCAGTCGTTGTACAACGCGTGTGTGTGCTGCTTCGGCCCTGGCGACGAGGTGCTCGTGCCGACGCCCGCGTGGACGAGCTACTACGAGATGCTCGAACTCGCACGCGCCATCGCTGTGCCGGTATTCGGCGAGGAGTCCAACAGTCTCAAGGTGACGGCCGCGCAGCTCGATGCGGCATCCACACCGCGCACCAAAGGGCTGATGCTCTGCTCGCCCAGCAATCCGACCGGCGCGGTTTATACGGCCACCGAACTCACCGCAATACTCGACCTCGCAGCAGAGAAAGGCTGGTGGGTCATTGCCGACGAGATCTACCTGCGCATCGCGTACGATGCGCCGGCGCCCTCGGCGCTCTCGCTCGCGCCATCGCGCGACAATTTGATTGTGATCAACGGCGTCGCGAAGGCGTACGCGATGACCGGATGGCGTATTGGTTGGTCGATCGCGCCGGTGGCAGTGAGCAGGGCGATGACGGCATTTCAGTCGCACGCGACCTCCAATCCCTCGTCGGTGTCGCAGTACGCAGCGCTTGCGGCGCTCGGCATGCGTGCCGAAGCCGAGGCCGCGATTGCGCACATGGTCGGCGAATTTCATCGTCGTCGCGATGCGGTGCTCGATGCGCTCAAACTGTTCCCGTCGGTGCGCTACGTCCACCCGGCCGGTGCGTTCTACCTGTATGTGAACGTGGCAGGTTTTGAACGGGCGGCTGACGCCGGTGCCGCATTCGCCGCACGTGTGCTGGAGCGAGAGACCGTGGCGGTGGTGCCGGGTGGCGCGTTCCTCACACCAGACTGGATTCGTATGAGCTACGCGACGACGCAATCCATCGCTGTCGAAGGCGTGACGCGAATCGCTCGTTGTCTGACCAATGCGTAAACGCGACCTGTCGCACGTGAGCACAGTGCGTGTCGTCTATTCTTGCGTCAGGTAGTTCTCTCTATCGCTGCGGCGAGGCGTTCCGATGATTACGACAATCGTGCTGGTCGAAGTCGACCCGAAGCACATTCCCGCGTGCGCGACGGCGCTCGCCAGCATCCCGGGTGTCGCCGAGGTCTACTCGGTATCAGGCAAGTGGGACTTGGTGGTAATTCTGCGCGTGCCCGATCTCGAGCGCATCGCGACGATCGTGACGCAGGAGTTCGCGCATGTGCCGGGCATCGAACGCACGGAGACGCTGACTGCGTTTCGCGCGTACGGCAAGCACGACCTTGAGCAAGCGTGGGATATCGGGATCGAGTAGCGAGAAAAGCCGCGTGCCCGACTAGCCTTGGCAGCGGGCGTGGTTATAGCGCGTCAGTTCCTTCCACTCGTCGACTTGGCGATGGTAGACCACGGTGTAGAGCGGGTACTGCGCGATGCTTATGCCGAACAGCACCTCAGGCTTACCGTCGTTGTCCAAGTCGAGATAGTCGAGATAGCGTAGACGCGGCGGCGATTTTTTATTGCCGACCGTGCTGTAAACGTACGACGTCTTGTAACCGTAGACGCCGTAGTCGAGAAAGACGATCAGCTGGCGCGGGAACGTCAGCTCGGGCACGAGCGAATCCGGGGCGCTCTCCGGGTAGTCATATATCACGATGATCGTGGGCTTTCCGCCCGACCCGTTGTTCATCTGATGCACCGCACGCGCGTACTTGGGGAGCAACGCGACCGGCACACCCTTGAGCGGTGCGACGAGCGTCGGTATGCGCGAGAGCGCTTCCTGAATTTCCCCCTCGCTGGCTTTTGCGGCGGGCTTGAGTGGCGGTCGAGTTCCGCTCGTTACCAGCTGCACGTTGTCTGCCAATGAGACGGTCGCGCTAGGCACGATATTCTGACAGCCTGGTATCGAGTCGAATGGTGCACCCCCATCGAGCCACATCCCGCGCTTGGTCGTGACATCGCCAAGGCTCCGCCCTTCGCGATACTGCGTCAATGTGTGGCCGCTATGCAGATAGTCTAGGTCGAAAGCACGCCACCCGCGACTGTAGAATTGCAGCTCCCGAAACCCTCGTCCACCGATGGTCGCGATCGGCACAACCTCGCTGCCGTTCTTCGTCTGCAGCACCCGAAAGAGCACTTCTGGCTTCGACGCCAGCATCGTGCTGTCCGTCTCCCACGCTGGGTCACCGCCCGTCGGCACATTGAGCGCGCGTTTGATCCCGTCTTTGCTGCATGCTGCAGAGCCGACCACCGCCAAGGCGAGCGACAGCCTGCGTAACAGGGAAACGCGTGACAACGAAGCAGTCATCAGGAGCACGGGTAAGCGGGAAACCAGGTCAGGACCGAATGTTGAACGCGACGGCAATCCAGCGCGATACCACCCCACAACGCACGTCACCGCATCCACACCTTGTGGAGGATAGTCTATCCCGAACCGCGGGACGGTGCCGGTGCGTCGCCGTGATGCGCGTCGCCGTGATGCGCGTCGCATGTTGTGACGGGACGGGCGTCTCGCTACCCTCCCGCGTGTGTCTGACGAACGAGTCACCTTCCCGGGTCACGAATTGCCCGACGCCCCGGTCATCCCACGAGGACCGGGGGAGCGCCCCGGCGCGGCGCCCAGTTTGCCACCGACGCTTCACGCGCCAGCCGACCCATCGCGTACTCCGTTCGGCCTCGCGGCGGCCCTGCGCGCGCTGCGGCCGATCATCGCTCGCGGAGGCGCCATCGCATCCGGGACGGAGCAACCACTCGAACGCCAGCAACTCCACGGCGACGTTCCGAACGTCTCCGCCTGCCTGCCGATCGAGCGGCCAGGGGCTCGGCAGATGCAGCGCAACGGTGCCGTTGGCGTTGCCGCGTTTCTTGATGGCATTCAGCGCAGTCAGCTGCTTGGCCACGTGCAGGGTTCACCACTGGTATTAGGGACGGTGGCGGCCGTCGTTCGCGTCCGCGAGCAGCAGCGCCTCGAGACGTGGCGTGCGCCGCGCATGACGCGCGCGATCTTCGCGGCGCGTTCGCAGCTGGGCGAAGCGATGTGGCAGCAACTTGAGACCTTGCCGCTGCCGCTCATCGACACCACCGCGGACATGCCGCACGATGCCATCTCGCCGCACCCCAGCGCGATGCGGGCCCGCGCGCTGGACGTGATCGCGGCCGAACGTGAGACGGCGGAGCGGAGACTGGCCGCGGAGTGGTGCGGCAACGAGGATCGTTGGCTCTGGATTGACGGAGGCATCGCGGGCAATCTCGCCATCGACGAACGCGCACCCGCATTCGGTGTCGTGAAGTCGCACAATACGCTGTACGGCGATGCGCTCGCCGTGCGCGATGTCCTCGCACTCGCACTTGGCGAGCGCTCGCCGGCCTTTCTGGCGGGGCACCGGCCACGCCGAGCCGTCGCGAGCTGGTATCTTCGTGTCCACGAGGCCGACAGCGATCCGCTGCATGGGCTCATCCGCGTAGAGATTGCGCCCCCCGCGATGCAACGTGATTCGTCGACAGCGACGCTCATACACGCCGCAGCGTTCACCGCACACGTCGATCAGCTCTCGGCATGGATTCTGGCCGAACGCGCGCCACTGTCGCTGCCGGACAAGCGATGGGATACACTCACGTATGGCGTCTATGCCTGCGAACAGTATCTCAAGTCCATTATTGGTTCGTGATGTCGCGTTCGTGTGATGCTCCGTCTTCCTGACAACCTTGTGACCATCTCGCCGTTGCCTGAGCACGTCCCCGCTCCCTCCCACGAACTCCGTGCCCCGCTCGGTCGCGTCGTCGCGACGGAGCGCAAACCAAACACACCGCACGAGTTCCATTTCTGGACGGCCATTGATGCGCCGGTTGGCATTGGTACGATCGTGCGGGTGGATGGACCGGTTCCGGTTGGCGCCGTCATTCCTCGCGTGTACGGCGTGGTGATGGAAGGCTTCAGCTACTCCGATCTGCAATCCCCGTTGCACGACGTGCTCGGACACGACGGGCAGCCGGGCGGTGGCGCGTTCGCGGCCACCGAGCGTACGGAGATTCGCTTGTACACGGCGCAGGTGCTGCGACACGTGCCCGAGGAGCCGCTGCAGCCGGTACCGCTCGGTGTGGTGTACATGGCTGATGATGCGGACGTTGCGATCGCGCTGCGCATGGACAGCTACATCACCGGCGATTCGAAGACGGGAATACCGATCGGTGTGTATCGTGCCGGTGGCATGCGCTCACCGATCTTCGTCGACGCCGATTTTCTCGTCGGACCGGAAGCAGCGCATCTGAACATTTCCGGCGTGTCCGGACTCGCAACCAAGACGAGCGCGATCGAGTGGATGCTGCAGTCCATCTTTGCGCACTTCCCGGCCCATCGCGGCACGGTCGCGGCCCTGTGCTTCAACGTGAAAGGGCCGGACCTCTGCTTTCTTGATCAGCCGGGAAACATTCAGGAGAGCGATCGCGAGCTGTACGAGATGCTGGATGTGCCGGCGCTCCCGTTTCAGGACGTGCAGTATTTCGCGCCCTACACGGCGCGCGGACTCTCGCTCAACACGTTGCGCACGCACGCCGATCTGGTCGACAGCGTCGTGCCACTGTCGTGGGGGCTCAACGAAGTCCTGCAGTTCGCGGAGGTATTGCTCAACAAAGATGACGTCGACGCCAAGGCGGATGCGCTCATCGATTTTATTCGCGAACGCGTCCTGGGTAAGGATTTTGAAGAGGCGGGCTTTGCGCGCAAGCACCGCGTGCAGTCGTTCGCGGATCTCGACGCATGGTTTCGCGAAGTGCTGCGCAAAGTCGAGGATTCAAGCGGCGACACGTGGCGCACGCATCATGCCGCGACCATTCGCAAAGTGCGCAACCGGCTGTCCAATCTGTCGACGCGGTGCGCCGGCCTCGTCACCGATGACGGAGCTGTATCCGACTTGCCATTCGGCGTGTTCACCGATCGGACGGTGTACGTCGTCGATGTGGCCAACGTCGAGGAAGACGCGCAGGATCTCGTTTTTGCACGCACCGTCTCCAAGCTGCGCGAGCATTTGGAACGACGCGATTTGGGCGTCGATCATATCATCGTGTTTGTCGATGAACTCAATAAGTACGCGCCAGGCGACGGTCCGGACACGTACGTGCGAAAGATGTTGCTCGATATTGCCGAACGCGGTCGCTATCTCGGGCTCGTACTCTTCGGCGCGCAGCAATTCCGCTCGCAAGTGCATCGCCGCGTCGTCGGCAATGCGGGAACATCAATGTTCGGACGCATGGACGGCGACGAACTCGCGTCACCCGGGTATCAAGTGCTGAGCCCCGCGGTGAAGGCGCGACTGTCCACCCTCGAGAAGGGACAGTTGATGGTGCGTCACCCGCACTTCGCGCAGCCGGTGTTCGTGCGCTTTCCTCGGCCCGCGGTGATGTCCGGTCGCGAAGGTGTCGAACGCTTTCCGCAGGCACCGGAGCCAAGCGTCGCCCATGCCGTGACGCGGGATCTTCGTCGCCTCGACGGTGGTATTGAACTCGGATGGGTGCAGCAAACGATTCTGCTGTACGAGGAAGCCGAAGTGCTGGCGGCGCGCAACGCTGTCCTGCGCCGGCGTCCGGACGATGTGAAAGCCGCATTCGCGCGTGAGCTGCAGCGACGCGCCCGACCGGGTGCGATCGACGCCGAGTCCGTGGCGCCGAGGCCGCGGACATTACGGTCCTTCGCGCCGGACGAATACGGCGGCTAGCTCCCGCACGACCAACATGGCCGCCAGCGCGGCTAGGACTCGATGATGGTGCAGCACGTTGCTGATGCAGGGACGAGGACGACGCGACGAGTGCACAGCACGACGCAGCTTGCGGCGCTCGCGTTGCTCGCGACCGTCGCACAAGGTGTGTGGAGCGGCGTCGCGTTGGCGCAAAGAAGTAGCACGACACGGCCGGTGAGCACCGGTGCCGCGTGGCGCAAGGGCGAACCCGTGTCGTTGGTCGTGCGTCCGCGTGTCGGTGACACGTTGCACCTGCAAATGGAGCAAACGATCGAGTCGAGTGGACGAACCGCGAACGCGAGTGCGACGGCACGTCCCGGCGTGCTGGACGGCGCTTCCAGCATTCCCGCACCACGTGGTCCAGACGTCGGCCCTCGACGCGGACGATCGGCGCTCCGGGTGCAGCGCCTGCAGCTCTTCGCACATTCGATCGTCCAAGCGAGCACGTTGAGTGCGACAACGCTGGTGGCAACGACGGACTCAATGGCGATGTGGTCGGGCGCGTCAATCGAGGTCGATTCGATGCCGCCGATGCAACCGAAGCGCATCGCGATGCCGCTCGAGAGTCGCCAAGTGCGCGTGCTCGTCACGAGTGACGGCGCCATGCGCATGGATGATCCACCGTCGTCGGCGACGGAGCTCGGCTCGACGCTCGCCGCGATGCCAGGCATGCTCCCCGAAGCCGCGGTTCGTATTGGCGACACGTGGGAACGCGATATACCGCTTCCGTCGCTCGCCGTGAGTGGCCTCCGCGCCGATGGCGTGGTGCGGGTGCGCTTTCGGCTCGACTCACTGACGCACCGCGGGCGCAACGCGTGGATTTCGCTTGACGGCATGCTGCGGCGTGATGGCGCTGCACGAGATCTTCCGCCCGGCACGCGCGTCATCACCGCCGGAACAATGCTGGGGATTCTCGTCGTCGATCGGGAGCGTGCCTGGATCGTCGATGCGCGAACTGTCGTCGATGTTCGCTCAGATGTCTCGCCCGGCCCGCCGGGTACGTCCCCCGCGTCGCCCGTGCTGCTCGATCTGCGCATCCGGCAACGCATGCACGTCCGGTAGGCGCGCTGCCTCGCGGCAGGTCGGGCCGGACATCGCGAAGGGCGCGGAAACTCATGACGCGTTCGCGCTGTCTCGCCGAGGGGATACGGCGCTAAACTTCGGGATGCGTCTCGTCCACCTCTCCGACCTGCACCTCGGTTTTCGGCAGTACCAGCGATTGACCGCGACCGGGATCAATCAGCGCGAAGTAGACGTCGCCGATACGGTGCAGCGCGCGATGGCGCAGATCGCCGATCTCGCCCCAGATGTGATCGTCGTGGGTGGCGATGTGTTTCACTCGGTGCGCCCGTCCAATCCAGCGATTCTGCGTGCCTTTCGCGTCTTCTCCGCGCTGCGCGACAAGTTGCCTGAGACGCCGATTGTCATGGTCGCTGGGAATCATGACGCACCACGGACCTCGGAGACCGGTTGCATTCTGCGGTTATTTCGCGAGATCGGCGTGTATGTCGCGGATGCAAAGGCAGAACTCTTCACTTTCCCGTCCCTGTCACTGGCTGTGCTCGCGATACCCGACGTGCCGGGCATCGATCGTCCGCCAATGGTGCCGCCGAAAGGGTTCGAGCATTCCGTGTTGTTGCTACACGGCGAGATCGCCGGCGTGTTGCCCTCGCACGCTGCGCCAGCGGATCGCGCGGCGATCGAGATTCGCACGGAGGAATTGCACGCCGATCAGTGGAGCTACGTCGCACTCGGTCACTACCACGTGTACCGCGAGGTGGCCCCACGGGCGTACTACAGCGGCTCGCTCGACTACACGAGCTCCAATCCGTGGGGCGAACTTCGCGAAGAGCGCGAAAATCGCGTGCCGGGCAAAGGCTTCATCGAACATGATCTGACGACCGGCGCGCATCAGTTTCATCCGGTGACGCCGTCGCGACCGCTGCTCGATCTTGAACCGATTGACGCCGACGGCATGGGCGCAATCGAAGTTGACGCTGCGTTGCGTGCCCGCGTGGACAGTGCGCGCGGCGGCATTGACGATCGCGTCGTGCGCGCGATGGTGCGAAATATTCCGCGGCACATCGTGCGCGAACTCGATCATGCGGCGCTTCGAGAATATCGGAAACGTGCGATGCACTTTCATCTCGATACGCGTCGCCCTGAGCCAGTGCGAAAGGCCCGTGACGGTGAAGGTGCGCCCGGCCGTCGCGCAACGCTCCCCGAGTTGGTCGCAGAGCGACTGCAGGAGCGCGCGCTGCCACCGGAACTGGATCGTCAGACGTTGGTGACGTTGGGGCTGCGCTACCTGCAGCAGGCAGAAGACAACCTCACCGCCGTTATGCCGGCGATCGACGGATGATGCAACAACTAGCGCGACAGATCGTGCGACGGATGATGCGCGTTTCACGTACGGTTGGAGCGATCGCGTGCGTCTGATCGCGCTCCGGCTGCAGAACTTTCGTCAGCACGCCGACACGAAGCTGACGTTCGATCGCGGCCTCACGGGCATCATCGGTCCGAACGGTTCGGGCAAGTCGACGCTGCTTGAGGCCATCGCGTGGGCGCTCTACGGCAACACGGCCGCGCGAGGCACACGCGATTCGATTCGCTTCTCGCGTGCGCAACCGCGTGCGTCCGTGCGGGTCGAGCTCGAATTCGAACTCGCGGGCCATCAGTATCGTGTCGTGCGTGGCCTCACCAGCGCCGAGTGTTTTCTCGACGGTGGCGAAACACCCATCGCGAATACACTGTCAGGAGTGAGCGAGCTGCTCCAACGCCGACTCGGCATGACGCGTTCAGAATTCTTTCACACCTATTTCACGGGGCAGAAAGAACTCGATGTGATGGCGGCCATCGGTCCAACCGAGCGTGCGCGGTTTCTGTCGCGCGTGCTTGGATACGACCGCATTACGACCGCGCAGGAATTGGTCCGGGAGCGGCGACGTGCCGTATCCGCCGAACTGACGGGACTCAAGCAGGGAATGCGCGATGCGGATGACGTGGCGCGCATGGTCGCGACCGCATCGTCGCGACTCGCTGTTGCGCGCCAACGTGCCGAAATCACGGCGACGACACGTACCACGTCTGCCGCAGAACTCACGCGCATCACACCGCACTGGACGCAAGCGCAGTTTGCACGCGAGCGCGCACAGCAGCTGCTCGCCGAGCTGCGCGTGGCCGACAACGACAACGCGTCGCTCGCACGAGACCGTGGACGCGTTGAGCAGGAGCTCACCGCGATCGAGGTCGCGCAACGCGATCTCGCGCCGCTGCTGGCACTGCTCTCGCCGCTCCCCGACTTGCAGCGCGAACTCACGCAGCTCGATACGCTCGCAGCCGCGGATTCAGAGCGGCAAACACTCGAGGAGCGCGTACGCGGTCTCACCGAAGAGTTGGCGCGGTTCAGCGACCGTGCGCAGCAACTTGAAACGGCGCCCGCGCTCGAAACCGACGCGCAGCAGTTACTCGCCAGCACACGCGCATCGCTCAGCGAAATCGAACTCACGCTCGAGCGAGAACGAACGGCATTGGTGCGCGATCGCCAGGAAGCGGAAACACGGCTTGACGCGCTGCGCACGCAGTACACCGACCTCGCGCAACAGCGCGACACACTCGAAGGGCTTGGGGAAGAGAGCCCGTGTCCCACGTGTGGTCGTCCACTCGGCGCATCGTATCGCGGTGTGCTCGAGTTGCTCACGGAGCAGGTGGATGCGGTGCGAACCGACGGTAACTACTATCGGCAACGTGTCGAGCAGCTGAAAAAAACTCCGGAGGCCATTGCGGTACTTGAAGAACAACGGCGTACGGCCCAAGCAGAAATCGCTACGGTCGAGCGTCGGCTGAATCGTATTCAAAGCGCGATCACTGAGCTGTCGTCGAACAGCGAGCAACGGACACAGTGGACGGCGCGCCTGACGGATGCACAAGCGCGGTTGCTCGCCTTGGCGACGGGTTACAACGCAAATCGCCATGCGACATTGCGTCGCGAGATGGCGCAACTCGCCGATGCCAGTGTGCGGGCAGCGCGACTTGGCGCGCTCGTCGATCGGGATGCGCCGATTCGTGCCGAGCTCGCACGCATTACGACATTGGAGCAGACGGCGCTGGCCCGGCAGTCGGCACTACTGGCGCAACGCGAGGCTCTACCGACTGATGAGGCCGAGTATACAGCGATGCGCGACCAGTTCGAGCGCGCGACCGTCGACGCGCGTAACGCGGAGTTGGAAGCGCTGAGCGCTGCCGCTGAGGTCGAGCGCATGAGTGCGGAGATGGAATCGGCAGAGCGTGAACGGCGCGAATTGGCGCGACTGCAGGAGGCACTCGGCATACTCGAGACTGAACGGCGGCTGCACGACGAGCTGGACCGGGCCTTCACTGACCTACGCACCGACCTCAATTTCCAGCTGCGACCGGAGCTTGCCGAAATCGCGAGTCGCTTCCTCGACGTTCTAACGGATGGGCGCTACAATGCCCTCGAGTTCGACGAGGACTACAACTTGCTGGTGCTGGAAGATGGGTTGCCGAAGACGGTTATTTCCGGCGGCGAGGAAGATCTCTGCAACCTTGTGCTGCGTCTCGCCATTTCTCAGATGATCGCCGAGCGTGCTGGACAAGCCTTCTCACTGCTCATTCTGGACGAAGTCTTCGGATCGCTCGACGAAACTCGTCGCGGCAACGTGGTAGAGTTGCTCCGCAGGCTTAATGATCGTTTCGAACAGGTCATCGTGATCACGCATATCGAGCAGGTGCGCGAAGGATTGGATCGGGTGCTCGTGGTGCGCTTCGACGAAGAGCGCGGCACCAGCGTCGTCACGTCAGGAACCGACATGGTGCTGCAATGACAGCAACGTCGCGTACCTGGCGCAGTGCGCGCCCTGTCGATGGGCCAAGCGTTGCCACCGTCGCCGATATCGAAGGGCTCAATGAAGTCTTTGCGGATGCTTTCACGGAACGATATCGCCGTGACGGCCTGACCGGTGTGCGTGTCCCACCGCTCAACCCTGCGATCTGGCGCTACGCCATCGAAGACGCGGGTGACGGCGCGCTCTGTTGGCGAGATGAGCGTGGTCGCATCGTGGCCTTCAACATCGTGCATCACTCAGGCACGGAAGGCTGGATGGGTCCACTCTGTGTTCGACCGGATCATCAAGGGTCTGGACTCGGCAAGATCATCGTGCAGCAGGGGATGAGCTGGCTGCGCTTGCAGCAAGCCAAAGTCATCGGGCTCGAGACGATGCCGCGCACCATGGACAACATCGGCTTCTACTCGAATCTCGGATTCGTACCCAGTTACCTCACGGTGACGTTGACGCTTGATGCGATGATGGGCGACCGTGAGCCGCTACTGCTCTCGCGACTGAGTGTGGCAGGGAAGGTCGACGCGATCGATGCGTGTCGACAACTGACGGCGAGCGTGATGCCTGGCTACGACTTCACGCGCGAGTTGGAACTCACCGATCGTTTGTCGCTTGGCGATACGTTACTGCTCGGCACCATCGAGGCGCTGCGCGGCTTCGCGGTGTGTCATAGTGCGCCGCTTGTCGAGGGACGATCGCGTGATGAATTACGCGTGCTCAAGCTGGTGCTGACGAAGCGGGCGGAGCTGCCGCAGATGCTCGGCGCGCTTGCGGATCTTGCGCGACGCAGCGGAGCGCGTCGGTTGGCGATTCGTCTGCAAGGCGACTATCCCGAAGCGTATCGCACGCTTGTCGCACTCGGCGCGCGCGTGCGCTGGACGGACTTGCGCATGAGTGCGTATGGCTGGAACGAGGTGCCACCGACCGATGGCATGGTGCTGTCGAACTGGGAGATCTGACCGCGTGACTATCGGCTGGGTGCCGCGCGATTTGACGCGGTGCGTACTACGTCGTCGATAAAGTGCACCGCTACGATTTCGGGCCGGCTTTCGGTGTCGTTCCGCGAATAACGATGCGCCAGATCAGCAGAAAAACACCCCCGGTCAGTAGTAGATGAATCCACCCGGGCGCCGCCGTCGTAAAAGTCACAAAGGCCCAGCCCAGCAGCATGACGACAGCGATGATGGTGTACAGATCCATGGCAGCAGCTCGGTGATGAGTCGGATTGCGCGCCGCGCTGCGCCGGTGATACCTTCGACAAAGCTCGGGTACGGAGAGATTTACTTCTTGAGCCGATAAGTCCATAGAGAAGGCTCGACAAACTGTGTAAACGTCACGCCCCAGTGCGGGGAAGGCGAAAGCGTGGTGAGAGTCTTATTTGTATTCTTTGGGCTTCAAGAT
>JBBQDB010000091.1:0-15696 GCA_038319245.1 Gemmatimonadales bacterium
TATCACGACGACCTCTCGTTTAATCGCTGCCTGCTGCAGTTCCCGCCGCCGTACTTTCCGACGACCGGTATTTGGACGCGTAGCCAGTACTTCGAAGTGAATCCGGTCGGCTTCTCGGCTGACAGTTGGTTCTCCGGTCGCTGATCGACAGCGACTGATCGACATGAGGTCGGCTGGAAAACATGAAGGGCCGCGATCAGTGATCGCGGCCCTTCTTCCTGCTCGGACAAGTCAGGGATCGTTAGTCACCCTCCACATCGAACGAGAACGCATCGGCTTCGCGCAGCGAATCCAACCAGTGTTCCACACCCAGCTCATCACGAAACGCTCCGCCAGAGCCACCGCCAACCCACGCCGATCGGCTATCCGAAAGCGAAAAACTCAACGCGCGTTCGGTGCCTTCCGGCCAGTCGGTCATTCCAAGACCAGCTGCGACCCGACGCAACGTCGGCCCACACTCTCCCATGAGCTCAACCGCTCGGGCTTCGAGCGTCGAAAACGGGATGTCAAGATCACGCGTCAACAGGCGACCCGTCTGTCCATCGCGCCACGCGGAATCTCCAATCGCCCCACGGTCCGGCCACACGCCGATATGCCGCACGACACCCGACTTCGGTACTTCCTGCCTTTCACTCTCTACCGTGGCAGCAAGCGCCAACGCGAGAGACTGTGCATCGGCCGTGCCGTACAACGTGACTACTTCACGTCGCGAGCGCGTACCGAATGGAAGCACGGGAATCGAATTCACGTGCGCGAGCACCGGCGAATCACTCGGACGAGCCTCGAGTCTGACGAGGACGTCCATCACACACCTCCGCGAATAAAAGGGAACGATCGGCTGGATGGACCGCATGTCCGAGCGCCGTCCACGGAAAAGACGGTTCACCCACCGTTGAGCAACCTGCCACGCGACACAGTGCTCAGAGTGTGACGTACATCGCAGTTTTGGTTACAACTGCGTCACGCTCTACAACAGGTACCCGAATCGCCGCTACAGAGTTTCCGTCGAGTCGATCCAAGCCTCGCCCACCAACGCGAGAAACAGCGCTGCACCAATAGGAACCACGGTAGCGGCGTTGGAAGTCACGGCAAAACCAATTCGTAATAATGGCGGCGCAAAGAACAGCGCAACGACACCGTAGGCGACCGACGCCAGCAGCGCTGTCAGCGCGCGCGCGGCGCCCGACTTAGGCAGCAGCACGCATGCGCCGAGGATCGTCCCCCAGCCGCAGGCGATCACAAGATGGTGTGCGTAGCCAAGTGCGACCGAGGAGAGCGGTGCCGTCGCGGACAACACACCGACGCGCTCAAGCAAGCCGCGGCCCACCAAGCGAAAGACTCGGCTCGAATCGCCGTCCCGCATGCCGAGGCCGATCAGCGCGCCACCCGTCGCGATGGTGGTCAAAGCGCCAGCGGCGAGTGCACTATCAAGGAACGAGCGGACCGGGCGGGAATCGGGCATAGCGTAAGCAACCAACCGGCCCTGCACCGCTCAAGGTCTGTTTCACGCCGATGGACTTCACGCGGCACAGCAACATGGCGTCGGTCGGGGTTAACGACCGGACGATTGCGGCGTCCAATACGCTGACCCCTTCCTGAGTGTTCGCATGCGTCCATTCCCACGCGTTGCCGTTGGTGCCCTGTTGCTGTCGAGTGCCGCTTGTGCGGGCCGCGGCAGCAATTCGTCCGATCCTGCCCTGCGACACCTGCCATCGGCTGACGAGATCGCGTCGCGCGAGCAGACGGCCGACCAGCAAGTCCATCACGTGCTCAGTCGACTGGCGTTCGGCGCCCGCCCTGGCGACTACGCCGCGGTGCGTGCGATGGGTGTCGACGTGTGGGTTGCGCGCCAGCTCGAGCCGGAGCGCATCCCCGACGGGGCCACCGATACGTACCTCGCGCAGTTCCGGACCCTTGGGAAGAGTGGTGAGCAGCTGCTCGCTGACTTTCCGCCCCCAGGCGCAGCGCTCGCCAAGCTCAAGGCGTCGGGTGCGATGGTGAGCGCGGCGGACTCGACCATGCTCGCCGACAAAGCCAAGCAGTCGTACGCGTTTCTCGGCGAGATCGCGACCGCACGCGTGGCCCGGTCGGTGATGTCCGAGCGGCAGCTGAACGAAGTGATGGTCGACTTCTGGGAGAACCACTTTAACGTCTTCGCCGGGAAAGACCGCACGCGCTACTTCCTGCAGGACTTCGACGCGAACGTCATTCGACCGCGCGCGATGGGCAAGTTCCGCGACCTGCTCGGCGCCGTCGCGAAGAGCCCTGCGATGCTGTACTACCTCGATAATTGGCAGAGCGTCGCCGACAGCGGACGCCCGACACTGGTGGAGCAGCGCCGCATGACCGCACTTCGTGTCGCCGCGCCTGGCCGCAAGCAGAACCCGGCCGTCGCCAACCTTACGATCGGACAGTTGATGGACCGCGGGCTACTTCCCAAGGCACAGGAGAAACGCCTGCAGGCATTGCCCGCCGATCGGTTGGCCGAAGTAAAGAAATTGACGCCGACACAGGCGCAGCAGCGGCTCGCGGCGTTCGTGCCCGGACTTGCCAATCGCAAGCGCGGGTTAAACGAAAACTACGCGCGTGAACTGATGGAGCTGCACACGCTTGGCGTCGATGGTGGGTATACGCAGCACGACGTGACGGAAGTCGCTCGCGCCCTGACTGGGTGGACCATCTCACGCGGTGCAAATGGCGGCGACTTTATGTTCCGCCCAGAGCAGCACGATGCCGCGTCGAAGGTGATTCTTGGGAAGACGTTCGCTGACGGACGCGGCGTGGACGAAGGCGAGGAAGTGCTCGACATGCTCGCCAAAAGCCCCGCGACGGCGAAATTCATCGCGACCAAGCTCGCCCGTCGTTTCGTGAGCGACACGCCGCCAGCGGACCTCGTAGCTCGCGCCGCAGCCACGTTCCGCCGGACGGACGGCGATATTCGCGAAACGCTGCGCACGATTGTGACCAGTAACGAGTTCTTCGCCAGCGCCGCGTATCGCAGCAAGGTCAAATCGCCGTATGAGTTGGTGGCGAGCACGCTGCGGGCGATGGGTGCAGTGCCCGACTCCACGCCGCGTTACGCGCAGCTCGTCAGTCGCCTTGGGCAGCCGATCTTTGGCCACCAAGCGCCCAACGGATATCCGGAAACCGGCGACGCGTGGATGAACACCGGTGCGATTCTCAATCGCATCAACTTCGGACTCGCCGCGGCGTCTGGTCGCGTGCCCGGCGTGAAACTGGCCGATTGGCCGGCCACGAAGGCGTTGAGCACGATGCCGCGTGAGCAGCAGGTAGATGGGATTATCGCTGAACTCTTTGGCGGCGGCGCATCGACGGACACGCGGGAGGTGCTGCTGACCGGGACAAACCCGTTCCTGCAGTCCAAAGCTGCCGCCGATGCCGCGCGGACGGACTCGTCGAGTATGAATAGCGCGGCGATGGCAACCCCTGCGGACATGTCGACGGCTCGTCAGAAGAACATCGATCGGCTCGCAAGCCGACAGCCGTTGGAAACGCAGCAGGCACGGGCCGGACGCGAGTCCATCAAGCCCACGGCGGCGGGCACCTTGACGCAGGCGATCGGCAACATCCCGCAGATGGGCGGATTCAATCAGATCGTCGGGCTCGCGCTTGGCGCTCCCGAGTTTCAGCGTCGCTAGTCGTCACGACACATCACGACCACGAGGAACGGAATTATGAATCGCCGAATCTTTCTCAAGTCGGGCGCGCTGTCGTTGGTGACGCTTGGCCTGTCTCCCAGCTTTCTGCGTCGCACGGCTTTCGCCGCGCAGCTCCCGACACTCGCCCGCGGCAAAACGCTGATCGTGCTCTTCCAGCGCGGCGCGGCCGATGCGTTAAACGTCGTCGTCCCGTTTGGCGACAAGGGCTACTACGCCGCGCGTCCGCAGCTGGCGATCGCCGCGCCGACGAGTGACGCGGGCGTGAAGGGCGCAATCGATCTCGATGGATACTTTGGTTTGCATCCGTCGCTGGCGCCGTTCAAGCCGCTGTACGACCGCAAGATGCTGGTCCCGATTCACGCGGTGGGCAGCCCGAGTTCGACGCGCTCGCACTTTGATGCGCAGGATTACATGGAAACCGGCACGCCCGATCGGAAAGGCACGCCCGACGGTTGGCTCAATCGCTATCTCGCGACCAAGGGCACCTGCGAGCAGTGCGTCCCTGGTGCCGATCTGCCGTTTCGTGCGGTGGCCATGTCGGCGCAAACGCCGCGCATTCTCGAAGGGCCGTCGCCAACGGTCGCGATGAATTCCATCGACGAGTTCTCGATTCGCACCAATGGCGGTGGTTCGGAGCAGCGGCTCGAGGCACTCTATCGCACGGGCAACGCCGACCTGGTACACGGCAGCGGGACGGAGATGTTCGAAGCGCTCAAGGTGCTGCGTGCGGCGAATCCGCAGCAGTACAAGGCCGCAGCGGGCGTTGAGTATCCGAAGTCAGCCTTTGGTTCGCATCTGCTGCAGATCGCCCAGCTGATCAAGTCGGACGTGGGCCTCGAAGTCGCGTTCGCCGACGTCGGCGGTTGGGACACACACGTGAATCAGGGTGCCGCGAATGGTCAGCTCGCGCAGCGGCTCGACGACTTCTCGAAGAGCATTGCCGCGTTGGTTACCGACTTAGGCGATCGCATGAACGACGTGGTGATTTTGACGATGTCGGAGTTTGGTCGCACGGTCAAGCAGAACGGCACCGGCGGCACCGACCATGGACACGCTGGCGCGATGTTCGTCATTGGCGGCAACATCAAGGCGCCGCAAAAAGTGCACGGGCGCTGGCCGGGGCTGGCACCGGAACAGCTCAACGAGGGGCGCGATCTCGCATTAACGACCGACTTCCGCGCAGTTTTCGGTGAGATCGCCTCCAAGCATCTCGGCGCGAAGAAGCTCGACACGATCTTCCCCGGCTACGGCGGCCGCGA
This sequence comes from Gemmatimonadales bacterium, assembly GCA_038319245.1. Classification (GTDB taxonomy): domain Bacteria; phylum Gemmatimonadota; class Gemmatimonadetes; order Gemmatimonadales; family Gemmatimonadaceae; genus Gemmatimonas. The sequence continues at coordinate 4,940 of JBBQDB010000091.1, forward strand.
GAAAGAGTGGCTCGGTATTCTGTAGCAGCGTCGTGTTGGTGCAGGAGCGCGCGACGCTGACTGGCTGGTTGTCAGTACGTCGCGCGCTGATGCATCGCCAGTTGTTCGAGTTTCTGCTGGCGCTGCCGTTCATCCATACGCCGCTGCACCCGCAGTCGCTCGGCGTTGGCCTTCCGCAACTCGGTCATGATTTTGTGTGACAGATCGCGACCTGTTGACTTGCTGCTGTGCGCAATCACGCCGAGCAAGGCACCAACCGCGTTGCGGAAACCGTGATCGTCGGCGTTTTGGCGAACATCACGCGGTGGACGCGGCGGGCGCACAGACGGTGCGCGCGGTATCGGTGGCGCGGGCGGCAACCGATGTGACTCGAACACTTCGCGCGTGTCATCGACCAACGCTTCGATATCGCGCATGGCAACCGTGAAGCCGCTCTCTCCCGAACAGGGAGCAGTCGGCGCACTCCCGGTGCGAAACCATTCCTTTCGAGACGGCCCGCACCAATCGGCGGCGATCTGCCCCGATGCAAGGTCAATCTGCCGCGACTCGACGCCAACCGGTGGCGCCCACGCACTATCGGACTCGGGACTGTGCCATCCGTCCTTGAGGAAGCGCGCCCAGACGGGCGCGGCGAGACGTCCACCCGTTGCACCGTTGCCGAGTGGCTGTGGTTCATCGGCGCCAAACCAGACTGACGCCACAAGGGTTGGCGTGTAGCCGACGAACCAGACATCGGCTCCGTCGTTGGTTGTGCCGGTCTTGCCGGCAACGGGACCACGAATACCCGCCGCGCGCACGCTGCGCCCCGTGCCGTCGTCGACTACACCGCGCAACAACGACGTGACGAGAAATGCATCCGTCGCCTGTAAGACGCGTGGCGTGGACGACGTGGGGTGCTGCCAGAGCACGCGACCGAAGACGTCTTCGACGCGTTCGACCGCAAACGGCGTCACGCGCAGCCCACCATTACCGAATGGCGCGTACGCTGTGGTTAGCTCCAGTGGCGTGACTGCGCCTGCGCCAAGTGCGAGCGCGGGCACGAGCGGCAGCGTGCTGGTGATGCCCTGCGCGTGCGCGAGCTTCGCAATTTCCGATACGCCGACGTCTCGGCTCACACGGACGGTCGCTGCATTTGACGAGCGGGCCAACGCGTCCTGTAGCGTGATGCGCCCAGCGTACGACCCGTCGAAGTTAGCTGGCGACCACACGTCACGACCGACATCGATATCGATCGGCTCGTCATCGACCATCGTGGCCGCTGTGTAACCGTGCTGCAACGCCGCCGCATACACGAACGGTTTAAATGCCGAACCAGGCTGCCGAGTGGCGCGAAATGCGCGGTTAAAGCCGCGTCGCTCCATGCGACGACCCCCAACGATGGCGCGAATCGCGCCGGTGGTCGGATCGAGGGCCACCAAGGCGCCTTGGGCGCGACTACCGCCGCCAGTGGCATCGACCTGTGCCGCGCCGCTCGCCACCGCACGCTCGGCGGCGAACTGTGCGCGACGATCGAAGCTGCTCCGCACTCGCAATTGTCCATCGTTGAGCACCGCCGGAATGACACCGGCTTTGCGCAATGAATCGAGCACGGGCCGCACGGCTTCAACAGCCCACGATTCGATCACCCGCGGCTCCCATTCGGCTGCCGGTGGCGACAGTGGCACGCTGCGCGCCACAGCGACCGCCGCCGGCGTCGCGACGCCTTCGCGTTCGAGAATGCCGAGCACGATGTCGCGCCGAACGCGAGCACGGTCGGCATCATGTCGCGGCGAGTACCCGCTCGGTGCTTTCGGAAGGCCCGCCAACATCGCCGCCTCGGCCAACGTCAGCGAGCGCACGCTTTTGCCGAACAAGTCGCGGCTCGCGCCTTCGACGCCGTATACACCGTTGCCGAGGTAGATGGCGTTGAGATAGCGCTCGAGAATTTCATCTTTCGTGAGCGCCGATTCGAGCAAACGCGCATAGCGAATTTCGAGCAACTTCCGTGTCACGCTACGTTCGGCGGCGCGGTGTGCGAGAAACACATTCCGCGAGAGCTGCATCGTGATGGTGCTCGCGCCTTCGCGCACGCCGAACGCCATCACATTGCGCACCATTGCCCGACCGACGCCGTACCAGTCGATGCCGTGGTGCGTGCGAAAGCGTTTGTCCTCGACGGCGATGAACGCCGCCTGCACCTGCGTTGGCACTTTCGCGATCGCCACATTGACGCGCTTGACCGGCGCGAGCGGCGCAATGATGACACCGCTACGATCGAGAAGCATGCCGCCTTCGGTCGGTTGCCACGCACGCAGTTCGGCCACTGTCGGACACACGTCATAGCCGCAGCTGTACCACCACGTGCCCGCCACTCCAGCAAATGCGATACCCAATACCGCAACGCCGACGATCAGGGGCGCGCTCAGCGTGGGGATACGCAATTTCGAGAGACGAGCCGACCACGTGCGGAGTGCGCCCGGCAAACGTGGCCGCAGCCGACGAAACAGCTGAGTCCACCGCGATACCGGTTGTGGCACAGTGTCGCCCGTCACCGATGCGACAACGGGCGCAACATCATCGCCAATGCTGGCGGTGGGCGTCGGATCATTAGCTTTCGACTCCATCTCGTTTCTCCAGGATCCAGACTGCCCGATGTCGCCTTCCCAAATGATCCCGCACTCGCCCTTGCTCACTAACGCGCCGACGTTTCGTGCGCCTGCGCTCCGTGCCCGTGGCCTACGGCCGGAGCTTCGCCATGGTTCGACACTCGCGCTGCGCCTATTCGTTGCTTTGGTGTTGGCCTTGGTCGCTATCATGGCGCGTCCTGCTCATGCCGCCGCCGCGCCTGGGCTTCGTCCCCCCGCACACGAGGTCCTACGGCCGACCGCGCGCCGGAGTGACAACATTGGACGTGCAATTCAGAAATCCGCGACGGCGCCGGCGGGTCGTACCCCGAACGAGCTCGGGCGCATCCCAATCGTGGAATGGCATCAGGTGGTCGATGCCGATGGGAATTACAAAGTCTCGCGCGAGCGATTCAAGGCTGAGCTCAAGGAGCTCCACGAGCGCGGCTACGTGCCCATTTCACTCGCCGAGTACCTCGATAAAAAGATCGATCTGCCGGCAGGCAAGTCACCGGTGCTCTTCACCTTTGATGACGCATCGCCAAGCCAGTTTCGGTATCTGGATCGCGGCGGCAAGCTCGTCGTCGACCCGACGAGTGCCGTCGGCATCCTGCTCGACTTCATCAAGGCCCATCCGGACTGGAAAGCGAAAGGATTGTTTTGCGCGTTGCCCGCGGCGCAGGCTGGCCATGCCTTCTTCGGCGATAAGGGCATCGATGGCCAATTGAGCGCGTGGCGCTTTCCCAAGATCAAGTTTCTGGTCGACCAAGGCTTCGAGCTGTGCAACCATACTCTGTGGCACGCGCAGCTCAACAAATACAGTGATGGCGTGGTCCAGGAGCAGCTCGCGCGCGGTGCGCTTGCCATCGACTCAGCGGTACCGGGCTATGTGGTACGCGGCATGGCGCTCCCGTACGGCATCTGGCCCAAGAACAAGGCACTCGCGTACGCGGGCTCGTGGCATGATGCCAAGGGCAAGCGCGATGTGCGCTACAAAAACGAAGCCGTCTTTGAAGTCGCGGGCGGCCCTGCGCGCAGCCCGTACGATCCGCAGTTCAATGCCAAGGCACTGCCGCGCGTGCCGCTGCAGGGTGGTACGAAACTCACGCCGACGCTCGATGCGATGGATAAGCCGGGCCCGATGGCCCGCTACGTGTCCGACGGAAATCCGAACGTCGTGGCGAAGCCGTAGCGAGCAGCGGGGCGAACGAGCGCGAGTTAACGCTACGCTGCCGCGCGTTAGTATGTGCTTGGTGCGATGTTCGAACGGCGGCGCGCGTCGATCCGAGCGTGCGTCGGAGCGTTGATGGTTCGGCGCTCCGACGTGTGAACCGCAGGCTCAGAACTTGTAATTGCGCAGCGTGGTCAATGCGCTCTCGAGCGCGGCACGCTGCTGTTCGGTTGGTGAATGCGCCCAGAGCGTTTCATACGACTCGATGGCCATCGCCAGCGCCTCCTTATCATGCTCTGCCGCGGCGAGCGATGCCGCGTTGTCCGCAAGTGCGGCCTTGGCCAAGAGGTCGTCGGGAAAGCGCTGCGTGACCTGCAACCAGCGAATCGTCCGATCGCGCTGATTGCCTTCTGTCAGCGCCCACATGTGCCACGCGCCGCGATTCGCGGGGTCGGCGGCGATGGCGCGGTTGGCAATTTCGCCAACAACCTCGGGGCCACGGCCAGAGAGCCAGTAGGCATTGGCCAGTATCACCAACGCGCGCGCATTGGTCGGCTGCTCTGCGACGACGTACTCATAGAGCGGGCCGGCAACTTCTGGCATGTGCAGGAACGGCTCCGCGGCGGCGACGAGCGCGTCCGGCGTGGCGGTGGCACGGATTTCGTGCAGGCGCTGCATGAGCGCGCCCATATTGCCGCTGCCCTCATAGGCGTTGATGGCGTCCGCGAGGGCGGCGGGGAGATCGAGCAGGGGGGCAATCATGGAGAGAGAAGGTAGTGACTTGACGGCAGCCCGGGCGCGGCGGGTTGCGCAGAACGAAGTCCGTCGTAATACTCAGTGTTGTAAGGCGACGCTGACTGGGTTCGGCGCGCCGGACAATGCCTCAAGGATGCTGGTGGTTCTGGCTCGCGACTCGCACTGCGATCGCACAGCATGAACATACAACACCAAGCATGACGGGCCGGCCGGGGTGCCGGGCTTTCGAAGTCGGCAGGATCCCCAGTGACCGGATAGCGCGACGATGTCGTGCTCCCCTTTGATGGTTTCCATCGGCGGTTCCCCATCAGCGGTACCGGAAGGACACGCGCGTCGCCGTTTCGGCATGTGCGACGGCACGACTGACATCCGTCCCAATCAGCCCAGTTTTCCGCGATTCGCGCCTTTCGAGCCGTAATCATTGGCTCGGCTTTTCCGGCTCGTGGCACGTATTGCCATGACGCCCTGCTCCGACCCGCTCCGGCTCGGCGCCCACGTTCCACACGCAGTTTCCGAATGAACGAACCAACTCGTCCGACCCGCCGCGGCCGCTCCCGGCCGCCGCAAAGCCCCGAGAATGCCGGGGATGACAATCCATATCGCGACGCGCCAGATGCGCCCGCGACGGCTCCAGTCGCTCCCCGCACTGAAGCGCGTAGCGAAGTGGAACGCCCGGAGCGTCCGGAGCGGCCCGCGCGCCCACCGCGTCGCCGACGCAGCACGGGCGCTGGCGACGGCGACCCCGCCGCAGAGGCGCAACCAACCGGTTCGCCGCGTTCCGGCTCGCCGCGCGCTGATGTCCCGCGCGCAGAGCTCGACCGTGTTGAAGCACCTCGCGTCGACGTGCGCAGCGAGCCGGTGCGGCCGATGCCCCCCGCGGTGAGTGCGCCCGAGGGCTTCACGGAGCGCCTCGAACGCATTGAGCGGCTCGACCGGGCCGATCGTCAGGACCGCCCGGAACGAACGGAGCGCCCAGAACGACCGGAGAGTTCGCAGCGTCCGGATCGCAGCAACAGCCAGGATCGTGGTCCGGATCGTGGTCCGGATCGCGGCCGGCGGAATGACCGCGGACCGCGTAACGAGCGCACTGATCGCGGTCCGCGCCCGGAGCGCCCGGAGCGTGGTCCACGCCCGGAGCCGAACGACGCCAACAGCAGCAACAGTGAGCGTGGAGCGTTCCGCCGAAATGGTCGTCGCGGACGCAACCGCTTCCGGCGCGGCGGTACCGGGCCGGAGTCGGAGAACGGCGCGCCGCGCGAGCAGAACTTCGAGCGTGCCCCCGTGTCGTCTGGCGCCCCGATCACGCCGGATGGCAACGTGACCGGCTGGTTTGACGCCTCGCGCGACGGCGGGTTCCTGCGCCGTCCGATGAACAGCTATCTCCCCGATCCCACCGATCCGTTCATCTCGCCGGCGCTGGTGCGATTACATCAGCTACGCCGTGGCGACAAGCTGGAAGTGTCGTTCGGTCGAGACCAACGCGGCCGCAGCGTCGTGATCGAAGTCCTGTCGTTGAATGACGGCTCGCCGGTCGTGCTGGACAAACGACTCGACTTCAATACGCTCACGGCCAGTTATCCCGATCGTAAACTGACGCTCGAGACGGGACGGCCTGCCAAGACTGGACCAGAGCTGACACGTCGTGCGATCGACCTGATTGCACCGATCGGCTACGGGCAGCGTGCATTGATTGTCGCACCGGCACGCGCCGGTAAAACGACGCTGCTGCAAGCGATCGTCGAAGGCGTGGCGATCAATCATCCGGACGCGGTACTGCTCGTACTGCTGGTGGATGAGCGCCCCGAAGAAGTGAGTGAGATGGTGACGTGGGGTTATGGCGAAGTCGTCGCCTCAAGCTTTGATATGCCACCCAAGCGTCACACCGAAGTCGCCGACATGACGCTCGAACGTGCGCGGCGCATGGTGGAGATGGGCAAGGACGTGGTAATCGTGCTCGATTCGATCACGCGACTGGCTCGCGCACACAACACGACCGATCGTGGCACTGGACGTACAATGTCCGGCGGTCTCGATGCCACCGCGATGCAAAAGCCCAAGGCGTTCTTTGGCTCAGCACGCATGATTGCACAGGAACACGGTGGTGGATCACTGACAATCATTGCGACAGCGCTCGTCGAAACCGGCTCGCGGATGGACGACATCATCTTCGAAGAGTTCAAGGGCACCGGCAACTGCGAGATCAAACTTGATCGTTCACTCGCCGACCGGCGGATTTTCCCGGCGTTCGATATCGCGATCAGCGGTACGCGTCGCGAGGAGAAGCTGTTCCGCCCCGACCAATTGGAAAAGGTGCACCTGCTACGTCGTGGTCTGTCGCAGTTGCCGCCACAGGCCGGCATGGAGTGGTTGATCAAGCGTATTGCCGGTACATCCAACAACGACTCACTGCTCGACGGACTCTGAGGAAATTCCCGACGCACTGACAGATCGCGAATCCGAGCATGGCGTCGAATGGCAGCGGACGTGATGGCAGCTTTTCCGTGCGTTGCAAGTGCGGTGAGGTGTACCGGACCGACGATGCAAACGCGGGTAAGAAGGTGCGCTGTCGGTGCGGGCGTTCCGTGGCGTTGGTGCGGCCCAACGAGGAATACGTACGCATCGTTGGCGCGACGACAGAGAATGTGAAGCGTCGGCGCGAATCGCGAACGTCCCGATCGGGCAAACACGATCGAATTGTCGTCCCTGGGCACTTAGCGCATGTGCGCGGCTGGCGCCTGCTCGTCGCACCTGTCGCCGACGCGATCGGCTTTGCGTTGTACGACACGCACAGCCGTCGTCCCCTGCGTCGATGGACCGCGCGCGCGTCGTGGTTGTGGTGTGCAGGCATAATGCTCACGTGGCTGCTACTCATCACCACGTCCGAGTCGTTCTTGCCCGCGACGCTTCTGGCATACGGCCCGCGCTTCGTGCTGTTACTGCCGCTATTGCTGCTCGTGCCGCTCGCGCTCACAGCGTCGGTACGGACACTTCTGCCGCTGGCCTTCGGGCTGATCATCACGCTCGGGCCAATCATGGGCGGCCGCATCTCTTGGCGAAGCGCGGCAACCGACATGCCAACGCGTGCGCCAGCACGGACAATGCGGGTGGTCTCGTACAACGTGGAGGGCGGCTTAGTCCTCGCACGCCGACTGCCTGAGATGATCGACCGACTACATCCCGATATCGTCGCGTTTCAGGAATGCGGCGACGCACTCTGGCAGTCGTTGCAGGCACTCTCGGGCTGGACCCAGCGACGGTACATGAACGTCTGCACGGCGAGCAAGTGGCCGATGCCCGTGGAGGACTCGATGCCGCGCTCGGCGTTCGCGCGCGTCTCGGAGCTCGGCGTGGGCGGTACGGCGTTCGTGGCGCGCTACATCATCGCCACGCCGTATGGCCAGCTCGGCTTCGTCAACTTACATCTTGAAACCGCTCGCAAAGGACTGGAAGGCCTTATCGGTTCGGATGGGTTCGTCGCTGACCACGACGACGCGATGTCGCCGGCTCAGCACGACGCAAGACGCCTCAACGAAGATCGGCTCCGCACCAACACAGATATCCGTGAACGCGAGTCGGAACGTGCGTCCTTGTGGGCCCTGCACGGCGATCCCCGACTACCCGTAGTAGTGGCGGGCGACTTCAACCTTCCAGTCGAAAGCACAATCTTTCGCAAGTATTGGAGCAGCTTTACCGACGCCTTCGAACAGGCTGGCACTGGATTCGGGTGGAGCAGAAACGAGGGAAAGCTGCTGCACATACGCATCGACCATGTGCTCGGCAACGATTTCGCGCCAACGCCCGTGGGAACATGGCTCGGCCCCGACTACGGCTCCGACCATCTGCCCGTGATCGCGGATCTGGAGTGGCGCTCGCGCTGAGCGATCATGGGCTAAAGCTTCGTACGACCGGAACCGATATCAGACAGTGACGCGCTTGTTGGCCGACGACGGTCTCACGGCGCACGTGTATCGGCTCCCTCCACGTGACAATAATGTTTCGCACGCTGACCCTCCGGTCGAAAATTCTTGCATTGCCGCTCGTTGCGGCCCTCGGCTTTGTTATCACGCTCGGCACGACCTTCGTACTCGGCAAGAAATCGCAGACGGAGCTCGAGCGCATTGAAACGGGATATGCGCCGGCGCTCGAGGACAGCCGTCGTCTCGAGGGCAAACTGGAGACCTATCAGCGTGCGCTGCGCGACGCGGTAGGCGCGAGCGACACGAGCGCGATAATTGCCGCTGACACGATCTCGAAGTCGTTTGCAACGATCGCCGATGAGTTGAAGAAGAACTCTGTCACCGACGACACGGCAATCGTGCGTCTTTCGGCGGACTTTGCCGCGTACGCGAAGGATGCGCGCGCCATGAGTTTGGGGATGATCACCGGCGCCATGGGTGACCTGCTCGGTGGAACACAGGGCGTAAAGTCGAAATACACCGCGCTGAACGCGAGCTTGGGAGCGCAAACAACGACGATGGATGCGAGCATCAAGGATGCCTATGCGCAGGCTCGCACACTTCAGTCGAGCACGCGCCTCATCGTGTCGCTGGTGTTGGTCATTTCGTTGATCGCACTCGGTGTGCTCGCGATCGGGACGCTGCGTGATATCACGGGCGCAGTACGCACACTCTCGACTGCCGCGACAGAAATTGCCAACGGTAAGATCGAGCAGAAAATCGATGTCAATGCGAATGATGAAATTGGTGCGTTGGCGACGGCGTTCCGGGCGATGGTGGAGTATGTCGGTGGCATCGCGCACGCAGCGGACCGTCTCGCGGCGGGCGATTTGTCGACCAAGGTGACGCCGCGCTCCGAACACGACGTATTGTCGCGCAACATGAATCGCGCGTCGGAGGCGTTGCAGGATGTGGTTGGTGAAGCGCAAACGCTCATTGCCTCAGCCAGCCGCGGCGAATTGAGTAAGCGGAGCGATGCATCACGCTTCCAAGGCGCGTATGCTGAGTTGATCGGCGGTACGAACAGCATGCTCGACGCCGTGGTGCAACCGATCACCGAGGCGCAGGACGTGCTGAAGCGCGTAGCGAATCGCGATCTCACCGCGCGCGTCGAAGGCACGTACCATGGCGATCATGCAGTCATCAAAGATTCGCTCAACACCGCGCTTGAGAACATCGCTGAAGTCTTCGCATCACTGACGACCGCCATTGATCAGGTGAATTCCGCGGCCCGCGAAATCGGCGACGGGAGCCAAGAGCTGGCGAGCGGAGCGGCCGATCAAGCGGGCTCGATCGACCAGGTGTCAAATCGTATCAAGGTTGTCGACGATCGCACCAAGGCGAGTGCCGCAGATGCGAACGAAGCTCGCGCTGCAATGGAACGCGCAAACACGGACACCGAGCAGGGCGTGGAGCGAATGAAGGCGCTGGCTGAAGCGGTTGCCGAGATTAAGAAGTCGGCCGACAGCACAGCAAAGATCGTCAAGACGATCGACGAGATCGCATTCCAGACGAATCTCCTCGCGCTCAACGCAGCCGTCGAAGCAGCACGTGCCGGCGACGCTGGCAAGGGCTTCGCAGTGGTAGCCGACGAAGTGCGCAGCCTTGCCATTCGCGCCTCAGAAGCATCGCGCAATACCGCGGTGCTCATCGAAGAGTCCGTGCAGAAGGCGGAAGCCGGCGTAACACTCAACGAAGGCGTCCGTCGCCGGTTGGAAGAGATTCGTGCCGGTGTGCAGCGTGCCGCGACGATGATGACGAACATTGCGGAGGGCGCGCGCGAACAGGAGCGCGAGCTGGCTGAAGTCAGTGGCGCGATGTCGCAGATCAGCCAGTTGACGCAACGGACGGCGGCGAACGCTGAAGAGTCGGCGAGTGCTGCCGCAGAACTCAGCGCGCAAGCGGGCGAGATGCATCAGTTGGCCGCGCAGTTTAAGGTAGACAATTCGCAGGCTCCGTCCGCTACGTCGCGTCGTAGCGCAACGCCGCCTGCACGCGGCAAATCAGCGACGAGTTCACGCACCAGTGGTGCTTCGTCTCGTTCGGCTTCCACGACCAGTGCTTCGACCACGAGCCGGAGCGCGCGTCCAGTCAGCAGCGCCCCGCGCAAGAGTGCCATATCCGCCGCCTCTCGCGCCGCCGTATCGGACGACGTGTTCCCGATGAGTGCGTCGGCCGCGATCCCGTTCGACGATGACAACGACAGCGACGACGTGCTCGGTCAGTTCTAGGCTTGCCGCGTACCAAAGTGAAGGTGATTGATGTGAAATA
>JBBQDB010000092.1:0-15669 GCA_038319245.1 Gemmatimonadales bacterium
GTGCCCCTCGCCGCAGAGATGCGCGTTCAGAATCGAAAAGTGCGTAGCATTCGTCTCTCGACGCACGCGAATTCGGCGGAGCTCGACTCGTTGGCGACGATCGCGTCGCTCGTGGATCGCGTCGTCGTGTACAGCTACACGCGAACGCTCGAAGGGGATGGTCGTTTGGCGATTCCGACGCAGATCGCAGCGTTCGTCTCGCGGCTCGCGAGTACGGGCAAGCTGGTCTTCGTGGCCGGTGGAAATCCGTATCAGCTCAAGCAGGTGCCACAGTCGTCGACGTATCTGGTCACGTACGGACGTGGTGAAGCGCTTGAGCGCGCCGCCGCCCGTGCGATTTTTGGCGCCGCGCCAATCTCAGGTCGCGTGCCCGTCTCGCTTCCCGGATTTTTCGCGCGTGGCGATGGCCTGTCGCGCGGCACGCCTGCACCCACTGCGCCGGTGATTCCGTCTGCGCGCATCGACGCACTGCGCGACAGTCTACATGCGATTCTGGATCGTGCCGTTGCGGACGGTGCCTTCCCCGGCGCGTACGTTGCCGTCGGCACGGTGGACGGCGTGCTCGCCGAGTACGGTGCTGGACAACTCGACGTCGCCGATTCCACGCGACCAAGTGCTCGCACCATCTGGGACCTGGCATCGTTGACGAAAGTCATCGGCACGACATCGGCGATGCTGCAACTGGTCGGCCAACAGAAGGTCGTGCTCGATTCGCCCGTCGTGCGCTACCTGCCGGAGTGGACGGCCAATGGTGCGCACGCGATCACGGTGCGCCAGCTCATGACACACTCGGCTGGGCTTCCCGCTTGGCGACCGCTGTACAAGGAGGCGGCGTCCGCGGACGAAGCGCTCAAGCAGCTCTTTGCCACCGGTCCGGACACGATACCCGGCAAACGTTTTCTCTACAGCGATTTGGGGTTCATGCTCCTCGGCAAATTGGTCGAGCGGGTCAGCGGCGAGCCGCTCGCGCGTTTCGACAGCGCGCACGTGTTTGCGCCATTGGGCATGAGCGATACGCGCTACCTGCCGCCGGCCGACTGGAAGAGTCGCATCGCGCCCACCGAGCAGGATCCGTGGCGCCAGCGCAAGCTGCGCGGCGAAGTGCACGATGAGAATGCGGCGATGATCGGCGGCGTGTCCGGTCATGCGGGGCTCTTCTCCTCGGGGCGTGACCTAGCCCGCTTCGCGCGTATGTACCTCAAAGGCGGCATGCTCGACGGTCAGCGCGTGTTCGACGCGAACACCGTCGCGACGTTCACCCACGCGCAGGACACAACCATTTCACGTCGCGCACTCGGCTGGGAAACGCCGACCGGGGGTAATTCGGCCGGGCATCGCCTGTCCGCCGCGGCGTTTGGCCACACCGGGTTTACCGGCACCTCGCTCTGGATGGACCCGCAGCAAGGCGTCTTTGTGCTTTTGCTAACCAATCGAGTGAACCCCACGCGCACAAATCTCAAAATCGGTCGCGTGCGCACGTCGGTCGCGGACGCGGCGATCGCCGCTTTGGGTCTATCAGCAGGCCCCGCTGCGAGTCCTGGCAACCGCTGAGCTACCCTTGAGGGAACCCAATGAGCATCCCCGGGTTTCTTGAAGGGGAGCGAAACAGTCGCTATTATCTAGTAGCGCACAACGACGCCGTTTCGGCATGTTTCCGCGTAGTGCGGGAGTGACAAACGGCGCGTTCCATCAGGTCGACGACAGGTCGGCCGTTTCGGAGGAGAGCGATGAGCACGATGCAGCAGCCCGAGGTCATGGTGGTGATCACACCGGTAGCCGGAGCTGAAGTTCAGAAGTTCATGGTCGCTGAAGGCGTGACGCCTGAGCAGGGTGGCCTGCGGGTCTCGGTGATGCCTGGCGGATGCAGCGGCTTCAAGTACGGGCTGGTCATCGAGGATAAGAGTGCGGAAGACGATCTCATCGTCGAACACGATGGTTTTAAGGTGTTCGTTGATCCCTTCTCTGCGCAGTATCTCAGTGGTACGGTGATCGACTACGTCACGTCGATGCAGGGTTCGGGCTTCACCTTCAAAAATCCGCAGTCGACCGGCGGCTGCGGCTGCGGAAGCTCCTTCTCCGCGTAACGCACTGCGTGTAACGTTGGTGGGTCTGCCTCACGCACCCACCAACACGACAATGTCATGAATCTTCAGGCTACCAGTGCATCGGAGCCTCAGTCGCAGGCCCGCGCACTCGATTCGAGTCGCGGGCCTCTGCGTATCGAGACGCCGCACTTTCTTCGCGCCGACGCGACCGCACGCTCGCGTGAACGAATTCCCACGGTCATCGTTGACGACCACGAAGCGCTCGCCCGACTCGTAGCCGGGCACATCGCCTCGCTCATTCGCGCTCGCGCCGCCGACGGACGCACGATCGTGCTTGGCCTCGCGACCGGGTCGACGCCAATCGGCGTATACCGCGAGCTCATTCGGCTCCACCGCGAGGAAGCACTCAGCTTCGCGAATGTCGTCACGTTTAACCTTGACGAGTACTGGCCGATGCCACCGGCCAGCATTCACTCGTATCATCGCTTCATGTGGGAGAATCTCTTCTCGCACGTGGACGTCGATCCGGCCAATGTGCATTTGCTCGATGGCACGCTCGCCGCAGAGGCGCTCGACGACGCCTGCAGCGCGTACGAAGCCGCGATCGTCGCCGCCGGTGGCATCGATTTTCAGCTGCTCGGCATCGGCAAGACCGGCCATATCGGTTTCAATGAACCGGGATCCGGCGAAGGGAGTCGCACGCGACTGATTCATCTCGATCATGTCACACGTCGCGATGCAGCGGCTGACTTCTTCGGCGAGGAGAACGTACCGCGCACCGCGATCACGATGGGCATCGCGACCATTCTCGCCGCGCGCGAAATCGCGATCCTGGCCAATGGCGAGCACAAGTCCGGCGTGGTCAAACGCGCCGTCGAAGGCGAGATCGATCGTGATGTTGCCGCGACATTTCTGCAACGGCATCCGGCAACGACATTTTTCGTTGATGACTCCGCAGCGGCCGACCTGACCCGCGTCGCGACGCCGTGGCTGTTGGACGAACTGCACTGGAACGATGCGCTCGAACTGCGCGCCGTCACATGGCTCGCCGGCAAAACGGGCAAGGCGATTCTTAAACTGACGCAGCAGGACTACGCCGATCATCAACTATCGTCGCTCGTCACCCGCCACGGTTCGCCCGGCGCGGTGAACGGGTTGGTCTTCAACGTCCTCGGTGCGAAGATTCGTGGCAAAAGCAAATTGCCGCGCAACAAGCGTGTCATTTGCTTCTCGCCGCATCCGGATGACGACGTCATTTCGATGGGCGGCATTCTGCGCAAGTTCGTCGAAAACGAAAACGCGATGACGGTGGCGTACATGACGAGCGGTAACATTGCCGTCTTCGACCATGATGTGCGCCGCTACATGGATTTTCTTGAGCGCCTCGACCGCGAACGCATTTCCGATGGCAGCGCGGTGCATGATCTCGCGGACAAGGTGCATCACTTCCTCGAGACCAAGTCGGCGGGTCAGGTGGACATCGCCGAAGTGCAGGACATCAAGCGCATCATTCGCGAATCGGAAGCCGTCAGCGGCATCGAAGTGCTTGGTCTCGATCGCTCGCACGCGCGTTTTCTGAACTTGCCGTTCTATCAGACGGGTAAGGTACGCAAAGATCCCATCGGGCCGGCAGACGTGCTGATCGTGGCAGAGTTACTGCGTGAGCTCGAGCCCGAGATCATTTTCGTCGCCGGCGATCTATCCGATCCACATGGGACGCATCGCATGTGCAAAGAAGCGATCGATGCGGCGCTCATTGAAGTGTACGATGGCGCGGGTGCGACGCTCCCGCGCCCCGACGTCTGGCTGTATCGCGGCGCGTGGCAGGAATGGCCCGTGACGGAAGCCACGACGTTGGTGCCGCTCTCGCAGGAAGAGCTGACGCTCAAGATTCAAGCAATTTTCAAGCATCAATCGCAGAAAGACTCGGCACCGTTTCCTGGACAGGATGCGCGGGAATTCTGGCAACGCGTCGAACAGCGCAACAAAGCCACCTCCGCGCAACTCGATCGACTTGGCCTTGCCGAATACTTCGCGATGGAAGCGTATGTCGTCATCTAAGCGGCGCACATCGTGAACGAACGTTTCAACCTTCTCGACCTCGCGGTGCTGCTGGCCTACCTCGGCGGTACCACGGCGCTGGGTATGTGGATCGGTCGTTCGCAAAAGTCTGCCAGCGATTACTTCGTTGCTGAGCGCGCGATTCCGTGGTGGGCCGTTCTCTTTTCGATTGTCGCGAGCGAAACGTCCGCGTTGACCTTTATCAGTATTCCCGGGCTGGCGTACGTGGGTAACCTTGGATTTCTGGAGGTTGTCGCGGGCTACATCCTTGGTCGCATTGTCGTCGCGTACACGCTGTTGCCACGCTACTTCCAAGGCAATCTCGTGACCGCGTATGCGTTGCTCGAAACACGTTTTGGACTCACGACGCGGCGCTTTACGTCGATCGTATTTATGGGAACACGTGCGCTCGCCGATGCGGTACGTGTGTTTGCGACCGCCATTCCGGTTGCGCTGATCCTCGGTCCCGCGCTGCCGCACGCGTATGCGATGCCGATCTCGATCCTGGTGCTCGGGCTGCTCACGGTCGTGTACACGTACCGCGGCGGCATGAAGGCGGTGGTGTGGACAGAGCTCGTGCAAGCGAGCGTCTATCTCTTCGGTGGCGCGGCCGCGTTGGTATTGATCGGCCAATCGGTGACCGGCGGCTGGAGCACGATCATCGAAAAGGCAGGCGCCGCGGGCAAACTGCAGGTGCTCGACTTTTACACCGGCTTCGATCGACCGCACACCGTGTGGGCAGGTCTCATCGGTGGTGGATTTCTCGCGATGGCCTCGCACGGCGCCGATCAGCTCATCGTGCAGCGCCTGCTCTCGAGTCGCTCGCTCAAGGAAGCGCAGCGTGCGATCATCGGCAGTGGATTCGCGGTATTCGCCCAGATGACGCTTTTCCTCATGGTCGGCATGGGACTGTGGGTGCTCTACGAAGGGCGCCCCTTCGCTGCGGCGGATCAGATCTTCCCGAGCTACATCATCGAACGCATGCCGCACGGTCTGATCGGGCTGATCGTCGCCGCGATCGTGGCCGCAACGATGAGCACTCACTCAGGCACGATCAACGCGCTCGCGGCATCGGCCACGCACGACATCTATCTACCGCTCACGGGCCGAAGCCCGGATGATCCTCGCACGCTCAAAGTCGGCAAAATGTTTGCGCTGCTCTGGGGTCTCGTTCTCACCGGTGGCGCGTTGCTCTTCAAAGCGCAGGGTACTCCGGTGGTCGTCGTCGCACTATCGATCGCCTCCTTTACACAGGGCGGACTGCTCGGCGGATTCTTCCTCGGCATCTTCTGGGCACGCGCGCAACAGCGCGATGCGCTCATCGGCATGAGCGTCGGCATCAGCTGCATGGCCTTCATTGTCTTCGCCAAGCAAATCGTGGCTGCGTATCCGCAAATGGCGAGCACCCTCGGCGGCGTCGCTACAATCGCCTGGCCGTGGTACGTGCTGATCGGCACGTCGATTACTTTCGTGACAGGCGTTCTTGCCTCATTTACTCACGCGGCGCAGCATCCGGCGCCGCTTCCCTCAGCGGGAACTCGCGCATGAGCGCTGGCCCACTCGACCCCATGCCTCTCGTCGTCGGTGTTGACGGCGGAGGCAGTCGTACACGTGTCGTACTCGCCGACGCTGCAGGCAATGTGCTCGCTCGCACCGAGGGTGCGGCCACGTCGCTCCTGCCCGGTCACGAGTCCGTCGCCGCCGATGTCATCAAGTTGCTCATCGCCGACGTGCTGGGGATGGCCGAACGCACCGAGACGCGCCCAGCAGTCTGTGTGGTCGGCGTCGCGGGTGCTGGTCAGGAACGCGCGGCGCAGGCCCTCTGGTCCGCACTGGCAACGCGTCGTGTCGCCGATGACGTCTCCGTGCAGGCCGATGCTACAATCGCGATGGACGATGCGTTTGGCGACAACGCCGGCGTGTTGGTCATTGCCGGCACAGGCTCCGTCGCGTTCTCACGCGCACCTGACGGTCGCTTGGAGCGGTGCGGCGGATGGGGACCGAACATCGGCGACGAAGGTAGCGCGGCATGGCTTGGCCGACGTGCACTCAGCGTAGTCACTGCGGCGCAGGATGGCCGCGAGCCGGAGACCGCGCTGGCGGGTGCAGTGCTTACCGCGCTCGAACTCGAATCACTCGAAGACCTGATTCCTTGGGCCGCGGATGCCACGCCTGGCGTGCTAGCGACGCTTGCGCCTGTAGTTGCGCAGGTGGCAGCGACGGGCGATCTGCGGGCCAACGCGCTGATCAGCTTTTGCGTCGAAGAGCTCGCGCTACATGTGCGCACGCTCGCGCGACGTTGTTTCGTGGACGAGCGCGCGGCCATTCCCGTAGCGCTCGCTGGGGGGCTGCTCACGAAGGGCTCGTTGGTGCGCAGACGGCTCGAGCAGCGGCTCAAGAGCGCAGTACCCGGCGCAACGATCCGCGCTGAAGAGGTGGATGCGGCGCGCGGTGCGGTCCGTCGCGCACGTCGCTTGCTTGGCGTCGAAGTGTAAGTTCGCTCGACGACGTCTTCGTACGAACGAAGGGCGCGCAATTCTCTGCGCGCCCTTTGTCGTAGCGTAGTCGCTCAGCGACTCACGTCAGCGCACCTGCATGCGCAAAGAGACTACGCGACCGCGACTGCTCCGTCTGCGCTCACGCCTTCGGGCCCAGAGGTATCGAGCACCCCTTCCCATCGCGCCATTACCGCGGTGGCGAGACAGTTGCCAAGCAGATTCACCGACGTGCGCGCCATGTCCATGATCGCATCGACGCCGAGAATGACAGCGATTCCTTCGAGCGGGAGGCCGAACTGGGCGAGCGCGCCCGACAGAATCACGAGTGATGCACGCGGCACCGCAGCGACACCCTTCGACGTAAGCATCAGCGTCAGCATCATCAGCAGCTGCTGCGAGATCGGCATATCAATCCCCGCAGCCTGTGCAACGAACACCGACGCGATGGCGAGATACAGCGTACTGCCGTCGAGGTTGAACGAATAGCCGGTCGGCAACACGAAGGACACAATACGTCGTGGCACGCCGAACTTCTCCATCGCTTGCATCGCCTGCGGAAACGCAGCTTCGCTTGAGGCAGTCGTGAACGCGATGAGCCATGGTTCGCGCACCGCGCGCCAGAAACGACCGAGCGGCACGCGCGCGAGCAGTGCGACCGGAACCAATACGGCAATGATGAAGATCACGAGTGACACGTACAGAGTGCCGACGAGCTTGGCGAGGTTGAACATGACTCCGAGTCCGCTCTTACCAACCGTCACACCAATGGCCGCGCCAATGCCAATTGGAGCATACGCCATCACCACGCCCACGAACTTGAACATCACTTCGCTGAGCGACTGCAACCAGTCGAGCATGATCTTCTTCGACGGTCCTTCGACCCGCGCCAAAGCGACGGCGAAGATGATCGCAAAAAACACGATCTGCAGCACCTCATTGTTGGCGGCTGCCTCGAAGAAGCTCTGCGGCACGGTGTGTTCGAGCACACCGGCAAACGTCGGCGTCTTCGTGGCGAGTGCCTTGAACTCTTCACCGCCGGTTGCCGAGAGTTGTACACCGACGCCTGGCTTCACGAGATTCACGGCGACCAGTCCGATCGCCAACGCAGCCGTCGTCACCACTTCGAAGTAGATGATGGAGCGCAGCGCGAGCTTGCCCACCTTCTTCATATCGTCGCCATGCCCGGCAATGCCTACCACCAGCGTCGAGAACAACAGCGGCACGATCAATGACTTGATCATGCGCAAGAAGATGTTCGCGAACGGTTTCAGATTGACCGCGATATCGGGTGCTTGCCATCCGATGAGGATGCCAAGCACCATCGAAATCAGGATCCATTGCGAAAAGCTGATGCCGAGAAAGCCTCGCTTTGCCGGTTGTGCAGATGACTGCGAATGCGCCATGACGTTGTATGCGGGTGTGCGATCAAGACAGGATCAGATGGCGATCAGGTGCGCATCAAATGAACAGGGGCGCCAGCACCAGCGTGATCGTGGACAACAGCTTGATCAGCACGTGCAGCGAGGGACCGGCCGTATCCTTAAACGGGTCACCAACCGTGTCTCCGACTACGGCCGCTTTGTGCGCGTCCGACTTCTTGCCACCGTACACGCCAGTCTCGATGTACTTCTTGGCGTTGTCCCACGCGCCGCCGCCGTTGTTCAGGAAGCCGGCCATGAGAATACCAACGACCGTCGCGATCATCAGGAAACCGGCCACAGCTTCAGCGCCGAGGTGTTCGTTGCCTTCGCTGAGCGCCTTGAACACGAGCCCAACGCCGATCGGAAATGCGAGGACGAGGAATCCAGGCAGCACCATCGCTTTCAACGCGCCAACCGTCACAATGTCCACGCACTTTGCGTAGTCCGGCTCTTCGGTGCCCAGCATGATCCCTGGGTGTTCTCTGAACTGGCGGCGCACTTCGGTGATGACGCTTTGCGCCGCTTTGCTCACCGCGGTCATCGCCAAGGACGAGAACCAGAACACGAGCATGCCGCCAATGAGCGCGCTGACAAACACCTGCGGCTTGCTGAGGTCAACGTGGAGCGCTTGGCCCGTGTAGTTCTTCACTTCATCGAGGTATGCCGAAAACAGCAGGAAGGCCGCGAGCGCAGCCGAGCCAATTGCGTAACCCTTGGTCAGCGCCTTGGTCGTGTTGCCAACGGCGTCCAGTCGATCCGTCTTGTCGCGAATGGACTCGGGCTGCTTTGACATCTCCACGATGCCGCCCGCGTTATCCGTGATCGGACCAAACACGTCCATCGCCAGGATGTAGCCAGCGGTGCCGAGCATGCCCATCGTCGCGACGGCCGTACCAAACAGGCCACCAGCCGGCTGTCCATCAATCATGATGCCGCTCGAGCGTCCGAGCATGAAGCTGCCCACCAGCGCCGCCGCAATCGTGAATACCGGCAACACGGTCGACTCCATGCCGACCGACAATCCCATGATGATGTTGGTCGCCGGGCCGGTCTGCGACGCTTCGGCGATGCTCAAGACGGGGCGATAACGGTATTCGGTGTAGTACTGCGTGATGAAGACAAAGGCGATTGACGTCACGACGCCGATCATCGCGCAGCCGAAATAGTGTAGCCACGCTTCTGGGGCATCCGGCGTAACGAGGAGCCACTTACACGCGAAGAAGATCGCGACGCTCACCAACGCTGCCGTGATGTAGTAGCCTCGATTGAGTGCCTTCATCGGGTCAGCATCCTCGGTCGTACTGACAGTCATCACGCCAACGATTGAGCAGAGCAAACCGAGCGCGCCGATCACCAACGGAAACAGAATCCCGGCGATGCCGAACGACTTGAAGAGCAACACACCCAAAATCATCGCACCGATGTTTTCTGCCGCCGTCGATTCGAAGAGGTCAGCACCGCGACCAGCGCAGTCGCCGACATTATCGCCCACAAGGTCGGCGATCACGGCGGGGTTACGCGGATCGTCTTCCGGAATGCCCGCTTCAACTTTGCCAACGAGATCGGCGCCGACGTCAGCGGCCTTCGTGTAGATACCTCCGCCAAGTTGTGCGAACAGCGCAACGAACGATGCGCCAAATCCATAGCCCACAATCAAGAACGGGATCTTGGTCGCCCAGACATTCTGATCCATGCCGGCTGGGATCATTGCACTGAGAATCGCGAACAAACCGCCGACGCCGAGCAACGACATGGAGACCGTGAACAAGCCGGACACCGCACCACCGCGCAGCGCCGTCTGCAACGCAGCGTTCAACGAGGTCATCGCCGCGGCGGCGACCCGAATGTTCGTGCGAATGGAAACCCACATGCCCATGTACCCGGCAATACCCGATGACAGCGCGCCCAACAGGAACGAGAAGACGATGAAGAGGGCGAAGACCTTGGGATCATCGACAGGATCGGTGGCATTGTGCGAACGCAGGACGCCGTAACCAACGCCAAGCACGACCGCGACCAGCACGGCCAGCATCGCGATGGTCTTGTTCTGCCGCGCGAGGTACGCTTCCGCGCCTACCTGAATCGCGTCGGAAATCTTGCGCATCGCCGGCGTTCCAGTACCTCGCGCGAGAACCCAGCGCGCAAGAAACACGGCGAAAACGAGAGCAAGAACACTCCCGCCAATGATGATCGAGAGGAGCAAGGACAGGGACGGCATCATGTGCTGGATACTCGCCAGGGAGGGAGACGGAATCGTCGGCGTGTACGGTGCGCTGCGCACGAACAGCTGCGCGGAGGCGACCGTCGAAGGAACTGACTGTTACGATCGCGTCAACCTACAGGACCGCGAGGGACAGAGCCAGACCATTTCCGACGGAACCGTCACGTCGGACCAGCACACGCGGTTGGATCCGATCAGAGCGAGTACGTAATCTCGGTCTTCGCGCGCACAGGAACGCCGGACGCGTTCACCGCGGGTCGGAAGCGAATCGATGCAAGCGCATCGCGCAGTTTCTTGTTATACGAACCGTCTTTCGTCGGCGTGAACTGCAGATCAAGCACTTTTCCGGTGGAGTCCACATCGAACACGACAACGACCGTGCCGCGCGCCTTGGACGGCACAGGGATCGGCGGCAAGAACAGCTCAGTCGGCGCTGGAGGATAGATGGACCCAGGGCCTCCGCCCGTGCCGGGCCCAACGCTTGTACCCTTTCCCGTTCCCACGCCGGAACCGACGCCGCCGCCACTACCTGAACCGGCGCCAGTGCTGCCGTCATTCCCCGCACCGCCGCCAGTTCCAACGACGGCAGACCTTGCCTCCGTCGCGTCGGGAGTCGTGCTCTTGGGCGGAGTCTGCGGTTGTGTCGGCGTGGGTGTTGGCGGCGGCACCGGTGGCGGCGGCACGATCGGCTTGATCTCGGGCGGCTTCACCAACGGCGGAATGACGGCGGGTTTGGGCGTTGGCGCCACGTTGACGAACTGAATTCGTTCGGTCTTCGGACTCCCACCCGTGCCGCGATTCCCTCCGCCACCACCCCCAGCTGGTCCAGGGCCGCCGGCGCCGAGAACCTCACGGAGTAGCTCAGGTGACGTAAATGGCACGATGAATAGCAAGATCAACAACAGATGCATCAACACGGAGATGACAAATCCCCGCACTCGGCGATCCTTCGCGAGTGGGATGCCGACAGGCGGACGATACGGCGGCCGAGCACCAAGACGGCCGATGGGCGGCGTCTCGCGATCGTCGTATTCTGAGCGGGGCGACGGAACGTTGGCCATTCGCGAGAGATCGGAGCGTGAGCCAGGAAAGCAGTGAAACAAAGACACCGCACACCATGCGGCACCCCAGTGTGAACGTACTACGGCGGACGATCCCATGGGGTTCGCCCGCCGTATTTACAGCATCCCCGTCATGCTACACGGAGCGTGCGAAAAAGATCAGCTGTCGACGTTCACTTGGGAGGAACGCCGATCACCTTCACGCCAGCGCCACGGGCTTGGTCCATCGCCCAGATGACGCTGTTGTACTTCACGGTTGTGTCACCTTTGACGAAGATGACTTTCTCTGGCCGGGGGCCGTAGATCGTCTTCAATCGCTCCAACAGGGCCGCCTTGTCGATCGGCTCCTTGTTAATCGCGAACTTGTCATCCGGCAGCACTTCGAGCACGATCTGATCCGGCACGACGTTGCTGGCCGGCTGCGGCGTCGGATCGGGGAGCTGCGTGTCGATCGCCTTTCGGCTCATCGGGATGATCATCATGAAGATGACCAACAAGACGAGGAGCACGTCGATCATCGGCGTGACGTTCGGCTCGTTCGTGAGCCCGCCACCACCACCTGTGGACATCGACATTATTTCTTCGCTCCTGGCACGATCCGATCGCTCGCGACGAGCGATTCCGTACCCGGCTTCTGTTCCGTGATCAGCGCCGCGACGCGAACGCCTGACTTCGAGAGCTTGTCGAGGGCATCCACGACCTTGACGTACTGCAGGTCCTTGTGTGCCTTGACGTACATGATGTAGTCCTCGCGCGGCTGGCTATAGATCTGCTTGACAAGCGTCTCCATATCCTCGTTCCGCACGGGCTTTTTGTTCAGGTAGTACCGCCCCTGATCGTCGATGCCGAGCACCTGATCACCATCTTCTTCCGGATGCGACTTGAGGTTCTGTCCGTCCGGTGGAACCGCGGTAAAGCCAGCGTTGATCTGCGGCACCACGATCATGAAGATGACGAGGAGCACGAGCATCACGTCGATCATGGGGGTGACGTTTGGATCGGCCTTGACGCTGGCATTGCCACCGCCCGCTCCCATACCCATAGCGCAATACTCCGTTGTGTCGTCGCTCGCAGCGCGCCCCGATTGAGGCGCGCCCGAAACGACCGGTTCGTTCTGTCAGCTACGAAAGGCTGCGCCGTTACTGCGAGATCGCCTGGCCGCCAGCCGTGTTGAACTCGCGAGTGAAGCGGGAGCGACCAAACTCGCCCGAGACGCCCTTGATGAGATAGTCGATCATTTCCTTCGACGTGTACGTCATCTCGGCCGTCAGGTTGTCGACCTTCGTCTGGAAGAAGTTGTACGACCACACGGCAGGAATGGCGACACCGATTCCGATAGCCGTCGTGATCAGCGCCTCGGCGACACCGCCGGCGATCGCGGAGATACCACCAGCACCCGACGTGGCCATGCCGGTGAAGGAGTTGACGATACCCATCGTCGTGCCGAGCAGACCGACGAACGGTGCGGTGGCACCGACCGTCGCGAGGATGCCCATGCCGCGCTTCATATCGACGATCGTCATCAGCATTTCGCGCTCAACCGCACGCTCGGCCGAGTTGATGTCGGCCACCGTCACCGAGCCATCCTGAATGAGCGGACGAATTTCACCAAGCGCACCACCGAGCACACGAGCGACATGCGACTTCTTGTAGCCTTCGGCGAGCTTGATGGCTTCGTTCAGGTTGTCTTCTTCGAGGAACTGCGAGAACTCCGGGGCAAACTTCCGGGTCTCGGCCTGCGCCTTCCGCAACGACCACCACTTCGAAATCAGCTGCGTGAATGACAGGGCGGACATGCCGAGCAGCGTGAAAACGATGCCCTTGGCAAACCAACCCATCGAGTTGAACAGCTCTGAGAGCGACATGTTCATGGTGCGTGTCTCCGTGCAACGATGAGGAGGAAGGACTTAGCGATTCAGCGAGAACTGGAACGGCTGCTGCACGAGCTGCTTCACTCGACGTCCACCCACTTCTGCCGGGAGGAACTTCATGCGCTGCAACGCGTTTTTGACCGAATTCGAGAAGAGGTCGTTGTCCGACTTGAGCACCTTGAAGGTGGCCATTTCGGCGCGACCAGTGGTGTCGACCACGAACTGCGCGAGCACAGTGCCTTCGATACCAGCGGACCGCAGCATATCGGGATAGGACGGGCCCGCTGCACCTGGGGCCATCACGACAGGCTTTTCGACCTGGAAGTCGAAGTACGGCTGATCGCCCTGCGGAACCGGGGCCTTGCCGCCTTCCACGCCCTTGGACGTTCCACCGGCCACACCCTTACCCGAGAAATCGCTTTCGTCGGTGACCTTCTTGGAAAGGTCGATATCGGGGATGATGTTCGGGATTTCGATCGGTGCAGAGAGCACCTGGAATCCTTTGGGTGGTGGCGGAGCCGCGACCGCGTCTGGCGGTGGGGGCGGCTTCACAGGATCGGGCGGCTTGGGCTCGTCCTTCTTCACTTCGACGAAGTCCACCTTCTCTTCCTTCGTCTTCTCCTTGGCCAATCCAGAATTCTTCGTCACGACCACCAGTGCGACGACGACGGCCGTATGGAAGACAACGGAAGCGAATGACCCACCCGCGCGTTTCTGCTTCTTCGCTTTTGATTCAACCAGATTGTTGAACATGGCTTGTCCGGGAACGGGTCGCAGAGCCCGGATGTATGCCCCGGGGACTGACTACAGCGATTCTACCGGTCCGACATGATCCAGCAATAGTGACAGCATTAGGGTTGGATTAATCCGTGGTTAGCATTCCTTCATCTGCCGCAAACTCGCCGCTGTCCGTCGCATCTGGTGTTCCGGCGATTGGCAACGTCACGGTAAATGTGCTCCCTCGTCCCAAGCGCGACTGCACCGCCAACGTGCCGCCGTGCGCCTGGGCAATCCACTGGCAGATCGCCAAGCCGAGCCCGAATCCGCCGCGTTCCGACGCCCTCGAGCGCACCCGGTCGGCGCGCCAGAAGCGCTCGAAGATGTATGGCAGGTCGGCCGCAGCGATGCCGATCCCCGAATCCAGCACGACCAGCGCAGCCTGATCGCCATTGCGCACCAGCGTGATCTCGACCCGTCCACCACGCGGCGTGTACTTGATGGCATTCGTCACCAAGTTCAGGAATAGCTGCCGCAAACGGGTGAGATCGCCGAGAACGTCTGCCTCCTCGACAATCGGCGCGTCAATGGTGAGCCCCGCGTCTTCGCCGAGGAGTCTCGCCGTCTCGACGACCTCACGCGCCAAAGCCGCCAGCGCGACCGGCTCGCGATGCAGATCGAAGCGCCCCTCGTCCGCGCGCGCCAACGTGAGCAGGGAATCGACCAGATCGGCCATCCGCGTCAGTTGCTGCAACGCCTCCTCAAGCGCGACGGCCTGCTCCGTGCTCGTCGAGACCGGCGACATAGCGCGCTCAACGTCGGCCCGCATGACAGTCAGCGGTGTCTTGAGTTCGTGACTGGCGTCGGCCGTAAAGCGACGCAACGCACCGAACGACGTCTCGAGTCGCTCGATCATCGCGTTCAGCGTCGACGACAAACGCGCCACCTCATCGCCCGCGGCGCCGATGGCCAACCGGCGATGCAACGAGCGACCGTCGGTAATAGCCTCCACCTGATCGATGATCCGATCGATCGGGCGAAACGCGCGACCGCCGATGACGTACGCAACGGACACTGACATCGGCAGCAAAAAAAGCACGAACACGATCATCACGCTTACCAATTCACTCGGCGCCAGCTGGGCCGCGTCGGTGCGCATCCCAACCCAGACACGATCGATCTGCCCCCGCGCACCGATCCCAAGCAAGCGACGCGACTGCAGCAGCAATTCCCCAGACGCGAGTGGCACCTTGATCGGATCGCGCCCGTCGCGCATGGCAAACGCCGCCGAGTCGAGAATCCCTTGGTCACTCTCGCTGAGCAGCCGCACGCGTTCGGATCGGTACAGCGAGTACGCGCGCGCATCCTTGATCAGCACGAAATCCGGCAGTACTTCGAGCAACGGCTTCAACTTGGGCGACACCTCCGCGCCAACGAGTGAATCCGGCGTCACGACGAGCTGTTGCGTGAACTGCTTGCCGGCGAATTCAATCAGCGCTTTTGCCTGATTCGTTTCCGCGTTGACGCGTGCTTCGAGTTCCTTCAAGGCCGTGAACTGGCGCACGTACAACAGCGCCAGCGCGAACAGCAGCATGGTGATCATGAGCGCTGCCGCGTACAGCGCCGTCAGTCGCGACCGAATCGATCCCATGCTCGTTGATGCTCGCGGCTACGCGCGAACCATATAGCCGACGCCACGAACCGTCGTGATCAGTTTCTTCTCGTGCTTCGCATCAATCTTCTTGCGCAGATGATTGATCACCACATCGACGAT
>JBBQDB010000093.1:0-15583 GCA_038319245.1 Gemmatimonadales bacterium
GACGTCGGATCGGGGGCCGGGCCACCCGCCGCGCTGCGCCCAGCACCCGCGCCACGGCCGAAGCCCGCATTCGCATTCCAGTTGCTCGGCGTGCACAACGTGCTGTTGTCCTGCTGCGAGCCGCACACATGAAACGGCACATGCGCGGTCGTGATCACGTGATAGAACTGTTCGGTGGGAAAATCCTCTTCGCTCCAGCTGCGACCCGTGTTGTACGAGACCGCACCACCGCCGTCGTTCGCCATGATGAGGTGTGACGCATCGTCCGGATCGACCCACATATCGTGTGTATCGCCGTGCGTATTGCCGTTGATGCCCTGCAACGTCTTGCCGCCATCGGTCGAACGAAACGCCGTGGTGTTCTCGAGATAGACGACGTCCTGATTCCTGTGATCGGCGATGACGTGCGTGTAGTAAAACGCGCGCTGCCGAATGTCGCGGCTGCCATTCACCAGCGCCCACGTCACACCGGCATCGTCGCTGCGAAACAAACCGCCTTCGTCGTTCTCGACGACGGCGTACACGCGGTTCGAATTGGCCGACGTGACCGCAACCCCGATGCGCCCAATCAAGCCGCTCGGCAAACCCTTGTTCCGCGTGATCTCCGTCCACGTTTCGCCGCCGTCGGTGCTCTTGAACAAGCCGCTACCCGCGCCACCCGACGACATTTGAAATTCCTTGCGATACGCTTCCCACATCGCGGCGTACAGAACTTTCGGATTATTGCGATCCATCGCGATATCAATCGCGCCGGTCCTGTCGTCGCGGAAGAGCACTTTCTTCCACGTCGTGCCACCGTCGGTGCTCTTGAACACGCCACGCTCAGCGCTCGGCACGCTGTATTTGCCGAAGACGGCCGCGTACACGATGTCCGGGTTGGTCGGGTCGACGCGAATCTTGGAAATGCCATCCACGTCACGGAATCCGATGTGCTTCCACGTCTTACCCGCGTCGCTGCTTTTGTAGATGCCATCGCCGGGCATGATGTTGCCGCGAATGCACGTCTCGCCCGTGCCGATATACACGACGTCAGGATTGCTCTCACTCACGGCCACCGCACCAACCGACGCGCTGGTGAGCTGGCCATCGGTGATCGGCGTCCAGTTGTCACCGCCATCCGTCGTTTTCCATAACCCGCCGCCCACCGCGCCGAAGTAGGCCTCTTTCGGGCGTCCCTTCGCGCCGCTGGCTGCAATCGAGCGGCCGCCACGGTCCGGACCGATGTTGCGCCATCGATACGAGGCGCGCAGGGTGGAGTCGAGGGGAAGCGCGGCCGCGCGCAACAGCGGCGGTGCGTCGCGATGAGTGGCACCCAGCACCGCGCCGACAACGGCAGGCACGGCAAGGAGGACGAGCGGACGGAACGGCAGCATACGCGATCTCGGGCGAGGGGCAGAGCGGAGCGTTGCGACGGGAGGCGGAGCGTTGCGACGGGAAGGCGGAGCACACGAAGACTACCTCGATGCGGCTCGGCAAGAGTACCGGCACGTTGCTGCACGCGAGGCTGGGGGTCAACCGGTAATTCGCGATCAGGACGACCAGCCTACCGTCCGGCCAGACTCGAATCGATGGCGGCACGCACCGCTGGCAGTTCGGCCGAGCCGGAAAGCCGGTGGCGTCCGATGAGGACGGTGAGCGGCGCTCCATGACCGGACTTGTCGGCCCAGTCGATGTCCAGCCGTATCTGACGCAGCATCCGTCGGCCGGTGAGGCACTCGTGCAGCGCGTATGCATCGACGCCGGGCACGCGCGCCAACGATTCAAGCGCACCGGCCGCGTCCGACGCCGATCCCCACTGCGATTCGGCCGCGAAGATGGCCGCACTCGCCTCGTAAAATTTGACCTGTGCCGAGGCGCACATCGCGGCGGCCGACGCGGTGACGGCGTTCGGATGTGCACGTAGCGGATAGTGGACCCACGTCAATCGCAGGCGCCCGCTCGACACGTATTCGCGCCGAATCACCGGTAACACCTGCTCGAACCACGCCTTGCACGTCGCACATTGATAGTCGCTGACGACGAACAGCTGCGCTGCTGCGGAGTCGGCGCCAAGGACGCGGCCGTGGTCTGCTGCCTGTACCATCACGTCAGGAGCTTCGCTGAGGCGTTGCGGCGGCAACCGTCGAACATCGGCTCCGGGAACGTCGGCGGCTGCGCTCCGACGCTGCTCAGTGCAGCTCGCGAGTGCGAGCACGAACGCGGCGAAAGTGGCGCGACTGAGCGCGCGAGAGATCGGATGGTACATCCGAATAAGTTATGCACACGTCGCCCGCGCGTCCTGCATTCGCCGACGGTATGCATCAACCGCGCGGGACGGCCTACCAGAGCGCAGCCGCTGCGCGTAACCTACGGCGGCACACTTCTCGGTCGACGTACCCTTGCAGAAGACGCATGAAGACGAACGTTGGTGCACGGCTGATGATCGGCGTACTGTGCGGCGCCTTGTCGATGGGCTGTACGCCCAACCGCACGCCGGCCGATCCGCAGCTGGTCGCACAGTGGATGAAGATGTCGCTCGCCGTCGTGCGCAGTGAACGACTCGGGCCACCGGTGGCGTCGCGCATCTCCGCCTACAGCGCGCTGGCGCTCTACGAAGGCTACGCGTCCGCAGCCGGCGGCTCGCTTGCGTCGCTCAGCGGGCAGCTCAACGGGTTTCCTGCACTGCCGTTAGCCGAGTCCGTGCAGCCGCTCGACGGCGCGATTGTCGCCGCGGAAGCCGAGCGCGTGGTCGCCGATTCGCTGTATCGCGACGGCCTGCCGTCGACACGGCGGACGATCGATTCACTCGCCGCGGCGCAGATTGCCGCGCGCGAGGCAGCGGGGATTCGCGCGGTCATGCGTGATCGTTCGGTGGCGCACGGGCGCACGATTGCCGCAGCGATTCTGGCGTGGGCCGCGACCGACAGTTTTTACGCCACGCGGGGACGCGCGTGGACGCCGTCGGTAAAGCGCGAGGAATGGAGCAATACGGCGACCGTCGCGCAGTTCGTCCCGCAAACGCTGTCGGCGCAATCGGACCTCGTGCAGCTCGCCAATCCGAATGTGCACGAAGACGTGGAGAACGCGACGAGCAAGGGCACGTTCACCAATCGCCCCAAGGTCGACGGTGCAACCACGCTGCCGTCGTTCAACCCCATGAAGCCCACCGAGCCGTACTGGGGGAACCTGCGCACCTTCGTCATCCCGTCGGGGGTCGCGTGCGCGCCGCCTGCTCCGCCCGCGTACTCGGAGCGCGAAGGCTCTGCGTTCTGGCAGATGGGCAGGCAGTTCCTCGACACCGTATCGGCGCTCACGCCCGATCAGAAGCAGATCGCGCTCTTTTGGGCGGACAATCCCATTGCCACAGGCACGCCCGGTTTTCATTGGGTCAGTGTCGTCAATCTCATGATCGCGCGTCGGCACCTCTCGGCCGACGAAGCGGTCGAGCTGTACACGCTCACCTCGCTCGCCATCGCCGATGCCATGATCGGCTGCTGGCACGAGAAGTTTCGCTCGAATGTCGTGCGGCCGGTCGCCTATGTACAGCGCGTCTTCAATCCGAAATTTCAGACCGTCATCCCAACACCGCCCTTTCCTGAATATCCATCAGGACATTCGGTGCAATCGGGCGCGGCGGTCGAAGTGCTCATCGCACGACTTGGCGATACGATTCCGTACTTCGACTCGACGCAGGTCGACATCGGTCAACCGCCTCGGCGCTTCGCGACGTTTTCCGCAGCGCGTACCGAAGTCGCGATATCCCGCGTGTACGCTGGCGTCCACTTTTTTCCCGCTGTGCTCGACGGGCTCGTGCAAGGGCAGTGCATCGGCCGACAGGTGAATGCGCTCAAGACGCGTCGTCCGACCTCGCGATTCGCGCAGTGAGTCACGCGCGCGGACCATCCTGCGCAGCGCGCGTGGCACGTAGCGCAGAGACTGGTCGAGCCGGCGTGCTGCCGCCGGGCGCGGCCCGTGCGCGGATGCTGCTGGTGCTGCTGGTGCTGCTGGTGGTCTCCTGTCGCGGTACGCCCGTCGATACCCAATGGCACGCCGAGTCCGGATATCGCTGGCGTGCGCTGGCGGTAGCGCGCGCGGGAAGAGCGGGCTTTCGCATGCTCACCGCGTCGTCTACCGGTCTGACACATCGCAATGACATCGATTTCGAACACGGGTTGGCCAATCGCGGCTTGCTGGACGGCGCTGGCGTGGCGCTTGGTGACGTGGATGGCGACGGGTTGCCGGATATCGTGCTGGCGTCGGAAGAAAAGCCCGCGGCACTTTACCACAACGACGGCGACTTTCACTTTACGGAGGTCACCAAAGCGAGCGGACTCGATTTCACGGGACTCGCGACGACGAGCGTCGTCCTCGCCGATGTCGACGGGGATCGCGATCTCGATCTGATCGTCGGGACATTCGGTGGACCGGTCAAGCTCTATCGCAACGACGGCACGGGACATTTCAGCGATGCAACCGCCGAAAGTGGTTTGACGGGCGGGTACAACGCGACGACGATGACATTGGCCGATGTCGACGGCAACGGGACGCTCGATCTGTACGTCGCGACCTACAAGACGAAGAACGCGCTCGACGTGTACACGCCGCAGCAGCGTGCTTTCGATCAGGTGCTGAAAAAGGATGGCGACTCCGTGGTCGTCGCGGACGAATGGCAGAAGGAGTATCGCGTCGAGTCGCGCCCCGATCTGGGTGGGTACCTGCGCTCACAGCGCGCGGAGCCTGATCTCTTTTTCCTGAATGACGGGACGGGGCATTTCACACGCACGCCCGTGCTCGGGCCGCGCTTCCGCGATGAGCATGGCAAGCCGCTGCTGGTCGATCCGGACTACTTCTCACTCGATGCACGCTTTTACGATGTCAACGGCGACGGGGCGCCCGACTTGTATGTCTGCAACGATCTCGAAGACCCCGATCTGTTCTGGCTCAACGATGGCAAGGGCAACTTTCAGCTTGCGCCGCAGACCGCGCTGCGGGTGACCAGCAACACGTGCATGTCCGTCGACTTCGCCGATATCAATCGCGATGGCCACGTCGACATCTTCACCACCGACATGCTCGCACCAACGCTCGCCGCCCGGCAGCGCGACATCCCCACGCACACGCCGCTGCAGAAGCCCGGTGGTCTGTCGCCCGAGCGCACGCAGTGGATGCGCAACATGCTGCACCTGTCGCGCGGCGATGGTACGTGGGCGCAGATCGGCGATTTTGCCGGTGTGACGGCCACCGATTGGACATGGGGATCGGCGTTTCTCGACGTGGACCTCGACGGCTACGAAGATCTGCTCGCGGTCAACGGCCATCGGTACGACGTGCGCGAAGCCGATCCGTACGAGCGTATCCGCAACAGCTTTCCGCGTGCACCATGGAACCGCGAGTCGGCGGAGTTTCCACCGTTGCGCACGGCCAGCGTCGCGATGCGCAACGGCCATGCGCTCGCGTTTCAGGATGTCAGTCGCGCATGGGGCTTTGGCGTGGACAGCGCGATCTCGCAGGGAATCGCACTCGCCGATCTCGATGGCGATGGTGCGCTCGATGTGGTGGTCACGCGTCTCGATGCGCCGTCGGTCGTGTATCGCAACACCTCGGGCGCCCCGCGTGTGAGTGTGCGCTTGCGCGGAGCCGGCGCGAACACGCAAGGCATCGGCGCGCTGGTGACGGTGCGTGCCCCCGGGCTGCCCATGCAATCGCGCGAGATGACGAGTGGTGGCTACTACCTCTCGGGGAGTGACGCGCAGTTGACGTTTGCGATGTCGGCCGACAGCGCCGCCGTCATCGACGTGCGATGGCGCAACGGATTGCACAGCATCCTGCGCGATGTGCGCGCCAATCGGCTCTATGAAATCGACGAACGCGGGGCGCGTGACTCAACGTCACGCACCATCGCATCGGCGCCGACCCCTGCGTCGATACCCGCTTCGTCGCCCATCTTCGAGATTGCGACGGAAATGCTTGGCGGCGCGACGCATGTCGATTCGCTCTACGCCGACTTCAAACGTCAGCCGCTCCTCCCCACCCGACTGAGCCAGCTCGGCCCCGGCGTCAGTTGGATCGATGTCGATGGCGATGGTCGTGAGGACCTCGTCTTTGGCAGCGGCCATGGTGGGCGACTGACGGTGTTGCGCAACATCGCGTCAGGGAACGGCAGCCGTTTTGTGCCGATGCCGATGCCGGGCGCGACTGAACGCTTCGACCAGACCACCGTCCTTCCCGCGCCGTATCTGCGCGGGGGCCGTATGCTGCTGGTCGGGCAAGCGAGTTACGAAGCCTTATCCCTCGCCGATGCGGTCGCGCTTCCGTCGGTCACGGGCAACGTCATCGGCGGTTCCAAAAGGATCACGAGCGGCGCACTGCTCGGTCAGTCCATCGACTGGATTCCGGGTGACACGGCGAGCGTCGGCCCGATGGCGATGGCCGATGTGAACGGTGACGGCTATCTCGATCTGTTCATCGGCGCGCGCGTCATTCCCGGTGCATGGCCACTGCCCGCGCGCTCGCGACTGCTGCTCGGCACTGCAGCCGGTCTGTTCGTCCCCGATAGTGTAAACCTCGGCGCCATGTCCAAGTTGGGGCTCGTGTCATCCGCCGTCTTCGCCGATCTCGAT
This sequence comes from Gemmatimonadales bacterium, assembly GCA_038319245.1. Lineage (GTDB taxonomy): Bacteria > Gemmatimonadota > Gemmatimonadetes > Gemmatimonadales > Gemmatimonadaceae > Gemmatimonas. The sequence goes on from JBBQDB010000093.1 coordinate 6,600, forward strand.
GGTGATGGACGCCCTGAGCTTGTGCTCGCGACAGAATTCGGCCCCGTGCGTGTGCTGCACAACGATGCCGGCAAGCTCCGCGACATCACACGCGAGCTTGGCATGAGCACCCGCTCGAGCCGTTGGAATGGTGTGGCGGTCGGTGACTTTGATGGCGATGGCAAGCTCGATATCATCGCCACGAGTTGGGGACGCAATATCCCATGGCAAACGTCGGTCGAGCGCCCGTACACGCTGATCGTCAGCCGCTTTGCCGACGATCGCCTCGGATTGCTCCTTGCGCGCGCGGATTCGCTCACGAATCGCGAGATGCCGCTCGATCCGTTGTCGCGACTGGGCGCCGCGATTCCATCGATCAAAAGTCAATTCGCGTCGTACGCAGATTTTGCCAAGGCCGATGTGGACGTGCTGCTCGGACCAACGGCATCGCGCGCGGTGCGCGTTGGTGCCACAACGTTTGATCACACACTCTTTCTCAATCGGGGCACCACGTTCGAGGCGCGGGCGCTGCCGACCGCGGCACAGCTCGCACCGTCGTTCGGTGTGGTGGTCGCGGATTTCGATGGCGACGGGCACGAAGATCTGTTCCTCGCGCAGAACTTCTTCCCGACCGAGATCAACACCATGCGCTTCGACGCGGGTGCCGGGCTGCTGCTGTTGGGCGACGGCACTGGCGCGTTTCGCGCGCAAACCGTGCAAGCCAGCGGAATTTCCATTCTGGGCGACCAACGAGGCGCCGCCGCGGCCGACTTTGATGGTGATGGGCGTGTAGACCTGGCGGTTGCACAGAACGGCGCGTCGATGACCCTCTGGCACAACATCGGTGGCGTGCCCGGATTGACGGTCACACTCAAGGGCGGCGCGGGCAATCCGCTGGGCATCGGCGCGCAGCTTCGCGTGGTCGCCAACGGTATACCCGGTCCCGTGCGCGAACTCCATGCCGGCAGTGGCTACTGGTCGATGGACGCCGCGACCACGGTCCTCGCCCTCCCACCCAATGCGACGGAGCTCTCGATTCGGTGGCCGGACAACACGCAACAAAACGTCGCCATCACGCCGGGTGCGCATCGATTGACGATCACGCATCCGTAACGGCGAATAAGAAAAACCAATGACCAATCCGCGTCGTGTGCGGCCCGTGGCTGTGCGATCGTGCGTATCGCCACGTCGGTGACCGAGCCAGACCTGACGACGACGATTCCCCGTGTTTCGGGTGGCGCGGGTACAACCGATGTCTCGATGCACCCTGACCACTACAAAACAATCACTGCCGCGAGGCCGCCGCGGCGCCGAAATACGATGTGTTTGTCAATACATCGCCCCTATGCTGAAATAGAACGAGCGGCCGAGAGACGGCAGGATCCCAGGGCCGGGATATTCGTCGGCGCGCCGCGTGAAATAGTGCGCATCGCGCAGGTTATTCACGCCGCCATTGAGCGAGAATCGTGCGATGCTCACCTTGCCCGACCAGTCGATCACCTGATAGGCCGGTACGAGTCCGACGATCGGATTGAAACCGGCGCGCGAGTTGTTCGCATCGCCGAATTGGTCAGAGACCGTGGTGCTTTGGATCGTGGACGAGAAGCGTTGCTTCGACCAGATCACACCGAGGCGATTCAGGAACCTGGGTGCATACTCGACGCGGTTGCCGGAGAACGCGCCGGCGCGATAGGTGGCGTCCACGTACGCGAACGAGTTGTACAGATCGAGATCACCCCACGACTTCGGTAACGACAATAGACGACCCGGACGAAGATCGATGTACGTCTCGACGCCGCGGTGCACACTGTTCGCGACGTTCGCGCGCTCGGTGTACGCCTGGCCACTCAAATCGACCCCGGAGATAAGGCCGATGCGATTGTTGTACGTCATCCAGAACGCGCTCAGGTCGAACGTCACGACGCCGCGCACGGTGCCGCGGACGCCAAGGTCTGACGTCACACCACTGGGATCCGCAAGCGTACGACTCACGCGGCTCACCGCACCGAATGGCACCAGGAACGAGTATTCGATCGGCCGGTAGGCCTGTGTGAGGTTGCCATACGCATTGATGCTGGGCGTCAGCTCGTATTGCGACGTGATGCCAAGCAGCGCAAATCGACGGGTGATGGCCGGCAGGGGGCTCGCACTGTCAGCGATCATGGCAGCACCACTCGAGCGCAGCCACTCCACACGCGCACCGGGTGTCACACTCCAGCGGTCCGTGAGCCTGAACAACTGCTCTGCGAACAGCGCCACATTGCCGGTGCGGAAGGTGAAATCCTTGTCGTAGTGATTGTTCACCGTGCGCAGATCGAAGTTGGAACCGTTCGACCCCACGCCACCCTCGAGGCGTCGCAAGGTACCAGCGAAAAGTCGCGCGCCGATGGCCAGTGTCTGCGGACGCCCGCGCATCATGAAGGTGCTGAGCAATCGCGTTTCGTTCGTGACATTCCGGAACCGTTCCACTTCCACTTCGCGCGCGCTGAATTGGCCCGCGTCGTTCTTCTCGTCCGCCTCACTCGGCGGTGCATCAGCGAACCAGACCAGCGATCGCGATGCGTATATGCCCGACGTCTGACTTGTCAGCCGCACTGACGGCGCTATGCGCCAGTCGAATGCGACGGAGCCGAGATTCCACGGACTTTCAAGCCAATTGCGCGAGCGCCCGCTGCTTCGCGCATCGACGTTGAATTGCGCATCGTCGAGGCCACCGGGCATCTGCTGCTGGTTCCGGAATATCGTCCACTCGGTGCGGATGGTAACTGCCGGCGTCGCCTGCCAGCCAAGGCGCACGGTGCCGAGTCCTTGGGTCATCTGGGAGTTGTGCCGCCAGCCATCCTGGCGTCGACCCTGTGCATAGCCACTGTAGGTGAGTCGGCTGGTGCCGCCGGTCACGCCGGCAAACGTCGTCAGCGCACCGTAACTCGCGGCGGTCTGTGCCACCTGCCAGGAGGCGCGCGTATTTGTCTGTCCATCACGGAGGACGTAGTTCACCACCCCACCAAACTGCGGGCCGAACTGGAGTGAGGCGCTGCCGCGAATGATCTCGATGCGATCCACGGCTTGCATCGGCGGCGCGTAGTACACCTCGGGGTATCCGTACAGATCGGCGGCGATGTTGGTGCCGCTCTGTCGGACATTCACCTCTACCGACTGCACCGGATTGAGACCGCGGAATCCGATGCCGTTGGACGGATAGCCGACGTTTTCAGTTTCCGAGATGTTTGCGCCCGGTACGCGTGCGAGCAGTTCGCGCGTGACATTCTGCACGCGGTTGCCGGTCAGACTGTCGAGCAGCAGGACTTCGGTTTTCTGACCACTGTAGATCGAGGTGCCCCGCACATCCGGCAGCTGTCCGATCGGTCCGACCGGCGCCGATGCCACGACGACGACGTCCGGCAGGCGATTCGCCATCGGCTCGAGCGCGAAACGCAACGCGGGAGCGTCGGCGACCGCGTTGATCGTGCGCTCGATCGTCGCGACCTGCGGGCCGCGAATGCGCAGGCGATGTACGCCGGCGGGCACGTTCTCGAACCGAAAGGAGCCGTCAGCGGCGACCGTCACGGCGGAACCCAGATCACGCAATTCGGCGATGACGTCGGCGAATAGACCGGCCGACGGCGCGGTGACGGACCCAACCACCGATACACCCTGCGCGGACAGCGGAGTGATCCGACTACCAGCCAACAGAAATAGGAAAAGAGCGATGCGACGCACGGTACCGTCCGAGGAGTGATTACTACATGAGAATAGTTCTCATAAATGAATCCCGATGATATCACTCCCCATTCCGATTGGCAACCGTTGATCTCGGAGGTCGAGCGATGCGGCCGGTCGACTCTTGACCGTTCAGGGTGCACTTTGGGAGACCGCTGCCCGCGTCCACCTCCAGTCACCGATCATGCGCCCTGCACTGTATCATCTCCGCAACGCCGCCTTTTTTCTCGTGTCACTGGCGGCGACTGCTCCGGCCCAGGTCACCGCCATCAAGGCGGGGCGCCTGCTCGACCCGGAGAGCGGCGCCACGGCGACAAATCAGGTGCTGCTCATCGAGCGCGGCAAGTTCACGGCGATCGGCGCCAGCGTGGCGATTCCCGCCGGTGCCACGGTCATCGACCTTTCGCAGCTCACCGTCATGCCCGGCTTCGTCGACGCGCACAATCATCTCGCGCTGACGTACAAGGTGGATCCCGAGCGCAACAACTATTACCTCACATATGTGATGGAATCGACACCGCTGCGCGCGATTCAGGCGGTATCAAACGGCATCCAAATGCTGGCGTCGGGATTCACAATTGTGCGCGACATGGGGAACAACGGCAACTACGCCGATGTCGCGCTGCGCCAAGCCATCGAGCAGGGATGGGTTCCGGGGCCGACGATCATCAACTCGGGACTGATCATCGGCGGGATGGGCGGCCAGTTCTGGCCTACGCCGGAGATGGCCGTGGACAAGAAGATTGTCTATCCCGAATACCTCGACGCCGACACGCCGGACGAGATCGTCAAGGCGGTGCGACAAAACGCACTGTTCGGAGCGCGGGTGATCAAGATCTGTGTGGATTGCAAACCGTGGGGGTATTCCACCGACGAAATCCGGCTCTTCATCAGTGAGGCGAAGAAGATCGGGCTCAAGGTGGAAGGGCATGTGCAGACGGTGGACGGCGCGCGGCGGGCGATCGACGCAGGGATCTGGTCGATCGCGCACGACAGCGGCATGAACGATGAGATGCACAAGCTGATGGCGACGAAAGGCATCTGGCGCGCGGGCACGGAAACACCCATCACCCTGCAGGAGGGGAACCACACCAATCCGGCGCGTTTCCAACGCACGGTGGCGAGCCTCAAGAACGCCTATGAAAACAAGGTGCCGCTGACGTTCAGTACAGATGCCGACTACTACGTGCCCGGCAAGACACGCGGCGAGGTGGCCATCGAGTTCATCGAAACGTGGAAGGCCGCCGGCATCCCCGCACTGGACATCCTGCGCGCGATGACGATCAGTGGGTACAAGGTGAGCGAGACGGAGAACAAGCGTGGGCCGATCAAGGTCGGGCTCGCGGCCGATCTGATCGCGCTCTCCGGGAACCCTCTGCAGAACATCGACGCCGTGCGCAACGTGACGTTCGTCATGAAGGACGGCGCGGTGTTCAAGGCGAACGGCGTGATGACGCCCGCTGCGTTTTTCCATGGCGGGCCGGTGAACGGCGCGAACATCCGGTAGCCGCTCTGGATCGTGCAATACGGCGCGGATCGCCCCTGAGCGCCTCGCGGATTCCACACATATTTGACAGGCGTTGCCACGTCATTTCTTCCGCTTTGGCGGTCCCGATTTCGTCCAGATGACAATCACTCCGCAGCCCGCGTTCCGCCCCGCGTATTCGCCCGCGACATCCGTTGGCCCGGTATACACCTCGAGCGCCTGAATATCGCGCACCGGGATCGTCGGGCCGAACATGTTGTCGACGTTGTCATCGACCACGTACTCCGGCGGGCACTGCATCGGCGCGCGCGTCATCCGGATGTGGCACCCCAGGCCACCGCCGCATTCGACGGTGACGCCGCGCATGCCGCGCACGACTTCCTGCAGGTTCGTGACACCACTTTGGTCGATGTCATCGGCGACGCGGTACTGGCCCGCGCCCGTTGCCCGCCGCCGCTCGAAGTTCGCAAAGCGCGGCCCGAGGCTGGCCGCCGCTTCGACATTCACCTTGGGGAGAAACTGGGCGTTGCCCGGCGCCATCGCGACCGTGACCGAGTCCAACTCGACCTGACGCTCCATCGCTTCGCTTTTCGCCAGCGCGATCACCAGTTTCCCGGACGGAAACCCCTTGGCGCGCACGGTGAAGCGCAGCAGCCCGGAGGGGAGGTTCTCAAAGCGAAACTTGCCCGTCGAGTCCGCTATCGCGGAGCGCCCATCACCAAGAAACACCACGACCGCGTCGGCGATCGGGGCACCGGTGACCTTGTCGATGACGGCACCACTGAGCCGACCGTTCGACGCCTGCGCGCGCAACGGCGACGCACTCGCGGCCAGTGCGAGTGACACGGCCAGTGATACGCTCAGCGATACGATCGGTGACATCGCGCATACGCGTACGAGCATCCACACCTGGGAGTAGAGTCGGCGAACGGGTGGCATATCCGTTACAAATGTGAGGGGGGTGTGACGTGAGGGTCAAGCCGGTGGTTACAGAGGACATGGAGCGGCCGCTGGGGACGAATCGCCATTGCGCAAGGCAAGTGGCGTTCGCATACTGTGACCAAGTGTTGCGGTGCTGATACCAACGGTGCCACAGTATGTTCGACCGAAGCGCTGTCGTCCCACCGATGTGAGTCAGCTGGTGCTTCCCCCTCACCACACGAGGTAACGCAATGGATGGTGTCTTGATCCACAGGTCAATGCGCATGGTCACCGCGCTGGCGGCGCTCGCCGTGAGCGCGCGCCTCGCACAGGCGCAAACCGAAGTTTTTGCAGGCAAGGTGACGTCGGCCGGCAACCCGCTTGGCGGCGCCAGCGTCGGCATCCCGGAGATTGGCGCGGGCACCATCACCACGCTCGACGGCAAGTACAGCTTTACGGTCGACGTGTCGAAGTATCGTGGCCGAGCGGTCAACCTTGTGGTGCGATTCATCGGGTACAAGCCCAAACGCCTGCCGATCACCATCGCCCCGGGTCGCATTGACAAGGATTACGATCTCGACAAGGACGTCTTGAGCCTCGAGCAGGTCGTCGTCACCGGTGTGTCCGATGCGACCTCGCAAAAGAAGACCGCCTTCGCCGTCAGTGTCGTAGACGCCAGCTCGATCAAAGACGCGCCCGCCTCCTCGCCACTGGCCAGCCTTGGTGGAAAGGTCGCCGGTGCCAGCGTGACGGTCACGTCCGGGTCGCCGGGCTCCGAGCCGTCCATTCGCTTGCGCTCGGCCACGTCGCTGGCCGGACGTCAGGATCCGCTGGTGATCGTCGACGGCACCATTACCCGCTTAGGGCTCGCCGACATCAACTCGGAAGACATCGACCACGTCGAGATCATCAAGGGTGCCGCGGCGAGTTCGCTGTATGGATCGGACGCCGCCAACGGCGTCATTCAGATCTTCACCAAGCGTGGCGCCAACCTCGCCGAAGGGCAGACCAACTTCACCTTCCGTAACGAGTACGGCCAGAGCTACCTGCCGAAGAGGGTTGCGCTCAACACCTCGACCGCCTTCGAGCTCGACCCGACGCAACAAACGTCGCTGCTCTCCAAGGGGTTCAAGCTCAACGCCAACGGCCAGCGCATCTCGCGGGCGGACGATATCTCCGACAACTCGTATCCGTTCACGTACAACGCGCTTGACGCGGTCTTCAAGCCGGGTGCGACGCTCAGCAACTACATCTCGGTGGGCCATCGCAAAGGAGCGACGAACTTCAACGCCTCGGTGCAGAACATTCGCGAAACGGGCGTGCTGACGCTGCTCAGTGGCTACAGCCGGCAGAACTTCCGCATCAATGTCGATCAGCAACTGAGCGACAAGATGAACTTCACGACCGGCGCGTTTTATGGTCGGTCGCACGCCGATCAGACCAACGAAGGTGGCCTGTTCTTCGGTCTTCGGTTCCTCGAGCCGAACATCGACATCAACGCGGCCAACAAGGATGGCACGCCCTTCAATGCCATCATCCGGCAGCCGCCCTCGTCGGGCAACCTGTCGAACCCGCTTTATCGCCTCAATAACCAGAAGACGGCAAACGATCGCGACCGGTTCACCGGTACGGCCAAGCTCACCTACCGTCCACTCGACTGGCTCACGGCCGAAGGCAATTTCAATTACGACGTCTCCAACACGTCGCTCAAGAACTTCACGCCGATCGGCTTCCTGGGCTCGACGGGCACGAAGGGCTCGGGCTCGCTCTTTCAGCAGAACGGAAGCGGTCGCTCATTCAACACCGGCGCGACGCTCACCTCCACGCGCAGGATCGGCAGCTGGCTCACCAACACGACCAAGCTCGCCACGGTGTATGAAGATCAGCAGCAGAACTTCCTCAACGTCGCGGCATCCAAGCTGACGGTGACGGGCGTGACGGAGTTCGGGGCCGCTGCACAGGATCCGAACAACCCGAACATTCCCGGCTCGCAGTCGATCACGATCCGCAATCGCAACCTGTTTGCGATCACCACCTTCGACATCAAGGATCGCTACATCGTCGACGGTTTGGTGCGGCAGGATGAGTCCTCCTTGTTCGGAGCGAAGTCACGCAAGGCGACGTACGTGCGCGCCTCGGGTGCCTACCGTTTCAGCGAAGACTTTCACATCCCGGGCATCGACGAAGGCAAGATTCGCGTTTCGTACGGTACAGCCGGTCTGCGTCCGCCGTTCGATGCGCAGTACGAAGTCTTCTCCGTTGCCGGCGGTAGTCCATCCAAGGTCACGCTCGGCAACCCGGAGCTCAAGCCGGCCAAGTCGGCCGAAACGGAAGCTGGCTTCAACCTGAATTTCCTCAAGAACTTCACGCTCGAATACAGCTATTCCAAGAAGGTCACGAGCGACCAGATCCTGAACGTGCCGACGTCGGCGGCGACGGGCTATCAGAACACGTGGGTCAATGCCGCGACGCTCGAAGGCAACACGCACGAATTTGCGTTCGGCGCGGTGCTCGCCAGCTCGAAGAATTTCTTCTGGCGCCTCAACCTCACCGGCGACCGCACGCGCTCGACGATCACCAAGCTCAATGTCGGGCCGTACCTCGCCGGTCCGGATGCCGGAGACGGCAACACACGCATCTTCCGCATCGCGCCGGGCCAGGTGTTCGGCATCATCTACGGGTCCACGTGGATTCAGAACGCGACGCAGTTGGCTACGAATATCGCCAACGGCAAGTTGGCCGGTGCGGCGAGCGACTACCAGCTCAATGAACTCGGCTACTACGTGGCAAAGTCAGCCTATGGCAAAGCGACCGAGCGTCCGCTCAAGTACTTCAACAAGGACGGCGTTGCCCTGCAGCCCATCGGTAATGTGAACCC
>JBBQDB010000094.1:0-15565 GCA_038319245.1 Gemmatimonadales bacterium
GTCCAACGACATGACCGGGAACCGCGTCACGGGGTAGACGCCTCATGTGCTGAGATGCACTGTCGTCATCCGCCCCGACGGCCCCGCTGAACTCGGCGGGTCCGCTCGCACCATCGCTTCGAACGACGCCATCCGGACTCCGTGGGATCTGCATTCGACGCCGTCGTCGCGTTCTTTTTTAAGTATCCGCCGCGTGTCTTCTCGCGCGGGGATCTGGTCGTTTCACCGGTCGTGCCGGTGCTGGTCGTCGCAGGCGCGGCGGCGGCGTGCCTGCTGCTTGTGGCGTTCGCGTATGCGCGCGTTCGCTCGCTGCGTCCGTCCGATCGCGTCGTGCTCGGCCTTCTGCGCGGGGCCGCACTGCTGTTGGTCATCGGATGCCTGCTGCGACCCGGCCTGGTGATCGCGTCGGCCGTGTCGCAGCGCAACGTGTTGGCCGTGCTCATCGACGATTCACGCAGCATGCGTATCAAAGACGCCGGTGACACGACTCGGCTGCGCGCCACGCAGCGCGTCTTCGACGACACCAGCGCGTTGTCCAAAAAGCTGAGCGAACGGTTCGCGCTCCGCCGCTTTCGCTTTGCGGCCCATGCGAGTCCGCTGGCGTCGAGCCGCGCCTTGTCCGGTGCGGGCACGCAAAGCGATTTGGCACAATCGTTGGATGATGTTCGCGACGAGTTGGCCGGAATGCCGCTCGCCGGCGTCGTGCTGGTCTCCGATGGTGCAGACAACGGACACACGGCGTACGACGATGCTCTGCTGGCGCTGCGGGCGCGGCGCGTCCCGGTCTACACCGTCGGCGTCGGAAGCGAACAGTTCGCGCGCGATCTTGCGGTCGAGCGGGTCAGTGCACCGACGCGAACCCTGACCGGCGCGACGATTCTGCTCGAAGCGGACGTCCGCATGCGCGGCGTTGGCAAGGACAAAGTCACTGTTGTCGCTGAAGCGGATGGTCGCGTCGTCGCAACCCAAGACGTCCGCATGCCGGAGAAGGGCGACATGGTACACGTGCGGCTCCGTGTCCCACCGCTCGCCGCGGGCACCTATCGACTCGCGGTGCGTGCGCGTCCGCTGCCCAATGAAGTCGTGGTGGAGAACAACGAGTGGCAGTCGAGCATCGAAGTGCGCAAAGGCCCCGATCGCGTGCTCTACGTTGAGGGCGAGCCGAGGCCCGAGTTCGCATTTCTGCGTCGCGCGGTGGCTGGGGATAGCGCGATTCAGGTGGTCGGATTGATGCGCAGCGCCGAGCACAAATATCTGCGGTTAGGCGTCGCCGACAGCCTCGAACTAGTGAGCGGATTTCCGACGACGCGCGATGAACTTTTTCAATATCGCGCGATCATCCTGGGCAGCGTCGAGGCCGCATTCTTCAGCGCAGATCAACTGCGACTGATCGCCGACTTCGTCAACAAACGTGGTGGCGCGCTGCTGGTGCTCGGTGGACGTGCGTCGCTGTCGGAGGGCGGATTCGCCGACACGCCGCTCGCCGACGTGTTGCCCGTGACGCTCGAGCGCGCAACGATCAACGTCGACGGCCCCGCGACGACATTGCAAGTGCGGCCCACGCGTGCCGGCGAAGCGTTTGCCGCGCTGCAATTCGGACCGACCGCACTCGCGTCCAAACAAAAATGGGATTCATTGCCACCACTCACCTCAGTGAATCGAAGCGGCACCCTGCGTGCCGGCGCAACGATGTTGCTGGCGGGTACCGTAGCCGGCGGGCGAGCCGACGTGCCGGTGCTTGCATGGCAGCGCTATGGCCGTGGCATGAGTGCGGTCTTCGCGGTGCAGGACGCGTGGCAGTGGCGTATGAATGCGCGCATGAAAGCGGACGACGAGACGCATCAAACGTTCTGGCGCCAAATGGTGCGCTGGCTGGTGGAGTCGACGCCATCGCCGATGAGCGTAGAGACGACGCCGTCACGCGTCGCACCTGGCGAGGCCGTGACGGTTCGCGCACACGTGACCGACCGCTATTACGGCGATGTGAATGACGCGACGGTCGTTGCGACGGTCACCAAGCCTAATGGCACGTCGGTGACCGTACCGCTCGAATGGTCGTTGCGCGACGATGGTACGTACGCGGGTTCGTTTGTGGCGACCGACTCCGGACGTTACGCAGTCGAGGCAGCGGCGCGACGCCCGCGCGTCGCAGTGACGGCGGCCGTCGCGGTAGCGTCGACGCCGCGAGATACCTTGCAAACGGCAACGACAACGTTGCTCGTCGATGATCACGGCGCAGACATGGCGCAAGCGGAGCTGCGCGTACCGCTATTATCGCGCATCGCGAAGGAAACGGGCGGACGGTATTACCCCATCGCCGGCGCACAACGTTTAGCTGACGACGTGATTTACACCGAGAGCGGCGTGACGGTGCGCGAAGCGAAAGACCTGTGGGATATGCCGATCGTGCTTTTGGTATTGGCGTTGTTGCTGGGGACCGAGTGGGGCTACCGCCGGTGGCGGGGACTCGCCTGATGCGCACACGCGTTGCTGCACTCTGGTTTGCCTGCTGCGTGTCTCTTTCGGGCATCGCATCGCCGGCGCTGGCGCAGCGCACGCATGTGCTGATCATCGAAGGACTCTCTGGCGAACCGTCGTACAAACATGCATTCGACAGCGCGGCAACCATGCTGCGCACAGGCGCGAAGGCGCGATGGAATGTGCCGGATTCGAGCGTGATCGTGTTGAGCGAAGACTCGATCGCAACGTCTCCGATGCGCGGACGCTCCACAAAGGAAGGCGTGGCGGCGGCGTTCACCACGCTGTCGCGTCGCGTGCAACCGGGCGACGTTTTGCTCGTGGTGCTCATCGGTCACGGCAGCGGTGAAGGCGCGGGCTCCAAAGTGAACCTGCCTGGCCCGGATCCAACTGCCGCCGACTATGCCGCGTGGATTTCTGGATTTTCGCGCGAGACGGTGGTGTTCGTGAACACGGCCAGCGGCAGCGGAGATTTTCTATCCGTGCTCTCGGGCACGGGGCGCGTGATCGTTACGTCTACTAAATCGGCGATGGAGCGCAACGAATCGGTTTTTGCGCAGTACTTCGCGGCAGGGCTGACGAGTGATGCTGCGGATGCTGATAAGGACGGACGCGTCTCAGTACTCGAAGCATTTCGCTTTGCGACTCGTGAAGTGGCGCGCGCGTATGAATCGACCAAGCGCATGCAGACCGAGCACGCGCAGTTGAGCGACTCCTTACTCGCGCGCGCGGTCGCCTTTGGAGGCGCTGCGTCGTCTACCGATCCGCGTGTCGTCGCACTCGTCGCAGAACGGCAAGCGCTCGAAGCGGAGGTCGCGGCGCTTCGCGTACGAAAGGCGTCGATGGACGTGGCAGCGTACGAGAAGGAGTTGGAACGCTTAGTGATTGCCATCGCCGAAAAAACACAGGCGATCAAGGCTGCGGGGAGTGGCAAATGAAGCGACTCGCGCTTTGGGGCGTCGTCGCCCTCAGCAGCATGAGCACACTCGCCATGCGTTGGCAAGATCCACGCACCGAGGTCCGCCACCTTATTGACGCGGGTAAGTACGCCGATGCAGAGCGCGTTGCGCGCGCTGGCGGCGATCCGCTGCGTGTGTTGCTTGGCGACGCGCTGGTGTTGCGCGGAAAACTGGTTGAGGCAGAAACGGAATACGCGCGCGCAATCGCGGGGCGGGCCGCAGATCGTCTTGGTGCAGACGTGGCGATCGGTGAATTAGCTGAACGTCGCGGCGATCACGCGAGTGCGAGGCAGCACGCTCTCGCAGTCGTCGCCGGATACCGCGCGTTGAGTAAGCCGAGCGGCGCGGATCATCTCGCCGCTGGTCGTGCACACATGTTGCTGATGAACGGCAGCACGGCCGATGCCAACGGAGCGTTAGCGGCATTCGACGCCGCAACGGCCGTCGACTCGACAAATCTCGACGCGCAGCGTCGCACAGGCGACCTGTTTCTCGCGCGCCATGGAAACGAAGACGCACGTTCGTCATACAACGCAGTACTGCGCCGTGCACCTGACGACGCGCGCGCACTCCTCGGCCTTGCTCGCGTCGAAGATTACGAAGGCAAAGGCTCGGCGCTCGCGACTGTTCGCCGTAGTCTTGCTGCCGATCCGAATCTTGCCGACGCGTTGTCGTTCGCGGCACGGTTACATCTCGAATCGGAGCGCTATGACTCAGCGCGCGTGTATGCGGCGCGCGCGTTGGCATCCGACTCGTCGTCTGTTGATGCGTGGTCGCTGCTCGGCGCGACCGCCTGGATGACGGGCGATTCGGCCGTGTTCAAACGCGCGCGCGCGGCGGCGACCGTGCTGCAACCCAAGCCGGCACAGTTCTACACGGAGTTGGCCGAAGCGTCGATTCGGCAACGGCGCTACGCCAATGTGAACGAACTGGCGAAGCAAGCGGTTGCACTTGACTCGACGGCAACGCACGCATTGGTGGTGTTGGGTACCAACCAGTTACGACTCGGGCAGATGACCGAGGGGAAGGCATCGCTCGATCGCGTCTTCGCGCTCGATCCGTACGATGCGCGAACGAAGAATATGCTGGACCTGCTCGATCAGATGCGCACGTATCGCACGATCGATCGGGGACGCTTTCGCATCGTCGCACCACCGGAAGAAGCGGAACTGTTGTCGCTGTACATCGTACCGCTGCTGGAGCGCGCGTTCGACACGCTGGCAGTGCGCTACTCGTTCAAGCCTACCACGCCGGTGCGGCTCGAGTTCTTTCGACGCTCGGCCGACTTCTCCGTCCGCACGCTCGGCGCCGTCGGACTGGGCGCGTTGGGCGTGAGCTTCGGCAATTTGTTGGCGATGGACGCGCCGAGTGCGCGCGAGCGGGGTTCGTTCAACTGGGGGTCCACCGCGTGGCATGAACTGACGCACGCGTTCACGCTAGGCGCGTCAGACTTTCGCGTACCGAGATGGTTGTCCGAGGGCATGTCGGTGTATGAAGAGCGCCGCGCGCAGCCAGGCTGGGGCGCGTCGGAGACCGTGTCGTTCGTGGCGGCGTTGGGGAGCAACGTACTGCGCCCCATGAGCGGCTTGAGCGACGGCTTTCTGCGCCCGCGTTTTCCCGAGGAGACGCAGTTCAGCTATTACCAGGCGTCGTTGTTCTGCGATATGGCCGTGCAGCTCAAGGGTGAGAAGGTCTTGTCGGCGATGTTGGTAGCGTATCGGGACGGATTCGATACGCCACAGGTCTTTCAACGCACATTGGGTTTGACCTCAGCGCAAGTGGATGCGCAGTTCGACCAGTGGATGCGAGCGAAGTTCGCGATTCCGCTGCGCACGGTTGTATCGAGTGATACGACAAAGAAGCGTGTCGGCGAATTCCAGACGACGATGCAGCGCGCAATGTCGCAGCTGGAAGGCGGGAAGAAAGACTCGGCGCGCGTGTCGCTCGAACGAGCACTCGCCATGTTTCCGGAGTACGCAGGAACCGATGGCGCGGCGTGGTTTTTGGCGTTGATGCAGCGTGACCGTGCGGATACGGCCGCCGCCATTCGCAGCGTCTCGATCGTGACCACCCGCAACGAAGTGGCGTGGGATGCGAATCTGCTCGAGGCAAACTTGCGTGAGAAAACCGGCGACGTCGCGGGCGCGATGCTCGCACTGCAACGTCTGCTCTGGATTTCGCCGTACGATCCGCAGATTCACGTACGGCTCGCACAACTGGCGACATCACGCAAGGACTTTGCGCTCGCGGTACAGGAACGACGCGCGATCATCGCGCTGCATCCGTCTGACGAACTGGACGCACGCGTCGAATTGGCCAAAGCGCTCGCCGCCGGCGGCGACATGGCGACAGCGCGGCGTGAATTGCTGCAGGTGTTGGAACAAGCGCCATCGTTTGAAAAGGCGCAGGCGCTGCTATTGGAATTACGAGCTCGTGCCACACCGGGAGCGTCGCCCGATGCGCCCTGACCGCAGCACCATTGTATCGCCGAACGAATTCGCAGACGTGCACGTTGGTCGTGTGCGGGCTGTTGCATGCCTCCACCCGATGCCTCGAGGAATCGCTTGACCGCCACTCCGCCCCCCGACGTCACTGGTGCCGCTGCCAGTGCTCCGTCCGCCAATGCGCTCGACGGACTCGATGACGGCGCTCTCGCCGATCGGTTGCAAGGTGCCGGTGAACGCATCACGCGTGAACTGCGCAAGGTCATTGTCGGTCAGGACGTCGTTGTCGAACAAGCGCTGATCGCACTCTTTGCCGGCGGCAACTGTTTGCTCGTGGGCGTGCCTGGCTTGGCGAAGACCTTGCTGATTTCATCGCTGTCGCGCGCACTGCAATTGCGCTTCGCCCGTATTCAGTTCACTCCCGACCTGATGCCGTCGGATGTAACGGGCACCGATGTGATTCAGGATGATCCGACGACCGGACAGCGCCGGTTGGCATTCATGCCAGGCCCCGTCTTCACGAATGTGTTGCTCGCCGACGAAATCAATCGCACCCCGCCCAAGACGCAGGCGGCGCTGCTCGAGGCGATGCAAGAACGTCGCGTCACGGTGCAAGGACGCACGTACGATCTGGATGCGCCATTCTTTGTCTTCGCCACGCAGAACCCGATCGAGCTCGAAGGTACGTATCCGCTCCCAGAGGCGCAGCTCGATCGCTTCATGCTTGAAGTGATGCTCGACTATCTACCCGAAGAGGACGAAGTCGCGGTAGTTAAGTCGACGACCGCGTTGCCGCCGAGTGCCATTCAGGCGGTGGTGAGCAAAGAAGAGATCCTCGCATTCCAGCGCGTCGTGCGTCGGTTGCCCATTGCCGATGCAGTGACGCGATACGCGGTCAAGCTGGTGCGCACCACGCGTCCCGTTGACGGCGCGCCCGATTTCATTCGCCAATGGGTGTCATATGGTGCGAGCGTGCGCGCGGCACAAGCGCTCGTGCTTGGCGCGAAGGCGCGCGCGTTGCTCCAGGGTCGCACCAGCCCGAGCTTCGAGGACATTCGGGCGCTCGCGCGTCCCGTGCTGCGCCATCGCGTCCTCGTGAATTTTCAGGCGCAATCGGAAAAGGTCACCACTGACGCGATCATCGGGAAACTGCTCGACGCAGTACCGTTGCCGCGTTCCGCGCTCTGATCGGTCGCGTCCGATGAGCGCTGCTCCAGCGTCCTTCCTCGATCCGGCCATGCTGGCTCGCATCTCCGATCTCGCGTTGCTCGCACGCACGGTCGTGGATGGGTTCATGCACGGTCAGCATCGTTCGATGCGCAAGGGCGCGTCGCTCGACTTCGCTGAACATCGCTCGTATCAGCCGGGCGATGATCTACGACGGATCGATTGGCGCGTGTATGGACGGACGAATCGGTTCTACATCAAGGAGTATGACGCCGATACCAATGCGAGCGTGTTGTTCGCGCTGGATTCGTCAGGCAGCATGAACTTTGCGAGCGGCAGCGTCACCAAGTTCGACTACGGGCGTTTTCTGGTCGCGTCGCTGGCGTGGTTGTCGCAGCATCAGGGCGATCGCATTGGCTTAGCAACGTTCGTTGGTGATCTGGTCGATGTGGTTCCGCCGTCCGTGCGTCATCTCCAACTGCTGCTGCACACGCTGGCGCGGACCACAAGCGGCGGCACCAGTCAGCTCGTGCATTCCATCGACAAGCTCGGGCGCGTCGCGATGCGCACGGGGATTGTCGCGCTCGTTTCCGATTGCTACGAAAAGCCCGAGGCCATTGGTCGCGCGATCGACGCGCTCCGAATGCGCGGGCACGATGTGATTCTGTTTCATCTCGTAGACGCCGCAGAACGCGACTTGCCGGGTGATTTGCCAGCGACGTTCGAGGACGCGGAGAGCGGACGACTGCTGCCGCTGCGACCGGGTGAATTACGGATGAAGTACCAAGAGCTGATTTCGGCGCATCATCTCGCGCTGTCCAAGCGCACAGTCGCCGCCGGAGCAGACTACGTACGCGTCGACACCGATCAGCCGCTCGATCGTGCGCTGCACGCCTACCTTGACTCGCGCTTGTCGCGAAGCCGAGTGCGCTGATGGGCATCGGATTTCTGGTTCCAGCGTTCTTGGCCGGACTTGTGGCA
Source organism: Gemmatimonadales bacterium (assembly GCA_038319245.1). Classification (GTDB taxonomy): domain Bacteria; phylum Gemmatimonadota; class Gemmatimonadetes; order Gemmatimonadales; family Gemmatimonadaceae; genus Gemmatimonas. The sequence continues at coordinate 8,030 of JBBQDB010000094.1, forward strand.
CTCGCCATTCCACTCTGGGTGCATTTGCGTCATCGCGACAAGGAGCCGCCGTACAAGTTTCCGTCGCTGATGTTTCTCGACCAGTTACCGATTCGTACATCGCAGCGGCAGCGCGTGACCGATTGGCCATTGCTGCTACTGCGGGCACTTGCGATTGCGTTGTTGGTGTTCGCGTTTGCGCGACCGGTGTTCACGCGGCAAGCGCTCGCAACATCAGACACTCGCGCAAAAGCAGTCGTCGTGTTGCTGGATCGCTCGATGAGCATGGGACACACCGCGGTCTGGCCCGCGGCACTCGACTCGGCGAAGCGGATCATCGCGTCGCTCTCGCCGCGTGATCGCGTGGGCGTCGTGTTCTTTGACGATGCGGCCGAAGTCGCACAGCGGCTGACGGAAGACAAAGGCGCGGCGTCCGCAGTGCTGGCCAGTGCACATCCAATGGGGCGCGGCACCAAGTTCGCCCCCGCGCTCCGCGCTGCGCGACAGATGTTGCTGGATGCGCCCTATGCAGCCGCCGAGATTGTGCTCATCTCCGATTTGCAGCGCGCAGGTACGGCAGGTGTCGCTGGGCTCGACCTGCCTGCGGGCGTGACAGTGCGCAGCGTCAATGTGAGTGCCAAGAGTCATGCTAACAGCGCCGTGCGTTCAGTAGAGACGTCACGCATCGTGGATGGCACGCGTTCGATGCTCGCGGTCAAGGCTCGCGTGATTTCGCGCGAACTCGTTGTCGCGCGTACCGTCCGCGCGTCACTGACGTTAAATGGGCGCGATGCGGGTACACAGAACGTGGTGTTGCCGCAGAACGGCGAGTCGGTGATCACGTTCGAACCAGTCGTGGCAGCGCCGGGCGAGGTAACCGGTGTGGTCACTCTCGAGCCGGATGCATTGGCGGCCGACGATCAGTTTTCGTTTGTGGTGCCACGCGAAGATGCGTTGCGCATTGCGCTGATGTTGCCTGACGATGCGAGTGCGACTGAAACGCTGTTTCTCGAGCGGGCGCTGGCAATTGGCCGTGCACCGGAGATCAAGCTCGAACGCATGAGCTCCGCGTCGCTGTCGACAACCAGCCTACGCGACATTGCGGCAGTGCTGCTGTGGGATGTGGCGCCGAGTGCGGCGACGGGCGCGCTGCTCGATACCTACACCAAGAACGGTGGTGGTGTGATCGTCGCGGCATCGCGGCGCCTCGGCGCGCGCACGTCGAGCTCGGCGTTCATTCCGGCCAAAGTCACCGGCATGGCCGATCGTCTTCCGGATCGCGGTGGCGCGCTCACGCAGCTGCATCTCGAACACGCGCTGTTCGCGCCGTTTCGTGCGACCCCCGATGCGTTGGGTGGCGCACGCTTTCTTCGCTATCCTCGACTGGACGTGCTGGCGGGCACCGAGGTGCTCGCACGCTTTGACGATGCCCTGCCCGCGATCATCGAGAAGCGCGAAGGCAGCGGTCGCGTGCTCGTCCTCGCCGTACCACTCGACGGACAGAGCGGAGACCTACCGCTGCAGCCAGCGTTTCTGCCGTTCGTGCGGCAGTTGGTGATGCACACGTCCGGGCGGGACGCTGTGCCGCTGTGGCGTACGACAGGCGAGAGCTGGTCAGTGCCGGATACCGTTGCCGACCCCGTCGTGCGCGGGCCGACCGATGCGTTGTTGCGGCCTAAGCGTGATTCGCTCGGATCGGCGGTGCTGCTTTCCGATGCCGGTACGTATTCAGCGTTTGCCGGTGCCGTGACTGGCGCGCCGGTCGGGTATGTGGCCGCGAATGTGCCGGCGAACGAATCGGAGTTGACGGCGATTGATCCCAAAGAGCTGCTGCTTGGCGTTCGCGAGAGTGACAAGGCGAGCGCAACAACGAACGCGCCACCTACGCCGGCAGATTTGGAGCGACGGCAGAACGGCTGGCGCTGGTTGCTGGTCGTTGTGGCGCTTGCGCTCTTAGGCGAGACTTTCTTATCCACCCGCGGCTGGCGTGCAGTCGCCAGACGCTTTCGTCCGGTTACCCCGGAACAGAGCGCGCCATGAGCCCTGATCGTGAGCTGCTGACCACGCTGGCTGCCCTACGTCGCCAGTGGCGTCTGCGCATCCTGCTCGAATCACTCGCGTGGATCGTTGCGGCCGTGTTGGGCGCCATCGTCTTCACGATGTTGTTGCTCAAATTCGGTGGCGGCGATCAGGCACCACTGGTGGCGCGCGTATTTGGCTACGGACTGGTTGTCGCGACCGCGATTCGATTTCTCGTTGTCCCACTCCTGCGGCGTGCGGACGACGAACGTTTCGCGTTGTACGTCGAGGAGCGCGCGCCGGAATTACGGCAATCATTGTTGTCGGCCGTGCAGGAGGCGCACGTTCCTGAATCGCAGCGCGCATCGACTGCGTTGGCCAAGCGATTGTTTTCTCGCGCGATCGCCGCGATTCGACCGTTGCAGGAACGTGCGGCGCTTGAGCGCCCGCGCATGACGCGCGCTGGCCAAGCACTCGGCGCGCTTGGGCTCGTGGGAGTGCTGCTACTCCGCTTCGGACCAGCGAGTGTGCGCGACGGCGCGCGCTTGTTGTTCGTGCCATGGAGTACCGCACAGGCGTCGACGCCAACGCGCTTGGTGAATGTGAAGCCTGGAAATGCGACGGTGCCACGCGGAGGTGCAATTCAGGTGCAAGCATCACTCGTGGGGTTTGCAGCAGACGGCGCCGAGCTCGTCTTCCGAAATGATGCGTCAGCGAGTTGGGTGCGTGTGCCTATGGCACGCGATGCAGATTCGACCGGGTTCACGTCTCGGCTGTTCGATTTGACGAAGAAGACCGAGTACTACGTCGAATCTGCCGACGTACGCTCGACAACGTATACGCTGAGCATCAGCGACTTACCCGCCGTCCAGCAGATCTCACTCGACCTCCACTTCCCGTCGTACAGCGGCCTGCCCGTGGAACACATCGACGACGGTGGGGATGTCGCTGCGGTGGTCGGAACATCGGTCAGTGTGCATGCGAAGGTGACGCGTGCGGTCAAGAGTGGCGTGCTGCGTTTCGACGACGGGACGACGATACCGATGGCGATCGACAGCGGCAGTGCGGTGACAGGCGCGTTCAAGGTGACGCGCAGCGGCTTCTATCGCATTGATCTCATCACACCCGATGGCACGACGGTCGCTGGGGCGGTGCAGTATGTGGTCGAAGCCATTCCCGATCGTCCACCGGTGGTGAGCATCGAGGAGCCGGGCCGCGATACCAAGGTCTCGAACACGGATGAAGTCACGGTCAGTGTGCGTGCGTCGGATGATTTGGGCGTCGCGTCGTTGGAGATGCGCTATCAGGTGAATGGTGGCCCTGAAAAGCGCGTTGTGATGAAGGACAGCACGCACCGCACTCCGCGGGATGTGCGTGCGGCGCACACGCTCTTTCTCGAAGAGTTGTCGCTCACTCCAGGCGATCTCGTTGCGTATCACGCTGTCGCGAAGGATGGCGCGGGGCATGAGGGGAGCAGTGATGTCTACTTCCTCGAAGTGCGTCCGTTGTCCAAAAACTACAAACAGGCCGAGCAGAATGGCGGTGGTGGTGGCGGCGGTGGTGGTCAGCCGGATTCGCCTGACGGATTCGTGTCGCGCCAGCGCGATGTGGTGGCAGGCACGTTCAACTGGTTGCGCGACAGCAGCACCACCGCAACCAAGAAGCGGCGCGAAGACATCACGACGTTGACGATCGCAGAAGGACGACTGCGCGAAGATGTCGCCGGTTTGTCGAAGCGATTGACCGATCGTGGCGTGGCGCGCACCGATACGACGTTCGCCAAGATCAAGATTGAACTCGATACCGCGTTGTTTGATCTCAAGCGCACCGAAGAGCAACTCGGTCGTGGACTCGGTCGCGCCGCGTTAGCGGATGCACAGCGTGCGCTGCAGCGGCTGCAACGCGCAGAAGCCTTGTATCGTGATGTGCAGGTGCAGATGGGAGGCGGCGGTGGTGGAGGTGGCGGCGGGGGCGGAGGGCAGCAGAAAGCGGAGGATCTCGCTGATCTGTTTGGGCTGGAGACGGACAAGCTCAAAAACCAATACGAGTCGGTACAACAGCAGCAATCACAGCAACAGCAGCAGGCCGAACGCACGGTCGACGAAACGCTGCAACGATTGAAGGCACTCGCCGCGCGTCAGCAGCAGGAGAACGAGCGTATGCAGAAGGCCGCACAGGCGATGCGTGAGCAGTTGGGACGCGAATCGGGTGCAGGCGGTGGCGGTGGTGGGCAGCGCGAGATGGCGAAACAGGCGGAGGAAGAAGCGCGTCGATTGGAGCGTTTGTCACGAGAACAAAAGTCCCCGGAGTTGGCCGACGCGGCGCAGCGTATGCAGCAGGCCGCCGATGCGATGAAGCGCGCGGCCAGCGGCTCAGCCTCGCAGGGCAACGCCGCGTTGGAAGAGTTGAACCGCGCAGCCCGTCAGCTCGAGGACAAGCGTACGTCGGCGACGAGCGACGGCATCAAAAAGTTGGCGGACCGTGCGAAGGAGTTGGCGGCACGTCAAAACGAAATTGCCGCTGGGGTAGCGGGAATGTCGCCGTCAGCCGGAGCAGCACGCACCGAGCAGCAGAACAAGCTGGCGCAGCAAAAGGACGCCCTGAGCAAAGATGTGCAGCGTCTCGAAGCAGACGCTGATCAAATGGCGCGTGATGGCAAGCGCGATCAGCCGAAGGCCGCGAGCAAGCTGGGCGAAGTTGGCGACGCGATTCGCGAGGCACGAATCAAAGAGAAGATCGATTTCTCGAAGAACGTGATGCGCGGCGGGTCACAGGAGTACGCGAACTCGTTTGAAGGACAGATCGGCGACAACCTAAAGGACATCGCGGATCGTGCCGGCGCGGCGGCTGGCGCGGTACAGGGAGAGTCAGCGAGTCGCAGTCAGGAGAAGTCACTGGAGCGAACGCGTGAGTTGGTGCGCGGACTTGAGTCGTTGCGCGAACGCGTGGCGGATCGCGCGTCGCAGCAGAACGGGAAACAGGGGCAACAGTCCGGCCAGCAGGGGCAGCAGGGGCAGCAAGGGCAGCAAGGGCAGCAAGGCCAGCAAGGCAAAGGACAGGGTCAGGGCCAGCAGGGGCAGCAAGGGCAGCAGGGCCAGCAGGGCAAAGGACAGGGGCAGGGCCAGCAGGGGCAAGGGCAGGGTCAGGGACAAGGGCAGCAGCAAGGTCAGAGCGGCGGCGGTGGCGGCAACGGTCAGCAACAGGGACAGGCACGCGGCGGCGGTAGCAACGCTGGCCCGACCTCCGCTGGCACTGATCGCGCGTTCACCGCCGGCGCTGCGACGCGCGGCCCCGCAACACAGGGCGCACCGAACGGTGCGATGCCCGGAGACGAGGCGCGTCAGTTCGCGCGCGAATTCCAGCTGCGCCGCGAAAACGCAGAAGCGCTTCGGCGTGATCTCGCCAAGCAAGGCATCGACACGCGTGATCTCGATCGCGCAATCGAAAACATGCGCCAGCTCGAATCGGGAAAGCCATTCGGTAATCCGCAGGGACTCGAACAGCTGCAGGCTGCGATGATCGAGGGGCTCAAGACTTTTGAGTTCGGCCTCTATCGCTCTCTCGGACTCGGAGCGCAGGGTCGGCCAGCACTCGGCGCGTCGGCGCCCGTTCCGGCAGAATATCGCGCAATGATCGAGGAGTACTATCGATCGCTCGCCGGTGATCGTAAGGTCAGCAAGAAGCCGTAGGGCGCACATATGCAGCGACCATTCAAACACGCGATCGTTCTCGTCGTGGGTCTCGGCGCGTGCCTGAACGCGTGCGCATCCACGACGCGCGCGCGGCGTACCGACGACGTACCCAGGCTCGCCGTGATCTCGGCGTTCGCTCCGGAACTCGAACGCCTGCGCGCTGCAACACGCGTCACCAGCACGCAAGTCATCAACGGTCGCACGCACTACCTCGGCACGCTGGGTGGGCAACCAGTCGTGTTGGCGCTGAGTGGATTCAGCATGGTCAACGCCGCGATGACAACCCAGGCACTGATCGATCGATTCGCTCTGCGCGGCATCGTCTTCTCAGGCATAGCGGGCGGGGTAAATCCCGGATTGCGCGTCGGGGACGTCACGGTCCCGGCACAGTGGGGCAATTATCAGGAACAGGTCTTTGCGCGCGACACATCGGGCGGCTGGGAGCCGGCAGGTCGCGGACGGGAGTTTGCCAACTTCGGCATGATGTTTCCGCAAACTTCGACGGTGTTTAACCCTGAAACGCAGGCCGATTCACTGGAGCGTCGGTTCTGGTTTGCTGCCGATGCGCGGTCGCTGGCCGTCGCGCAACGCGTCGCGAGCACCGTCCGACTGAATCGCTGCACCGCGAGCAATCGCTGTCTCGAGCATGAGCCGAGAGTTGTCGTTGGGGGCAATGGTGTCAGTGGCCCGACCTTCGTCGACAACGCCGCCTATCGCGAGTGGGCGTGGCAGACGTTTCATGCCGATGCACTCGATATGGAAACCGCCGCTGTTGCGATGGTTGCATACCAGAGCCGCGTGCCATACATCGCCTTTCGCTCGCTCTCCGATTTGGCTGGCGGCGGAGGCGGCACGAACGAAGCGCGCACGTTCTTTCAACTTGCGGCCGACAACTCGGCGGCCGTCGTCATCGCCTACCTGACGGCGCTACCACAGCGATAGCGGTCCTCCCCGAATCACACGTCATGCATCGCTACTTCGACTTCGCCGGACACAAGACGAGCTATCGCCAGGAGACCGTCGCGGGCATCGCGACGTTCCTAACGATGGCGTACATCATCGTCGTCAATCCGGCAATTCTCGAAGCAGCAGGTATCCCACGCGCCGCATCGATCACCGCGACGATTCTGTCAGCAGCATTCGGCACGTTGGTGATGGGTGTGTATGCGAAACGCCCGTTCGCGATTGCTCCGTACATGGGCGAGAACGCGTTCATCGCGTTCACCGTCGTCAAAGGGATGGGCTTCCCGTGGCAAACCGCACTTGGCGCAATTTTTCTCGCGGGCGTGCTGTTCACAGTGCTTACGGTATTTCGCGTACGCATCTGGCTCGCCAATGCGATTCCCACCTCGCTCAAACTGAGCTTTCCCGTTGGTATCGGTCTCTTCCTCACCTTCATCGGATTGAACGAGATCGGTGTGGTCGCACTTGGCGTGCCCGGTGCACCAGTCGCGTTGGGAAAGATCAACGGCGCTACGACACTGCTCGCGCTCTGCGGCTTTCTGTGCACGGCCTTGCTGCTCGTGAAGAAGATTCCCGGCGCGTTGATCGCTGGCGTTCTCGTTACGACGGTGCTCTCGTTCATCAGCGGCACCACGCCATTACCACAGGCGATCGTGAGCATGCCGCCGAGTCTCGCACCGATTGTCGGACAGTTGGATATCGCTGGTGCGCTGACGCTGAAAGCGCTGCCAGTCGTGGTGATCGTGTTCGTCATGGCCTTCGTGGACACGATCGGCACGTTGATCGGTCTCTCGTCGCGCGCCGGATTGCTCGATGCGAACGGAAATTTGCCGGACATCGAGAAGCCGATGCTCGCCGACGCACTGGTTAATCTGGTTGCACC
>JBBQDB010000095.1:0-15549 GCA_038319245.1 Gemmatimonadales bacterium
GCGATGACGCTGCGCTCACGCTCGCACAGCAGGTGGCGCAGCAATCCAATGCGCCCGCTGCTCCACTGATCCGCGCAGCGAAGGACGCACTCGACGTGTTCGATTTCGAGCCAGTCGCCAAGCAGAAGATACCGGTCGCCCATTGGGGTTATCTCGCGACGGGGACGGACGACGACGGAACGATTCGCGTCAATCGCGAAGGCTTCGACAAATGGGCGTTGCGGCCACGGCGACTCATTGATGTGTCGCACATCGACGGCAGCGTCACGCTCTATGGCGCCACGTATCCTTCGCCGATCATCGTCAATCCGGTGGGCAGCCAAAAAGCATTTCACCCCGAAGGCGAGATCGCCGTTGCGCGCGCCGCGAAGGCTCGCAACCACCTGCAAGTGTTGTCGACGGTTGCGACAACGTCCATCGAAGACGCGATTGCGGCGCGTGGTGGGCCGGTATGGTTTCAGCTCTACCATCAATCCGATTGGGCGATTACCAAGCAGATGGTACAGCGGGCGGAACGTGCGGGAGCTCCAGCGATCGTCTTCACGGTTGATCTCTTGGGCGGAAGCAATCGTGAGACGATGATTCGTGCTGCGCGACTCGATACACGCACGTGTACGAATTGTCATCTGGGCGGTGCGCCGCTGCCAGGTGTGAGCGGCCGCGTTGATGATCGTGACAATCGACGCAAACCCAATCTCGTGGGCTATGAAAAGCGGACACCGATCCCGGAAGTTGGGACACCGACGTGGGAGTTCATCGATCGTCTGAAGAGCACGACCAAGATGAAAGTGCTCATCAAGGGCATCGTCACCCGTGAAGACGCGGAGCTGGCCGTCGCGCGCGGCGTTGATGGACTCTTCGTGTCGAATCACGGCGGTCGCGCGGAGAACTCGATGCGTGCCACGATTTCAGCGTTGCCGGACGTCGTCGCCGGCGTTGCGGGCAAGATTCCGGTCATCTGTGATGGTGGGTTCCGACGCGGTACAGACGTCTTCAAGGCGATGGCACTTGGCGCGTCATCCATCGGCATTGGCCGACCGTACATCTGGGGACTCGGCGCATTCGGACAAGAAGGCGTTGAAACGGTGTTAGCATTGCTTCGCAAGGAATTCGAAGTCGTGATGAAGCAGAGCGGTGTAACGACAATCGCCGGCATCACGCGCGAGCACATCACACCGCGGTAGTCACACGGGTGTCATACGTTTTTACGAGTGCTACCGCGCGCGTAATCCTGCCAGCACCAACGTCACCACGGTGTTGAATTCGGCGTCGATCTGTGGCGACGTCCACGATGAGGCATGTACAGGATTGTGAAAGCGCGCGGTTGCATCGAGGACCGCGCGCGCCGCGGCTTGCACATCGGCAACCGCGAACTCGCCGTGCGCCACTCCGTCGGCAATGATCGCCGCGATGTCGCCCTCCATATGCGCGACGTGCGTGCGCACCATGTCGGTCGCGTCCACGGCCAATGCGAGATACGTCGCAAATAACTCCGGCTCGAATTTCGCCTTGGCGTGCTTCTGCGCGACGAGCCCCTCGAGCCACATACGCAATCGCGTTGACGCAGGTGCCGCCTGATGCACGATGGCGCTGAGGGGCTCGGTGATGCGCGCCAACCAGAGTGCGGTGACCGCGTCTCGCAACGCGACCTTACTCGCGAAGTGGCGATACACGCTGCCGTGACTCACGCCGAGCGCGCGCGCGACATCGACGACGGTCGCCTTAGCCGGTCCGAAGCGACGAAGGACTTCCTCCGCCGCTTGTAGAATTTCTTCTCGGGTAAGGCCGGACTCGTTGACCGCCATCGAAGCGTTCGCGTGTGTAGTGGAGTGGATTAGTGTGCGTGCGCCGATCCGCCGCGCTCGCTGTCGAGGTGCGCCATCTGCATCGCGGCGTAGCGTTCTCCCTGCGCCGCGCTGGCGGGCATCGCCAGTTCAATCTGCGCGATGTCGTCAGCCGAGAGTGACACGGCGAGCGCGCCGAGCGCTTCGGCCAAACGATCGCGACGACGCGCGCCGATGACTGGAATAATATCCGCGCCTTGTGCGAGGACCCACGCGATCGCTGCTTGTGCGACGGTCATGCCCTTGCTGACGGCTACCACGCGCAACGCCTCGACAAGCGCGAGATTGCGCGCAAGATTTTCACCTTGGAAGCGTGGCGCGTGCGCGCGAAAGTCGCCGCGCGCGACTGCGCGATCGGCAGCGAAATGTCCGCTGATCAATCCGCGAGAGAGCACACCGTACGCGGTGATGGCGATGCCCAACTCGCGGCACGTGGGCAGAATTTCGGCTTCGATGTTCCGCGAGATCAGGGCGTACTCGATTTGCAGATCGACGATCGGATGCACTGCGGCGGCGCGGCGAATCGTCTGCGATCCAACTTCCGACAATCCGATGTGTCGTACGTATCCCGCGGTTACAAGGTCGGCGATCGCACCGATGGTATCTTCGATCGGTACGGTCGGATCGAGCCGCGCCGGTCGGTAGATGTCCACGTAGTCGGTGCCCAAACGCTGCAGCGTATAGGCGAGCGAGGTTTTGACGGCGGAGGGTCGACCGTCAAAGCCGAGCCACTCGCCAGCCGGTCCTCGCTGCGCGCCGAATTTCACGCTGAGTTGCACCTGGTCGCGCGGCACGGCGGCGAGGGCCTCTCGGAGGAGCAGTTCGTTGTGCCCCATGCCGTAGAAATCACCCGTGTCGAGGAGCGTAACTCCGGCATCGAGCGCCGAGTGAACGGTGGCGATGGACTCACTGCGATCGGAATCGCCGTACATACCGGACATCCCCATGCAGCCCAGGCCGATCGCCGAAACTGGGGGTCCCGTGTGACCGAGCGGGTGCATCGGCATGGAAGAACGTGCGGTCATAGCGAATACTCCAGTGAGGACAAGTCTAGTACGATCGATCAATCATAGATATGAACTAACAGATGTCAATATCTGTCAGTGTATATTCAACACTTGGAGACAGTCCATGGCCGGTACCGAGTGGTGGCAACGCGGCCCCATCGATGGGGTGCCAGAGCTGGTGCAGCCGGTGGCCCACATCCTCCGACAAATCGGCGAGAGCGTGCACGAACTCGTCGCGGAGCTCGCCGTGGACGATTGGAACGCTCGTCCTGCCGGCGTTGCCTCCATCGCCTTTCACGTCAAGCACATCACGGGCGTCGTGGACCGGCTGTTCGCCTATGCGCGCGGCGATGCGCTGACCGACGCTCAGTTCGCCGCCCTGCGCGCCGAAGCGGATCCAGTGACTGCCTCGGATATTCTCGAGGTGCTCGACCGGCTCGACCGGCGTCTCGATGCCGCCGTCGTCGAACTCGCGACCGTCGATAGTGCCCATCTCGGCGATTGGCGGGGCGTTGGACGGGCGCAGTTGCCATCAACCGTCATCGGCTGCCTTGTACACGGAGCCGAACACGCCATGCGGCATGTCGGACAGCTCTCGGTCACGGTACGGGTCGTGCGTGCCGGACTCCTTCCACCTGACATCACCTCTGCCGGAGATCGGTGAATGCGCACTCGTGTGAACTCGAACGTACCGTTGCCATCTTCGCGTGGCGCATGGGTCGGCGCACACGCCGCGGTACGCGGCAACACGACCGGCGTGCGGGCACTGCGCCGTCTGTTCATCGCCGCCATCAGCGGCGCGTCGATCGGGTCGTCGTTGCTCGCGCAGTCCGTGCAGTACAAGTCACCGGCCGGCATCGAATATCGTGCGCAGGCTGACACGGGCCCGATTGCTCGGGCCAAAGCCGCGCTCGACCTTGATCCACGCAACGTACAACGCATCATCGCGCTCGGCGTCGCGCAATCTGGGGCGCGTCAGTTTCGCGAAGCCATCGAAACATTTACGCGCGGCATCGCGATCGCACCAAACGACGCGATGCTCTATCGCTGGCGTGGCCATCGCTATCTCTCGGTGCGCGAATTCACCAAGGCGCAAGCTGATCTGACGCACGGCTATCAGCTCGACAGCACGAACTACGGCATCCTCTATCACTTGGGCGTGCTGCGCTTCGTGCAGGGCAACTTCGCCGGTGCGGCCGCGATGTTCGCGAAGGCACAGCCGCGCGCACCGGATGGCGGTGAACTCGCCGGCAGCACGGACTGGTTGTGGATGTCGCTCTCGCGGGCGGGCCGCGCGGCAGACGCCAAGGCGATGCTGGCACGTCGTCCGGATACGCTGCCCACGACACCGGGCTACGCGTACGTCTCACGTCTCAAGATGTACCGCGGTGAAATCACCCCCGCACAGTTGATCACGGCGAGTGACACCGCCGACGTACAGGTGGCCACGCTCAACTTCGGCCTCGGCAATTGGTATCTGGTGCATGGCGATCCCTCGAAGGCAACGGCCGCGTTCTCGCGCGCCATCGCATCGGGTGGATGGCCTGGATTCGGCTTCATCGTCTCCGAAGCAGAATTACGTCGCGCAAAGCGGTAATCTTTGCTGCCATGCGACCGAGACTCCGTACATACCGGCGATGCCGCCACCGTACGAGTCTCGCTTCCGGTCGCATCACATGTCGTCCTGCCCGTACACGTGGGTCCGCAATCTCTTTGCCTCCGGCGCAACGGCGAAGCCCGGCGAACCCGCGAGCAATCTGATGGTGCGCGTCGTGCGCGACGGAGAACAGCGCGTGATGGTGTCGCTACCGTCGAAGAGTGCGCGATGGTTAATCGAGCTGATTCCAGCCGACGTCGTCGCGAAGATCCGAGCAGAAGCCATTCCCCTCGACGCGATCACTGAAGAGCTGAATCAAACGGCGGTGCTGTATCCTCGACCGATTTTTTCGCTCACCGAGGCTCACCGCCAAGTGGACGTTTGGCTCGAGTAGCGAAGATCGCGTTCCGTCATCATTGCGCATCGTCTCGCGCTCCGAGTGCGACACAGAAAACGCCTGACGCAAATCACGTCAGGCGTTTCGTATTGTCGCGTACTCCGTCGCGTGCCGCGTCAGGCCGCTACCGCGGTTGACGCGTGCATCGCCACTTCGCTGGGCTTACAGAACAGCCCCGACGGATGATTGGGGACCCGTACCACGGAATCCGTAATGCCAAGCGTACTCTCGGTCCCGCCGAGAAACAGACTGCCACCGCGTGTCAGGAGACGCGCCATGCGATCGATCACGTTCTTCTTTGTGGGTACATCGAAGTAGATCAGCACATTGCGGCAGAAAATGATGTCGTACTGCCAGAATGCTGGAAACGGATCGAGCAGGTTGATCTCCTGATACGTGACGCGTTGCCGAATTTCTTGCTTGATGGCGAAACCGTCGGGTGTCTGCGTGAAGTACTTCATCATCAACTGAATGGGCAGCCCGCGCTGCACTTCAAATTGATTGTAAATGCCGGCCTTCGCCCGAGCCAACGCGGCTGCCGAAAAGTCCGTCGCAGTGATTTCGACCTTCGTACCGGCAAACAGATGCTCGGTTTGCGCAACGATCATGGCGATAGAGTATGGCTCCTGCCCGGTGGAGCTCGCCGCACACCAGATGCGCACTGCTCGCCCTTGCTGACGCGCGCGTTCCGCAGCGGCCGGCAGAATTTCCTTCTCTAAGGCAACGAACGGCTTGTTGTCGCGAAAGAAGAGTGTCTCATTCGTCGTCATCGCGTCGCACACATGCTTGACGAGCGGCGCCGGCGGTGTCGTCTTGCGCATGGCTGCGATCAGGGCGCTTACATCTGCGTGCCCGTAGGTCACGGCAACCGGCGGTAAGCGACTCTCGAGCAAATACTCTTTGCCCGGACCGAGCGAGAGGCCGCTGTGCTTCTTAAGTAGCGCCTCGAGAAAGGCGTATTCGTCTGGAGTGATCATGCCGCCATCGCTCCTGCAATACCCGTGCACCACGACATAATTGTCGGACCAATTTCGGAGAGAGGCGCTATCGCGGGGTCGAGACCTGCGTTGACCACGGCACCCGGCATGCCCCACACAACACTCGTTGCTTCGTCCTGCACCAGCAGCCGTCCACCGTGTTCTTTCACCGCGCGACATCCACGCATGCCATCTTCTCCCATACCGGTCAGCACAATCGTGATCATCGACGCGCCGTAAATCGCTGCAAGTGACCGTAGCATCGGATCCGCCGACGGGCGGCAATAGTTTTCGGGCTCAGACTGGGTCAGCCGTACGTACGGTACGCCCTCGTTGGTCTGTACGATCATATGAAATCCACCTGGGGCGACATACGTCACACTGGCCCGAATGATTTCTCCGTCTTTCGCTTCAACGCATGTGCGTCCGGTATCGCGCTCGAGCCGCTGCGCAAGCATCGCGGTGAATACCGCCGGCATGTGCTGCGTAATCAGAATCGGGAGCGGAAACGAGCGCGGTAGCGCACCGAGGACTGTGGCGAGCGCGTTCGGCCCACCAGTGCTCGAGGCAATGGCCAACACACGAGGAACAGCAACCGTGGTGCGAGATGCGAGGAGTTCGGTGCGCACAGGCATCGGTCGTGTCGGCGTACCGCCCTTCACTGCCGTTCGACCACGCGCAGCACGACCGACGGCACGGACCTTACTCGCGATTTCTATGCTGATGGCCGCCAGCGTCGCAGAACCGGTCTTCGCTGCCGGTTTTGCAATGAAATCAGCGGCGCCCATCGACAATGCCTGCATCGTGACTTCGGCACCGCGTTGCGTCAGACTGCTCGCCATGATCACACGCGTCGACGGAAAACCAGCCAGAATGAGCGGCAGCGCAGTCAGGCCATCCATCTCGGGCATTTCGATATCGAGCAGCACGACATCGATCGGTGTGTGTTTCAACGCATCAAGCGCCACTCGGCCATTCGGCGCGGTTGTGACCACGTGCATATCGGGCTGCTCATCAACGATGCGACCGAGTGCCCCACGAATCACGGCACTGTCGTCCACAATGAGCACCCGGATCGCGTCCGGGGGCTTGGTCATGCAACCCCGCAGGCTTCCAGCTTGGAGCTGATGATGGTGGCGTCGAACGGCTTCATGATGTACTCCGTCGCTCCCAGCGTTATAGCCGTCTGGATTTTGTCGAACGACGTGTGCGTCGTGCACATGATGATCGGCGGGGCCAGAATGCCACGCTTAGAGACGGCCCCGAGAAACTCGAGACCGTCCATGTTCGGCATGTCAATGTCGCAGAGCACCGCTTCGAAGCGTGTGCCCGACACGAGCGTGTCGAGCGCTTTGAGGCCATCCTCCGCCTCCGTGACTTCGTACGACAACCCCTCGAGGATTCGGCGGATCGCTTTGCGGATGGCCGCCGAATCGTCAATCACCAGGATGTGTTTCATCACCGTCCTCAGATCTTGCGCAGTTTGGTCAGGAACTCGCGTACTGCGTTGTTGAGACGCTCGGACTCGACGGACAGGCCGCCTGCTGCCGACTTGATGTTCTCTGCCGTCCGACCGCCTTCCGACGCGACCTGCGTCACCATCGAGATACTCGAGCTGACTTCGGCCGTACCGCGTGCCGCTTCACCAACATTCCGCGAGATCTCGCTCGTCGCGGCGTTCTGCTCTTCGACGGCACCAGCAATCGTCGTCGAGATTTCGTTGATCTTGTTGATGACGCCGGTGATGTCCTTGATCGCCTGCACGGCCGACGACGTCTCGGCCTGCACGCCAGCGATCTTGCTGCCGATTTCTTCGGTCGCACGTGCGGTCTGCCGCGCAAGTTCCTTCACTTCGTTCGCGACCACCGCGAAGCCCTTCCCCGCTTCACCGGCACGTGCGGCCTCGATCGTGGCGTTCAGGGCGAGCAGGTTTGTCTGCTGCGCGATCGATGTGATGACCTTGACGACCTGCCCGATCTCCTGGCTCGAAATACCAAGCTTGGCCATCGTCTCAGAGGTCTCGTTTGCCTGTCGAACGGCGACCTGTGAGATCTGCGACGCTTCCTGCACACGACTCGCAATTTCGCGAATGCTCGCGGTCAGCTCCTCGGCAGAACTCGCAACCGTCTGCACGTTACGCGTGGCCTGCTCGGACGCCGCAGCAACGGCCTGTGCCTGACGCGTGGTCTCCTCGGACGATGCGGCCATGCCTTGCGCGCTCGCTTCGAGTTCAGTCGACGATGCACTGACGACACTCGCGATGGCCGCGACGCTCGCCTCGAAGTTGTCGGCCATCTGGACGCTCTCCGTGATCACCGACCAGTTGACCATCGGACCCACGTACTTCCCATCCGCGTCATAAATCGCGACGGCATTGAGGTCGAGCGTTTCCGGACCGACGCGGATCTTCGCGTTGTGCGGCAGGTTCTTGTCGGTGGCCAGCATCGAGCGCTGATGCGCCGGATCCTTGTGGAAGATGTCGATCTTCGAACCGACGACCTGATTCGCTTTAACCGGCAGATGCTGCTCGATCTTTGCCAGCGTCTCAAGCGAAGCCGGATTGATGTACTTGATGTTGAAGTCGAGGTCGCACAGCATGAGGTTGACCTTGGCCGACTCGACCATCGGCTTGAACAGTGCCATTTCGCTACGCAGGCGCACCATCGCCGTCGCATCGGTCGCGTACTTCACGACCTTAACCACTCGGCCTTCACGATCACGAATGGGATTGTACGTGGCCTGAATGAAGCACGTCTTGCCACCTTTGCCGAGCCGCTTGAATTCGCCCGAGTGGAACTCACCACGATTGAGCTTGGCCCAGAATTCCTTGTACTCCGCACTCGCGCGATACTCATCATCGACAAAGAGGCTGTGCTTCTTGCCCTTCACTTCGTCGAGCGTGTAGCCCAGGAGATCGAGAAAGTTGGCGTTCGCATCGAGAATGGTGCCGTCGAGCGTGAACGAGATTACGGCGTTCGACTTGCCAATGGCTGATACCTGCGACGCGTAGTCTGCCATCTGAACGCTTTGCGCCGTGATATCGGTCGCGAATTTCACGACTTTGGTTGGGCGGCCTTCGCGATCGCGAATGGGGTTGTACGAGGCCTGAATCCAGACTTCGCGACCACCCTTGCCGATGCGCTTGTACTCGCCTGCGTCGAACTCCCCACGATTCAGCTTCGCCCAGAAGGCTGGATACTCCGCCGAGTTTCGCGTGCTTTCATCGACGAACATCGAGTGATGCTTACCCTGAATTTCTGGTAGCGAATAGCCGAGCGTCTTGAGAAAGTTGTCATTTGCGGTGAGCACCGTGCCGTCGAGATCGAACTCGATCATGGCCATTGAGGTGCTGATCGCGGCGACGACGGCCTGCATCTCGGAGAGGTTGCGCCCAAGTTCGTCAGCGGCGTCTCGACCTGCCGAGTCACGACGACGCGATGGCGTCGGCGCGGAGGGAGTGACCTTTTCAATGCGTGGCGCTACGACTGCGGTCTTGCTCGGGCGGGACGACTTGGACGTGACGGACTTGGTAGACATGGTCGCGAATGCTCTCGATTTTCCTGTTCGGCTCTGCACCTGCTTACGATGGCTCACTCGGGCTGCATCGCCCGGTTCCAGCCACACGTTGATTCAACTTGCGACGTGCTCCAGTCGAATCACTTCGTTCACACTCAGCACGAGTAATAGATCGTGCTCACGTCGTACGATGCCCACGCTCGCCGCTCGCCACCGTGCATCGAGCGAGGCCGGCGTTCCCTCGACAGACTGATTTGGCACGGAGACGACATCTCCGACCTCATCGACCATGAAGGCGAACAGCTCACCCTCGTGCCGTACCACGACGTTCATGACTGCGCCGTCCGACGCGCGCGCGTCGAGTCGCAGCGTCGTGCGAAGGTCGAGTGCCGTCACGATCTGTCCGCGCAAATTGAGGAAGCCAGCGATCGCGTGGGGTGCCATCGGGACGCGCGCAATGCGCTGCGCAGCGAGCACTTCCTGAACCGCCAACACCGGAATGCCCAGCCACTGCTCCGCGAGGCGAAACGTGACGTACTCGGCGTGCGCGTTCGCCGGTGATTCGGTCGACGCCGCTGCACGCGCTGCACCGTTTGTAGAGGCAGGCCTCACAGCCGTTGTTGTACTCATTCGCCTGTTGTCTCCGTCACCAAATGCGCGGTCGCCGAACGATCGTCCGTCGTCGCGGCATTCGATGCCGCACTTTGGCCGTGCGCGAGTCTGAGGTAATAGTCTGTATCGAGTACTTCAGTCGCATGCTCCGCGATGACACAGACTCCGAGAATCCCTGGTCGTGCCGAGAGCCGTTGCAGTACCACGCGATCTTCGACGATGTCACGGATCTCATCCACGGCGAGTCCCATGATCCGGTTCCGATCGCTGAAGACGATGACGGGTCGCGGGTCCTTGGCGCGTAGATCGAGTGCGGGATTGGCGCGCATCACGGGCATTAACCCTCCGCGATACTGCACGAGGCACTGTCCATCCACTTCTTCGAGCGCTGAGAGTGGGAATTCCTCGAGGCGCGCAACGAGGGCGAGCGGCACCGCTTGCAGCGCCGGGTATCCCGCATCGAAGAGGAGGATGCTTTCGTTGTCGTTGACCGCGGCGGCGATGCGTGCACGTTCGGCGGCTTCGGCGGCGCTTGCGGCCTCGTCACGCGATTCGTTGGTCGCGACGCCCGCGACGCTCGAAATTCCTGTCGTGTCGAGAATCATGATGACACGCCCGTCGCCCGTGATCGTGCAGCCCGCGTAGGCCTGCAAGTGCTTGATGAGTCGGCCCACCGGTTTGACGACGATCTCCTGCGTGTCAAATACTTCTTCGACAACAAGGCCGAAGCGCATGTTGCCCACCTGACAGACGACGATGTTGCTCGTGCGTTCGGTATCGGAGACGCCCAGCCCCAGTAGTTCACGCAGCGAGACCATCGGCAACAGCGTGTCGCGTAGGCGGTAGAACTTCGCGCCATGGATGACCTCGACCAAGCTGCGCTGTTCATCGGTCACGCAGACCAATTCGACGATACCGATCTGCGGCACGGCGAACGTTTCACCGGCGGTGCCGACGAGCAGCGCCGAGATAATGGCGAGCGTGAGCGGAATCTTGACGCGCACGGTCGTTCCGCGTCCGAGTTGCGACTGGAGCTCGACGGTACCACCGATCATCTCGATGTTACTGCGCACGACGTCCATACCCACGCCGCGCCCCGAGACATTCGTAATCGTTTCGGCGGTGGAGAAGCCGGGCTCGAAGATGAATCGCAAGACCTGCGCGTCGGGAATCGTGTCCGCCAGGTCGGCACGCAGGAGTCCGCGTTCAACGGCCTTGCGTCGAACCTTGGCGGAATCGATACCCGCGCCGTCATCGCTGATCTCGATGACGACATGTCCGCCTTCGTGACGGGCGCTGAGCCGCACGGTTCCGTTTTCGGACTTGCCGGCCGCCAGACGCACCGCCGATGACTCGACGCCATGATCGGCGGAGTTGCGCACCATATGCGTGAGTGGGTCGGCGATCGCCTGCAGAATTTGACGATCGAGTTCCGTTTCGGCGCCGTGCATCACCAGCGTGATCTGCTTGCCGCTTGAGTGCGATAGATCGCGAACGAGGCGTGGCAATTTGGTCCACGCATTGCCGATCGGCTGCATGCGCGTACGCATGACGGCGTCGAGGAGATCGGTGGTAACGCGATCGAGATGCTGCACCGGTTTCGCGAACGGCGATTCCTCGTGTGCACCGGCGAGCTGCAACAGTTGATTGCGTCCGAGCGCGAGTTCGCCAACGAGATTCATCAGCGTATCGAGCAAATCGACACCGACACGCAACGAACTTTCGGCGATGGCGGAACGCGTTTCGGTCGGTTCGGGGTGATCGCCGTGTTCTGCGGTGACGGCACCATCGGATTTCACAGCATGCTGCGCAACCGCTGGCGTGACGGATGTGCTGGCGGATGCCGTTGCCGCGGGCGCTGCGACCGATGCAGAGGCAACGGGCACGTGAGGTGCGTCAGTCGTCTCCGGGACCGGTGCGAGAACCGGGGACGAGAGCGGCGTACGCGTGGATCGCACTTGTAACCAGCGACCGAGTCGCGCGACGAGTGCATCATCGTTGCCTTCGGGCTCGACTTCGTGGAGTTCAAGCTCGTTCAGCACGTGCTTGATACAATCGATCGCAGCGAGCACATCGCCAATCAGTTCTGCACTCGTTTTCAACTGTCCGGCGCGCAGTCGATCGAGCACGTTCTCTGCGACGTGCGCAACGCTCTCGAGGCGTGCCAGGCCAAGAAAGCCACACGTGCCCTTGATGGTGTGGATCGTCCGAAAGACGCTATTGAGGAGCGCGATATCTTCAGGGCGACGTTCGAGTTCAACGATATCGTTGTCGAGTCGGCCCAGATTGTCCGCGCTTTCCGTCAGGAAGTCTTTGAGGAGGTCGTCCATGCGGCCGCTCGGGAGATAGGGAGGGAATTACTGTGTCCATCCGTATCGGCACCTTTGTAAAGAAACTTTACTGCGCCTCTCGGAATGCAGAGTCCGAAACTGAATTCAAGATTTTGGCGAATGCGTCCGACACAATAGGGTATGCAAATCATCCGACTTATCTACGCGAGCACCGCGCGCGAGGATCTGGGCTTTACGGAGCTCATGCAGATTCGCACGCAGGCCAAAGCATTCAACGTGGCACACCGTGTCAGCGGAATGCTCTGTTATGGTAACGGCGCGTTTTTGCAGCTACTCGAGGGCAAACGCAAAATCGTCAACGAGATCTACAATCGCATCGTCTGCGATCCGCGACATACACGCGCGGAGTTGCTCAGTTGCGGCCCCGTGCACAAGCGTGAGTTCACCGATTGGTCGATGAAGATGATCAGCCTCGACGAACCGTTCGCGCCGCAACGGCGGGCGATTCTGTCGCGCTACTCGGACGGGCCGGTGTTCGAACCGTGGCTGATGACGAACCGACAGGCCGTTGGCTTGCTGCGTGATCTTGCCGAAGCGGAGCGCTCGAGCGTCGCGTCGTCACAGGATCGCGTACTGCCAGAACATATTCGGCTTGAGAGCGATCAGTCAGCAGCGTAGGTCGATCCTCACCGAGGTCGATCGTAACGTAGGTTGAGCGTGCGATAGGTGCACTGGTACGAGGCTTAGTCGTTGTACCAGTGGGATCGCGACGCGTGGAGGTATCCGCGCCGCATGTCTCCCATCAGAACGGCACGCTGAGTCGAACGCCGGCGCGACCAGAGCGATCCATCGTCGGTGCAATGGCAAAGCCAGTGGCTGGCGATGCCGTGGACCCGCGCGGCGCGACAATTGATGCGCCACTCTGCGTCCCATTCGCGAACACCGCCGCTTCGATGGCGGCGATCAGCGTAATACCAACCGCCGCTCCGATCGCCGCCGCGAAATAGGGACGTTCTGTCGTCGTCTGCGCATACGGCGCAGAGACACCGTTCGGATCGGTGTAGGCGATCTGCGTCGTGTTGGTCTTCTGCACGAATGCGGCGCCCGCTGAACCGGTGGCCAAGAGCAAGACAATCACGCCGCGTACCGGACGACTGGTATAGAACTGCCCAAAGCCCGGCAGCAGCCCTCGGCCGAACGCTACGCCGGCGCTATACACCGGGCGACGCAAGCGCTCGATTGCCCGCGCCACTTCGACACGGTCGTCGACGGTTGGTGCCGCTGCGCGAAACTGTTCAAGATCGGTTAGCGCATCGGCACGCTGTCCGGCAGCTGCTCGTGCGAGTCCGCGATTATAGCTGGCTTCGGCCGCGGTCGGTGCATTGCGCAGCACGTCGGTGAAGGCACGCGCCGACGCGTCGAAGCGACCATCATCGAACAGGGCGAGGCCGAGTCGAAATGCCACCTGTACGTCATCGGCACGTTTGGTTTGCGCGCGTGGCACGATACGCGACAGGCGATCGCGCACATCCGCCGCTTCGCGCCCGCCCGGCGACAGCGTGAGATAGCGACAATACTCGCCGATGGCTTTGCTCGTATCGGCCAGCTCCTCGTGCGCGCGCGCGAGATCGTAGGCGACACGTTCATCGCCCGGATTGAGCTCTGCGGCGCGAATGAATGCCGTGCGCGCAGCCGTTTGATCGCCGATGAGTGCCGCTTCCTGTCCTGCCGCAGCGAGTCGTCGCGCTTCGACGTTGTCGTGACGCGCGACCATGCCCGACCCGGCAGGCGACGAGGCGCATCCGGGTGCGGGCCCCACGGTCAGCGTGCGCTTGGGCACAAGTAGCTGCGCGTGCGCACGGTCAGCGTCAACCGTGAGCGCGATCAATAGTACCAGCATCAGCCCGACGACGCGCACGGTCATACTACCGTTTTCGCGAATGGTCACGCTAACGGTGCGCTGCAGCGAGAACAACCATGCCGACACGGACTCGACCGGTTGAGGAGACGAATCAGCGAACAGTGACGAGCGTCGAGGCACTGACTCCCTCCGATGTGGCGGTGATGCGGACGGCGCCCGTCTTGAACCCGACCACGAGCCCCGAACTCGACACAAAGGCGATGCTTTCATCAGCGGAGGTCCAGGTGATCGTACGTCCGGGGAGCGCGGTGCCGGTCGCGTCGCGCGGGGTGGCGACGAGTTGCAGCTGCTCGAACGCCGAGATCGTCGGATCGGGCGGCGCGACGGTGATGGTGGTGATTGTGGGTACGCGCACCGTGACGGTCGCGGTGGCGGCCACACCATCGACGACGGCGAGGATGAGTGCGGTGCCCGGCGCGATCGCCGTCACCAGTCCACTGCTCGACACCGACGCGATACTTGGTGCGCCGCTGGTGAATGCAACGGCGCGACCCAGCAGCACCGAGCCGCTCGCCGAACGTGCGACCACGGTCAGCGCTTGTGTCGCGCCGGTGAGCAATGCGGTGGTCGTTGGCGTCAGTGTGAGCGTGGCAACCGGTTCGTCGAGGACGTTGACGGTCGCCGTGCCGCTCTTGCCTTCGCTTGTGGCCGTAATGCGCGTGGTGCCCGCACTCAGCGCGGTCACCACGCCGCCACCGCTCACCGTCGCGATCGTCGGTGAGCTGCTCGTGTACGTCACCGGGCGACCGGTGAGCAGGTTGCCCAGCGTGTCCGTGATCTGTACCGCGAGCGTCTGCGTGGTGCCGACGATGATAGTGCTGGTGGCTGGCGTGAGGGTAACGGCGCCGGCCAGTCGCGCGAGTACGAGCACGCTCGCGGTTCCAATGCGCCCTTCGCTGGTTGCCGAAATCGTCGTCGTCCCCGGCGCCTGCCCGGTCACGACTCCGGTCGACGAGACAGTGGCGATGGTGACGTTTGCCGAATTCCAACTGATCGCGCGTCCCGTCAGGATCGTCCCTGCGGCGTCGCGCAGCACGGCCGTGTGTTGTTTTTCGGTGCCGATGCCGACGGTGTCAGCGGCCGGCGTGACCGCGACTGTCTGCACCGGTGGCAGCGTGACCGTGACGGCAGCCTGACCGCTCCGCCCCTCGCTCGTTGCGGTGACCGTCGCCGCGCCGGCGGCAACACCGACGACGGATCCTGTCGCGCTGACGGTCGCGACGGCGGGGTTGCTGCTGCTCCACGTGATGGTGCGTCCGGTAAGGACGCTGCCATCCGCATCGAGCGTCCGCGGTTGGAGCGTCGCGGTGGCGCCCACCCGCATGGTCACCGTGGCTGGCGCGACGATGATCGAGGCAACGGCTTTCGCGGTGACGGTGACGCTCGC
>JBBQDB010000096.1:0-15478 GCA_038319245.1 Gemmatimonadales bacterium
AGCCAGATCGTCCCGCCGATGCCGACCACGACGGCCGCCAACAGGACAAGACCGACCATCACTTCATCACGTTTTCTCTTCATGGCACTAGGAATTGGAAGCGAGGCATGGAGGCGCCTTAGGCCTGAATGAACGGCGCAAAGATCGCGGCCACGATGGCGTCGAGCACAAGAATCGAAACAGAGGCGATGACCACGGCGAGTGCCGTCGAGCGTCCCACACCTTCCGCCCCGGATTCGGTGCGATAGCCCTCGTACGAACAGACGAAGGCGATTGCTCCGCCGAAGCTGACGGCTTTGATGAGCGAGTAGATGACCTGAAACTGTGTGAACGCGAGACGCAGGCCGCTCAGAAAATCATCGGTACGTACATCGGTCGCGAGCACCAGCGTTGCCCATGCGCTGAGAATCGCCGTGGCGTTGGCGAGCATCGTCAATGCGGGCAACATGACCAGCGTGGCGATGACGCGTGGCAGCGCGAGATAGGCGACCGGATCGAACGACAGCGTTTCGAGCGCATCGATCTGCTCGGTGACGCGCATCGTACCGATTTCGGCGGTCATCCGCGCGCCGATGCGCCCTGTCAGGACGAGGGCAATGAGCAGCGGCCCGAGTTCGAGCACGATGCTCTGTCGCGCGATAAGTCCAACCACCGACACCTGCACGCCAGGGAACAGCTGGTACCGCGTCTGAAATGCGGTCACGCCGCCGAGAAACGCGGCAACGATTACCGACAACGGCAGCGACTCGACGCCGATGACGCGCATCTGCCGAATCGTTTCCGGGATCCAGGTCGAGGGCTCGCGCAGACCGCGAAAGATGTCGCGTGCGAAGTACGCGCGACGACCGATCGCCACCATGATCGCGGTCGTTCTGTGCATCGCGAGCCGAAGCAGGACGTCCGGCCGAAAGGTTATCGCCATATCAGTCTCCCGATCCGGGCGTTCCGGTCAGGTTCTGACACGCGCCAACAGGACGAGGGCGACGAGCCCGCAGAGAATATTGGGCATCCAGGCGGCGGCGTCCGGGGGCATGAGCCCTTTACTGCCGATCGCCTTGGTCAGCTGAATAAGCACCAGAAAGAGCACCGTGATAGCAAGACTGATGGCGATACCAAACGCCGCGCCACCGCGCTGCGAACTGGTGGCGAGCGGTGCGCCGAACAGCGCGATAATGATGCAGGTGACGGGCACCGCGATCTTGAGCATGCGCTCGACCTTGAGCGTGTTCACTTCAGCGCCGGATCGTTCGAGGATCGTGATATAGCGCGACAAGTCGGCAAAGTTCATCTCGCTGGGCTCGCGCTCGGTGGCTCGCAGGTCGAGTGGCGATTCGTGCATATCCAGATCGGCCGCGGAATCGAACGAGAAGGCGAGGTCGATCGAGTCGTTGGGAATGAGATGCATGGTGCCACTGCGCAGCATCCAGCCCTTGGTGCCGGACCAG
Organism: Gemmatimonadales bacterium; assembly: GCA_038319245.1. Classification (GTDB taxonomy): domain Bacteria; phylum Gemmatimonadota; class Gemmatimonadetes; order Gemmatimonadales; family Gemmatimonadaceae; genus Gemmatimonas. The sequence continues at coordinate 1,446 of JBBQDB010000096.1, forward strand.
GACGCCGTTTTGGCGGCGATCAGCTGGCCTGCCTGTTTGGGGGAGCGTCGCTTTTCCAGCTCGATATTGTCAATGGACTTCTTCTGGATGTCGAGCGTGTAAATACGATAGACACGCCCTTTCTCGCTCTGAAACGCGAAGTTGTAGCGGGCGTAGTCACGCGTCGCGGAGTTGCCGGCGAGCAGGGCCAACCGTTTGGCATTGGCCGGCGGCGCAATCTCGCTGAAGACGAGATCGATACCGGTCGCCAGCGTGGCCATCAGCAGGATCGGCGCAATGAATCGATAGAAGCTGATTCCCGACGCCTTCGCGGCGGTGATCTCGGAGTAGCGCGTGAAGGTGCCGATGGAAAAAACCGTCGCGAAGAGCACCGCGACGGGCAGCACCATGAAGAGCGTATCGGGAATCCAATACAGGTAGCTCATCCCCACCGCGTTGATGGTCAACTTGCGCTCGGTGTACTTGCGCAGGTTATCCACCAGATCGATGACGAAGACCAGCACCGGAAAGCCGAGCATCGTGACCGTGAAGATCCGCGCAAATTCGGCCGCCACGTACTTGTCGAGCGGCGTAATCAGCCGACGACGACCACGAATGCCTGGCGCGACGCTGTATTTATTGTGCGTGTCACTCATACGAAAGCACTTTTGCGGAATGCACTCATGCACGCGCCCGTTGCGCGGATTTGGCGGCGCGTTCGGACTTTTCGAGCGCACGTAAGGACGCGCGCGCTTTGCGGTCTGCCCACCAGTCGCGAATGCCGCCACCGCGCGACGTGTCAGTCGTGGACTCCACGCGCCACAGCAGCAGAATGCCCACGACACCAAAGATCGCATTGGCAATCCACATCGCCACGATCGCCGGCAGTTTGCCCTTGTCGGCGAGTGCTTCGCCGCCCATCAGGCAGATGTAGTAGAGCCCGAAGACGATAATGGATACGCCGATGGTCACGCCCACTCCACCGCGCGGGAAACGGAGTGCAATTGGCGGGCCAAACAGTACGAACACCAAACAGGCGAACGACAGCGCGAATTTCTTCTGAATTTCGACGCTGAGACTGTCGAGGGATTCGCGCGACTCGGTGAGCTGCGTGGTGGCGGACTGCGCGGCGCCTTTGAACATGGCGATCGAGTCGATCGTGACGAGGCCTGGATTGCCGGTAACCGTCGGCACTCCGCCCGGCGGCAACGGTGTGCCGGGCGTTCCTTGGGCACCAGGAGGTGGCACCGGCTGCGGCTGCGGCTGCATCGCCGGTTGATTTTGCGGCTGCCCCGCGATGACTGGCGGTTGCGGCTGCGGCTGCGAAGCAGGCTGGGGAACCGCCTGTACTGGCTGCTGTACCGGTGGTTGCTGCACCGGCTGCTGCACCGGCTGCTGCACCGGTGGCTGCTGCACTGGCGGCTGCTGGACCGGTGGTTGCTGCACTGGCGGCTGCTGAACCGGCTTGGGCGGTTCTTGCGCCCTGGCGGTTTTGGTCTTGAGCAGGTTTGCCCAGCCGCCGCAGTAAAAGCTGGCCAGCGCATCCTGCTTGGGCCGAGGACGCGGGACCGTGATGCTCTTGGTGCCGGGGGCGACGGTGCGAGAGACGTAGCCGATGTAGTCCTGCCGGATGCGCTCGAACTCGGCGGCATTGCCGATGTATGTGCGCTGCAGCTCACAGATGGTCATTTCGCGGTCACCCTTGAAGGTGTCCGACTTCGATGACTCGAAGCCGCGCGAGACGCCACGCTGCCGGACCATCTGCGAGTGGAAGAACGACCGCTGAAAACGACGCGTGTCGCCGCGCACGAACTCCTGCGCGAACCCGTCGAACAGGTTGATCTGGAGATCCTGGCCGTTGGACGCGAGCGAAATCACGCCGCTATCGGCATAGATCGTCTTTCGCTCCGGGCCGCGCGAGAGATCGTAGATCGTCACGTCCCAGATCTTGTTCGTGGCCGCATCGCTGCGGCCGACGCGCATGTAGAACTGGTCGGTGACCGCGTTCAACACCTGGTCGCGCAGGGCAAGCGTCGGCTTCGTGCGGGCAATGTCCTGCTGCAAAATGCGCAACCGATGATTGGCGCGCGGCATGACCTGGTCGTTGAACGCGACCATGCCCAGCGAGAGCAGAAACGCACAGACGAAGACCGGAAAGACCAGCGCGCGTACGCGCACGCCACTGGCCTTGAGCGCGGTGATCTCATGTTCGGCGGCCATGCGGCCGAAGGCGTACAGCGTCGCGACCAGCACCGCCATCGGCATCGTCATCGCGATGGTGAATGGCAGTGACAAATAGAAGAACTGCCAAATTACCGACCAGGGAAGACCCTTGCCCGCGAGATTGGCCAGTTGGCGCGCCACATATTGGAGCATGAGCAGCGACGTCAGCGCCGTCAGAGCAAAAACGAGGGGGCCGACGTGCTCTCGCACCACGTAGCGAGTGATAAGCTTCACGACATAAATTCCTGAAAGACTCGCTGCATTATAAAAGGGTGTGGTGACGTCCGTACCTTTCCAGTCGCCTGCGCGGCTGATACCCCACGACCGGAGTTCGGTGCGCCGACCGCAGCGCCCGCGGTCGCACGGCCCTGAACGCGACCTGGTGCGCGTGGCCCTGCGCCGCCGCATCCCCTTCGTCAATTTGGCGCTGGCCGCTCTCCTGCTGGCCTTTTTGCTTGCCCGGCCGTCGTTGCTGGCGGCCCAGGAGTCGTACCCGCAACCCACGCTACAGCTCCAACGCGCCTCGCGGCTGTTTGTGGACACGTTCGCGCTGCGCCCGCTCCCGATGTTCGGTCCGTTCGGTACTGGAACGCGCGTGCGGAGCAATCCGTCACGGGTCGCCGATGCCGCGGTACGCTCGGCCGAATTGACACGCGATCGGTTGCTGGCGCGGCGATGGGCCGTGGTCGTGCAGAGCGCCCTCAAGCCCGATGCCGCGATCACAGGCGTCCAACTACTCGACCCGCGTTTGCTGGGTGTCGCGGAGGTAGTGGCGCCAGCCGATTCGGGGCTGCGACCGGGCACGCTGGTACCGCTCGCGCCCGCCCCGCGCGCCGACGGGAAAAAGCCAGCCACAGATATCCTCGGCGATTTCGGCGGGTTGGGTATTCGCCTCGACTCACGCCTCGAGACCAAGCTGCAGCGCAGCAAAAACGAGCGGTGTACTGCCTCGCAGGCCACGGTGATCGGCAGCAACTGCTTCGGCAGCTTTGCGCCGCCCGATTTCAACTTCCAATTCAACGTGCGTACCGGTGGCGTCGTCGCCGATCGCGTCAACGTGAATGTTGACTTCGACTCGCAGCGTGAGTTCGATGCGTCGAACAACATCTCCGTCTTTTATCAAGGCAAGACGGATGAAGTGTTGCAGCGGCTGGAAGTGGGTAACGTCACCTTTCAGCCGCCGCCATCGCGCTTCCTGACCACAGGTATCCCGTCGGGCAACTACGGTGTTCAGGCGCGTGGCCAGCTCGGTCCGATGCGCTTCACGACGATCATCGCGCAGCAAAAGGGCAACATCTCGAAGGACAATGTGTTCACGGTCGGCGAGCGCACGCAGCAACAGGTGGAGCGACCAATCGATGACATCCAAGTCGAAACGCGTCGCTTCTTTTTTACCGTCGACCCGCGTCGCTTCGCGCCGTTCCCCAACATCGATCTGCTCAATCGCCAGCAGATGCAGCAGCTGGCGGCCGCGCTCCCCGACTCTGTGCGCCCAACGCGCATCTTTCTCTATCGCCAGACGGTCGGCGCGGCAAATCAAAATCCGCGCGGGCCGCAGTTCTCGGTGCGCGGCGCGCGCAACGCATCACGCCAAGTGTACGAGGTGCTGCGGGAAAACGTCGACTACTACGTCGATCCATCGCAGCTCTGGATCGCGCTCGTGCGACCGCTCAATGGCAACAACGAGCGATTAGCCATCGCCTACGAGATCAACGCCGGGGGCACGGCGGGACGGAACATCAACACCGGTGGCACGCCCGATGTGGAGTTCACCGATGCGCCGCAGTTCGCGAATCTGCTTTGGGAGCCCGAGCTGCAACCAACAACGCTCGAGTATTTCTTGCGCGAGATCAAGTCGGTGTATCGGCTGGGCGGCGAAGATGTGCAACGCCAGTCGGTCACGGTAAAGCTCGTGACGGGAACGTCGGGCGATCAGGAGAAGCCGTTCGATCCCTCACGCGGCGAAACGTATCTGCAGCTTTTCGGTCTCGCGCAGGCCACAAACTCAGCCACCTTCGACGTCGAGAATCGCGTCTGGCCACGTCCCAACGATCCGAACTTTTCGGCAGCGAGCGGCGGCCAGCAGAAGTTGTTCAAGGACTACTTCATCTTTTACCCGTCGGCGCAACCGTTTGCGCGCGCCGGTCTCGCGCAGCCGCTGGCGAATCCGGCCAACGACACGCTCTATCGCTACCCCAACGAGTATTTGTATTCGGCGCAGCGGCCGCAGGCGATCTATCGCATGATCGCGCGCTATCAATCCGACGGTGGCGCAAACGCCGGTGCGATTCAGTTGCGGTCGACACAGCTCCGCCCAAAGTCGGAGACGGTCGCACTTGAAGGGCGATTGCTGGTGCGCGATGTCGATTACACCATCGACTACGACTTGGGAAACATCACGTTCACACGTCCGGATACGCTCTTTCCGCGGCCGAGGCAGGTCAGCGTGCGCTATGAGGAAAACCCGCTGTTTGCGGCAGCACCGACGTCCATCTTTGGGTTGTCGACGCAGTTCCCGCTGAGCAACGGGCAGATCTCGTTCACCGCGATTTCACAAACGCAAAAGTCGAGTCAGACCCGACCGACCTTGGGATTCGAGCCAATCGGCTCACTGGTCGCAGGCGTCACCGCGGACATGTCGTGGGACGCGACGGTGTTGACGCGTGCACTCAGCAAGTTGCCATTCGATCAGGGCGCGACCCGCTCACGCATTTCGATGCAGGGCGAGTTTGCGATGAGCAAGCCGCAGCCGAATTCGGCGGGGCAGGCATACATCGAGTCGTTCGAAGGCAACTCGGGTCGTGACATCTCGCTCGGCGATGGATCCTGGTACTTCAGCTCGCGGCCATCGCTCGGCACCAAGTCGGGCGCGTTGATCGGCGCGAATACGCTGTCGCTCAATCGCGCGACGACGTTGGCATATCAGAACAACGGTGTGGATACGGCGGGCACGTTCGTGCAGTACAGCATCCAGCAGATTGATCCGTCGGTGCGATTGTCGGGCGGTGGTGTGCAGCCGAGGGAGACGCTGCTGTGGTTGCAATTATATCCGCTGAAGACCGGCGGTATTTTCGATTTCGAGCCGACCACCGGCAAGCGGCGATTCGCATGGACCGTGGGTGACAACTCGATGGTCGGGAACACGCCGACCGGACGTCGATGGCGTTCGCTCCGCTACGTGTTCAACCCGAGCGGTGAAGATCTGTCGCGCATCGAGAACATCGAGTTCTACGTGCAGGTGCAGACCGGGCCGACGCGTACGCGCAAGAACCCGACGTTGATGTTCGACTTCGGGGAGATCAGCGAGAATAGTGTCGCATTTGCGCCAGAGACATTGACGGTTAACCCATCGGCGAAGGTCGGCTTACCGCAGGACAGTACGTATCGTGGCAAGCGGCTCGTCGGCTTCGATCGCTTTGATTCCGAGCGCGATCCGTTCTCGCGCGCCTTTAACGCGGCGGAGAACGACAAGGGGCTACCGGGCGACATTGCGGATACGATCGTCGTCGTCGATAGGACCAAGGGAACACCAAGCATCACGACACAGAACAAGGTGACGCTGTGTTCGTCGTCGGTGCAAATCACGCAGGTGTTGGGTGATAGTCGTGCGAATTGCGGGGTGCGCAACAATCGCCTCGACGAAGAGGATATCGATCTCGACGGGCGATTGAATTTGCTCGATTCGCAAACCGACCAGGAATCGTTCAAACGTTTCGCCGTTGACTTGAGCGATCGCAAGAACTGGACGCGCGTTGGACGCTGCGATGCCGATACCACGTCATCTGGCGGTGCGTTTTCTGCCGACTCCGTGTGCTGGGTGCAGATCCGACTCAACTGGCGGGCGCCGCTCGAAGAACAGAACGCGCCGAACGATCGTCGCACGAGGGCGCTGCGCATGACCATGGTGTCGTCGGTGAATGCGGGCGACGACGAGTTCACGCGCGTTGCATTGGCGCGCTTTCGTTTGGTGGGTGCGCCTTGGCTCAAGCGCACCGACCGCCCCATCTCCGGTGTGGCCGGCGATTCTATCGGTGTCGTAAATGGCTATGTGATCGCCTCTACGATCGGCACACTCGACTCGACGGCGGTGTTGCCCTACAGCGCGCCACCCGGTGTGATCGAGGCGCCAGACACGCGACAGACCGGCTACGAGAACACGATCGTCCAGGTCAACGAGCATGCGCTCCGACTGCAGGCGGGCGTGGCGGGCGGCACCATGCGGCCATTCGATCGCGCGGAAGCGTTCTTCAGGTTTCCAGAGGGAACGAAGTCGTTCATGGGCTACAAGTCGCTCCGCATGTGGATGCGTGGACGCGGCAACGGGTGGGGCACGAGCGGCGAATTGAATGGCTTCGTTAAGCTCGGTCGCGATGAAAACAATTTCTACATGTATCGCACCACCGTCGACGCGGGACCGACGCAGGCGGCGTGGAATCCGGAAGTGCGCGTCGATCTGACCAAGTTCCAGTTCTTGCGATCGCAGCTCGAAAATAACTTTCTCACCGCGTCGAAGGACTCACTCGCGTGCACCGGTGCCGATCTCGCGATGATCAAGCGCTCCGGATTGCCGCGTGGCGTAACCGTGCGACGCTATGCCGTCTGTCAGGATGGGTACATCGTCTACAGTGCCGACCCGAGCGTCTCGCCGCCGAACTTGGCGGGTGTCCAGGAGTTGGCGGTCGGATTCGTTCGTGTTGATAGTGTGCCGCGCGGTGGCAACGCAATTCTTCCCAACGACTCGCTCGAACTGTGGATCGATGACATTCGGTTAACCGACGTTGTCGACGATATCGGCTTTGCGGGCGAACTCGGGCTCTCGATGAATGCCGGTGATCTGGCTGATATGCGCGTGAATGTGAGCCGACGCGATCCAAACTTCCGGCAGCTTGGCGAGACGCCGTCGTTTCTGACGACGAGTGGCGTCAGCGTCGGCACCACAGTACACCTCGAACGGATGCTACCCGCGAGGCTCGGCATCATCATGCCGTTCAGTATCGACTACGCGGGCACAGGCGTCGACCAACTCTTTATCAATCGTACCGATGTACGTGCGAGTGGCATCAGTGGTCTGCGCAATCCCGGCGACAAGCGCGTCGGCTATTCGTTTGGGCTCCGACGCGCCGTGCCGCTGACGAATGGGTGGTACGCGCCGGTGCTCAATGGACTGTCACTGAACGGCGCGTGGTCGAGTGCGTCGTCGCAAAGTGCCTTTCAGACGGCGACCAACAGCAACTACGTCATTGGCGCGAACTTCGCGCTGTCGAGCGAAGAACGCGATCAATCGCTGCCGTGGTTCATCAACCGGATTGTCGGTATTTTGCCGCGCTCGCTTCGGGAATCGGAATCGGTTAAGCAATTTCGGTCGCAAAAATTCCGCTGGGCGCCGACACAATTCCGCTTATCGAGTACGATGGCGCGCAACACCAACTCGTTGACCTCGTTCACGAAGGCCGCCGCGTCGCCGACGGACACCGGGCAAGTCACGTTCGGCCTCTCGCACTTCTGGAGCAACAACGCGCGCGTCGACTTTCAGCCGACGACTGGCTTGTCGGCGAGTGTTGAAGCTCGACAATTGCTCGACTTGCGTGACTATCGCGACGCGACCACCTCGCCCGACAGTTCCGATCGTCGCCAAGCGGCCGCCGCCGAACGCCTGCGAGTCCTCGGCACCAACCTGGGTCTCGAACGCGAGCGCTCAGTGACGTCGACGATTGCGTTTGCGCCGCAACTCGCGCTCTGGCTTCGTCCGTCCATCGATTTTACGTCGCGTTTTGACTTGACGAAGGATCCGAACGCGCGGGCCTTGCTGCGCGATGGCGATTCTACGGGTGCGTTTCGACTACCCAAACGACTCGGCGCGTCGCAAACGTTTCGGTCGGCGGCCACCTTCGACTTTGCCAGGTTGTTCGTGACACCGTCGGCAACGCCGTCGCTTGGTGCACGACTTGGTCAATTGTTTGCGCCCATCACGCTTAACTGGACGCAGAGTCTCAACTCGAACTACGACAACACCGTCTTCATGCCCGGTCCTGGCTATCAGTTCGGTCTGGGTTCGCTGACGGATTTTCGCGGCCTCAACTCGCGCCTCGCGACATCGGCTGGACGCGTACGACAGTTCACGGCGATCGGCTCGTTGAACCTGCCGCTCGGGCTCAACTTTGGCTCACGATTCGAGAACGGTACGTCGGAGACCTGGACGCGTCGGTCGGTGGACGGATTCCAGGCGCTGATCACCAGTACGCAACGCGTGAGACCGGACTATTCGTTGCGCTGGGTATGGCGCCCGAAGTGGTTCCCGAAAGTGCTCACGCTCATCTCCGTAAACGGACGCTATCTGGTGACGGAGCAGGCGACGACCATTCCGAACGACATTGGCGGCATCGCGGACCGCAGTCAGACGCTCGCGCACAGCCGCCCCATTTCGGGATCGATTACGTGGGCGTTTCTGGGCGGCATCACAACGAATGGCGCGTTCGATCGGACGCATCGCGAGGATACGCGTCCGGGGTCGCTGACGACCGGTGATACGAAGCGGATGTCTTTCGATGTGGCGCGCCAATTCACGCTCCCCAAGAGCTGGAACACGCGCGGAAAGTTACGCACGCAGCTCTCGTATCAATCTGAGGAGACGCAATCCGTAGTCGGCGGCTCGTTCGGCACAACCAACGATGGGACGACGACCACGACGTCGATCGGTAGTACATCGGTGCTGACAAACAACGGCTTGCAGCGGTTCAACCTCAATGCCGTTACCGATGTGTCGGAACTGGTCACCTTCAGTCTGACCGCATCGCAGTCATTGACCTTCGACAAGACTTACAACCGGCGTGTATCGAACACAACGCTCAGCGCCACGTTGCAACTACGCTTCTATGCAGGCGAATTGCGCTAGCGAGGAGAGTCGGTGCCGGTGCGCGAGGCACTGAGCCGTGCCGACTGTTGCTGTGACGTAAGGCGCTATGATGTGGCGCGCAATGAATTGATGACGGTGTCGCTCGCCCGACCGGCTAGCCTTAGTCCATGCCAACTGCTGCGGAGCGCAAAGCCCTGATCTTTTTGGCGGCGATCGCCGTCGTTGGGGGCGGTGTACGCATGGTCGAGGGTAGACGATTCGATCGTGAGGTGCGTCGTGCCGTGGGCGAAGCAGCACGCACCGACTCCGGGAGCGCGGACGATGTGGCGCTGTCCGCGCAAATGGCGGCGGTGGATTCGGCGCGCGCAAGTGGTGGCGCACGAGGTCGACGTCGCTCGTCGCGCGGTCGCCGGCCCAAGATCAACGCAGACGGCGAGGTCGGAACCGCATCGGCGACTCCGTCCAGATCCTCGTCCAATGCCCAGTCGTATTCCTCGCCTCGGTCCTCGTCGAATGCCTCGTCCAATTCCTCAAGTGATGCGCGGTCGCGGTCGAAACCCCGAACGGGGAAGTTGTCTCCGACGCAGGACGCGCCGCTCAATGTGAACGACGCCACGGCGACGGAGCTCGAACGGCTGCCCAAGGTCGGACCGGTACTCGCGCAACGCATTGTCGCATGGCGCGAGGCGCACGGTCCGTTCGATTCGATCAACGCCCTGCGTCACGTACCCGGCATCGGTGCGGCCACTGCTTCACTCGTCGCTCCGCTCGTGACGTTTTCCAACGGGTACCGTCCATCTAGTAAATGAGGCGCCAAGTCGGCGTCGTAGGCTCGGCTTTCCCGCATTCGACGCTCTTCGCCGCTTTCCGTATCACATGGCCGCACCCGCGACATCCATTCCGTCACGCGTCGTCGAACGACTCGGTGATCTCCTCGTGCGCGAGGGGTTGTTGACACCAGACAACCTCACGAAAGCACTGCAGGAGCAGGCGCAATCGCCAGGACAGCGATTGGGGCTCACGCTCGTCAAGATGGGATTGGTGCCCGAGACCGAAGTGGTGCGCATGCTCGCGCGCCAGTATCGGATGCCGGCCGTGGACCTGTCGCGCTTTGAAGTCGACACGCGATTGCTCAAGCTGATTCCGGCGGAGCTGGCCACGAAGCACACCGTGCTCCCGCTCAAACGCGAAGGCCGGCAACTCACGGTGGCCATCGCCGACCCGACGCTGATGGGCGTCGTGGATGATCTCAAGTTCATCACGCGTTACGATATCGTGCCGGTGCTCGCCGGCGAGTACTCGATGCGCGCGGCGATCGAGAAGCATTACGAGGCGAACGAGATCCACATGCAGTCGCTGCTGCAGGACATCGCAGCGGCGGAAGAAGACGACGTTGAAGTGATCGAGGCGCAGGACGACGCGGCCGTCGATGCAAACGTGCTGGCGGCGCAGGTTGACGAAGCGCCCGTCGTCAAACTGATCAATGCGATTCTCGTGGACGCGGTGCACAAGGGCGCGTCGGACATTCACTTCGAGTGCTTCGAGCATGATCTGCGCGTGCGGTATCGCGTGGATGGCGCGTTGCAGGAAGTGATGAAGCCACCCCTCAAAATGCGCGCCGCCCTGATCTCACGCTTCAAGATCATGGCGTCGTTGAACATCGCCGAACGTCGCGTGCCGCAGGACGGTCGTATCAAGCTCAAAGTCGGCAAGAAGGTCATCGACTTTCGTGTGAGTGTGCTGCCCACGCTCTTCGGCGAAAAAGTCGTGCTTCGAATTCTCGACAAGGGCAACCTCACGCTCGATCTCGAGAAGTTCGGCATCGAGCCGCGCGCCGAACGCGAGCTGATGGAAGCGATTTCGAACCCGTACGGCATGGTGCTCGTGACGGGTCCGACTGGTTCCGGTAAGACGACGACGCTGTATTCCGCGTTGTCGAAGATCAACACCGGCGACACGAACATCATGACGGCCGAAGATCCCGTGGAATACAACCTCTACGGGATCAATCAGGTGCAGGTGCGTACCGAGATCGGCATGACCTTCGCAGCGGCGCTCAAAGCGTTCTTGCGACAGGACCCAAACGTCATCATGGTCGGCGAAATTCGAGACCTCGAGACGGGCGGTATCGCCATCAAGGCTGCGCTCACGGGCCACATGGTCATGAGCACGCTGCACACGAATTCCGCACCCGAAACCATCACGCGATTGTTGGACATGGGGCTCGAGCCATTCAACGTGGCGTCCGCGCTCAACTTGATTCTGGCGCAGCGGCTCGTGCGACGGATCTGCTCCAAGTGCAAGGTCAAGTACACGCCAGACGCTGCGGAGCTCGCGGGCGCGAAGGTCAAGGCCTCGACGACGTTGCGCGAGCTGCGATTCACCGATGAAGCGCTGAACGATGCCAAGTCGCGTGCGACGGCGGAAGCGGCGCCCTTTCTGACCAACCTGTCACTCGACACGACGATCGGCGAATTGCCCTTCTTCAAGGGACATGGCTGCGACACGTGCGCCGGCACCGGTCTCAAGGGTCGTCAGGGTTTGTACGAAGTGATGTTCATGACGCAGGTGATCAAGAAGTGTGTCATGCAAAACGTCGACGTGCAGGTCCTGAAGGACACCGCCATCAGCGAAGGGATGCTCTCATTGCGCATGGATGGCTGGCTCAAGGTCCTCAAGGGGCTGACGACGCTCGAACAGGTCATCCGTGAAACGTCCGTGTAGCGTGGCGTGACGGTGGGTTTCGTCGTCGTCCCCCGCTCGTCTTGCACCAGAATGACATCGGGCGCCGCCGCCCACTCCCTCACGCCATCATGACCGCTCCCAGTCAATCACCCGTTTCGCTGCGCTCGCTCCTCGATGAGATGATCGGGAAGGACGCGTCCGATCTCCACATCACGGCGGGTGACCGTCCGAAGCTGCGTGTGGACGGCGATATCGTGAATACGAGTGTCGAGCATGTGCTGACGCCCAGGGATACGCTGCAGCTCGCGTATTCGGTGCTGACGGAAAATCAGAAGAAGCGTTTTGAAATGGAGGACGAGCTGGACTTTTCGTTCGGCATTGCGAACCTCTCGCGCTTTCGTGGCAACGTGTTCAAGCAGCGCGGATGTGTGAGTATGGTGATCCGACAGATCCCGTTCCACATCAAGACGTTCGCTGACCTGAATCTGGCGCCGGTCATTGCGACGTTCGCCGAAAAGCCGCGTGGTCTCGTATTGGTGACTGGTCCAACGGGTTCGGGCAAGAGTACGACACTGGCGGCAATGATCGACAAGATCAACACCGAGCGGCGTGGCCATATCATCACTGTCGAAGATCCGATCGAATTCATTCATCGGCATCGCAACTGCATCATCAATCAGCGCGAAGTCGGCGCGGACACGAAGAGCTTTGCCGCCGCGCTGAAGTACGCGCTGCGTGAAGACCCGGACGTGATTTTGATCGGCGAAATGCGCGATCTGGAAACGATTCAGGCGGCGTTGACGATTGCGGAAACCGGTCACCTCGTTTTCGCGACGTTGCACACCAACAGTGCGGCCGAAGCGATCAATCGCATTATCGATGTGTTCCCGAGTCATCAGCAGAGCCAAGTGCGCGCGCAGTTGGCGTTCGTGCTCGAAGGGATCATCACGCAGGTGTTGCTTCCCAAGCTGGCAGGCAAGGGACGGGCGATGGCGTGCGAAATTCTCGCCGTTACGCCGGCCATTCGCGCGCTCGTTCGCGACGACAAGGTGCACCAGATTTATTCGTCCATGCAGTCGGGCAAGAAGCATGGCATGCAGACGCTCAACGATGCGCTGTATCAGCTGTACGTCACGCGTCAGGTCAGCGCGGATGAATGTCAGCGTGCCTCAGGCGATCCGAACGAATTCCTGCGCATGATCGGCAAGGGCCCCGAGCACGATCCGATCGGAAGCGCGACACCGCAGCAGCGTGCCGGCGATCGCGCCGTCGCCGGCGGCATGCGCCGATGACGGACCGAAAGTCGACATCAGGTCAGACGTTACGAATCACTCCATCGCGCTGTCGCCAGCATCGGCGCTGTTTCGCTTTCCAGGACTGACGCATGCCAACGTTTACGTATACCGCTCGCGCCGGCAACGGCGACCTCAAGTCCGCGACCATCGACGCGCCCAATCGCGATGAAGTTGTCGCGCAGCTGCGTCGGCAGCGCCTCACCGTCGTCAAAGTCGATGAAGAGAAGGCGCGGGCGAAGAAGTCTGGTGGCGGCATCAGTATGCGCGACATCGTCATCTTCACGCGCCAGTTCTCGACGATGATCAGCGCGGGATTGCCGCTGGTTCAGGCACTCACGATCCTGGCGGATCAGAGCCAGAACAAGTCGCTGTCTGACATCACACGAAAGGTTGTGTTCGACGTGGAGTCCGGTAACACAGTTGCCGACGCGCTGGGCAAGCATCCCACCGCTTTCAGTCCGCTCTACGTGAACATGGTTGCCGCCGGAGAAGCGGGCGGAATCCTCGATACGATCCTGATGCGTCTCGCGACGTTCATGGAGAAGAGTGACGCGCTCATTCGAAAGGTGAAGGGCGCGATGATCTATCCGACTCTGATCATGTCCGTGGCCGGTATGGCGATCACGGTACTGCTCATCTTCGTCATTCCCGTGTTCGAGAATCTGTTCAGCTCGGCGGGGCTCGCTCTGCCGTTGCCAACGCGTATCGTGATGGGAGCATCGCGGTTTCTCAAGGGGTACTGGTACTATGTCCTTGCCTTTGGGATCGGGTTATGGTTCCTGTACAAGCGCTTTTCCTCGACATCGTCGGGGCGGCTCAAGGTGGACAGGTTTCTGCTCATGGTGCCGGTTCTCGGAGACGTTCTGAGAAAGTCTGCCGTTTCGCGGTTTACGCGGACACTTGGCACTCTGGTGAGCTCCGGCGTCAGCATCCTGGACGGACTCGAGATCACGGCGAAGACCGCCGGCAACAGAGTAGTGCAGGACGCGATCATGGAG
>JBBQDB010000097.1:0-15420 GCA_038319245.1 Gemmatimonadales bacterium
GCGCGCAGCACGAGCACGCCCGGTTCGACCCCCAGACTCTGCGCAAATTCCTCATCGATGGTGGTAAGCTGCGCACCCACCAACACGGCAATTCCGCTGCTCGCCAACATCGGGTCGCCCGGTAACGGCGGCGGCAGCATCGCCGACGGGGCAATCGTTGGCGCCATCGACGGCGGAAACGACGTAGAGGGCGGTGAGGTGAACGAGAACGACGTCACGCGGTCGCATGAGGCCCCAGGGGGACATGGCGCCGGCATGAGCGTGATCGTCCGCTCCAACTGCGGACGCGCGCCGACCAGCACCGCGAGCTCGCGGGATTTGCCGGCGCGCTTGACACGCATGCGCAGCTGCTGACCGGGTACGAGTAACTCCGCATAGTTCACCGCTTGCGCGCGCACATCGCGCCCGTTGTACGCCAACACCGTATCGCCAGAGATCAGCCCCGCCGTTTCGGCGGGCGACCCCGCATCCACCGATTCGATCACGGGATAGTCGCAGTAGTTGGTGAGCGCGCCCTGCGGCGACACCATCGTGATCTTGGACTCGGAGAGATGCATGCCGAGCCAGCCGGTGGTGGTGATAACTTTCCCTTGCATTCGCGTTCGCGCGTCCAGCACGATCGCGGCGATCTGCGGCTGCATCGAGCGAATGCTCCGCTGCAACTGCGGCGCGAACGCGCGAATTTCTGCCTCCATTTGAGGCGCGAACCGCCCGCGTTCCGCGTTCACCGAGTCAAAGAACGTCCGAGAGTCGAAGTTGTGACCACCCGAGGTCACGTGAAGGCTATCCCCCCGACGCACGATGAACGACGGACCGTCGAGCGCGCCGTCTTTGGCAAAGCGCACGACGATCTGCATCAGCGAATCGATGCCGCGCTGTGCATCGTTGATCGGTCGAGTTTCCGCCCCGCGCGCAGAATCCGTGCGCTGCGCCATCAACTCCGCCGCGTTATCCAGTTCACGCTTGAAGCGCAACAAGGCCCGCCCCTCCGGCGCCTGCATCAACGTCGAGGGTGACGCGGTCAACTCGGTACAACGACTGGCCGGCGTCGCGCTGCCGACCCGCGCGCGCGGTGTCGGCGACTGCGCAAATACTACGGCACTCGGAACACACGCGCCCAGCAGCGTCACCGCAACGAGTGCACACCGCGTCGTCACACCAGGTCGGCCATCACGTCGCACGCCAACCCGCGCACCAGGTTGCACGCCCGCACCGACACTATCAGTGCGGCGATGGCGCTCACCATGACCCGCTCGTCCACGCACGGACATGTTCAATAGCCCTCGATCGATTTATCGACGGGCAGCGCGCTGCTCAACTGCTGTAACGTCGCCTGTCGTGCATTCGATGCCGCGAGATAGTATCGATTGAGCACTGGATCCTGCGGTGCTTCGCGGAGCGCCGCACGAGACGCGGCCATCATCTGATCGAGCGCAGCGAGTCGCGCCCGATACACATCCGACGCGCGGACGGTGGTGTCGTTGGCCGCAAGCCACAGCGACGCTTGCTCGTATTGCCGCTGCGCGCTGTTCAGCACGTCCGTGGCCTGCGAGATGGAACCGAACCCGCCTGCGTCTGCCACTCCGTCTGCCGATGTATTGCCTGACGCCGTGCCTGACGCTGCGACGGTCCCTGTGATTGACGCATCGTCGCGCTGCGCTACGCCACTCTCGCGCGCGGAGCGCAACGGCGAGACGTCGAAGGGCCATGCACTTGCTCCGACCGACAGCCGACCGGCGACCAGACCGCTCACGACCAACAGGACGGCGGCGGCGCTGCGCAGCCAAATCGGCACACCGATGCGACGTGTCCCGGATGTACCAACCGCGTCATCCGACAGGATCGGCGCCGATACCGTCCGCGCGATCCGCTCGACCGAGCCGTCGAGCGCGCGCACCACCAATGGCGACGCCGGGACGCGATGATCGGCGGCCGACGTCAGCAACCCTTCGGCCCGCAGCGTGCGCGACAACGACGCCCAGTCTGACAGGCGCGCATCGTCGGCGTGCGCGACGGTGTTTCCCGCCTCCGCCGCGAGCTGCGCCAACGCAATGTACGCCGACCGTTCGCCGCGACATTCGGCGCACTGGGCGAGATGTGCCAGTTCGTCGGCCGTTGGCAGTGTGTCGTCGAACGCCGCGAGGCGTTCAGAATCCAGGTGCTGCATAGCTGCGATCCGTCGGGCCGGCTTCGGAAATATCGACGAGCGGTGCGAGGAGCCGGCGAAGCTTCGCGCGCGCTTTGAACAGTTGGGACTTGGACCCGCCGGGCGTGATCCCCAGCTCGGTCGCGATCTCTTCGTGCGTGTATCCCTCGACATCGTGCAGCAGAAATACGGTCCGAGCGCCCGGCGCGAGTCTGGCCGCCGCCGCTTCGATGGTCGCCGCCAGCATGCTCCGATCGCCATCCTGTTCGACGAAGGCCGAGTCCTCCTCGATCACCGTCTCGATCGCCGCCAGCCGCTTCACCCGTCGCAACGCATTGAGGGCGCGATTGATCGCCACGCGATGGACCCACGTGCTGAATTTCGCGTCCCCGCGCCACGTCGGAAGCGCACGAAAAATCTGGATCCAGACGTCCTGCGCGATATCCTCCGCGAGGTCGGGATCTCCGGCGAGTCGGCGGACGACGGCGTCGACATGCGGTGCGTGCTGGTGCCAGAGCAGCCGCATGGCGCGTTCGTCGCCCTCGATCGCCCGTCGAACAATGGCGGCGTCAGTCTCCATGGGGTCTGCAATATTGGTCACCGGCGCGCCGACAACGGTTGCCTCGGCCGCCGAGATTGGCGTGCTCGCACGGATCGACCTGCAGCGGGGCCGTCGCTGTCGGATGCACCGTGAGGTACACTGCGAGAGGCACTGTCGGGTACAAACAGACCTCCGACTGCGAAAATACGTCGCCGGTTGCGTTCACCCGAGAGGATCGTGCTGAATACAGGGTGTTGCACGTGGATAACTCATGCTCACCAGCCCGACGAAGGGTTCTGTGATTCGACGGATGCTTGACGCGCTCACGCGCCGGTCTTAGCTAGTGATAGACAGCTTCCTTCACGTTCACTACGCAGGTCGACCGACTCTGTTACTCGTCGCCGCTTTCGCCCTCGCGCTCGTGAATCCGTCGGCATCCGAAATCTCGGCTGCCGTCCCGTCGGTCATCGTCAAGGCCGCGCCACGAGCTAGCAGTCGTACGGCGCCCCGGCGCAGCGCCGCACCGCTGGCCGCTACCGTCTCTGGCCTGCCCGCGAGCGAGCCGGCGGCCGTCGGCATGTCCGGTGCGCGCCTGGCAACAATCGATCGCGTTGTCCAGCGTGGGCTCGACGCCGGTGGCTATCCCGGCGCCGCCGTCGTCGTTGGACGGAAAGGCTACAACGTCTGGTCCCGCGGCTTCGGCTCGCTCGACTGGTCCGGCAAGCGCCACGTCACTGCCGACGAAAGCATCTACGACCTCGCGTCGCTCACGAAGGTCATCGGCACCACGACAGCGATCATGGTGCTCTACGATCAGGGCAAAATCGAGCTCGACGCGCCCGTCTCGCGGTATCTACCGTCGTTCACGGGCGGAATGCGCGACCTCGTCACGGTGCGGCATCTGCTCACCCACCGCGCCGGCCTGCCTGCGGGACGAGAGCTGTGGCGCTCAGCCAGCACGCCAGCCGAAGCGCGGGCGCTTGTGCTGGCGACTCCGGTGCAGTGCACGCCCGGTCAGTGCTACGAATACTCCGACTTGGGCGCCGACCTGCTTGGCTTCGTCGCCGAAGCGGCCGCCGGTGAGCCGATCGACACGTTTTTGGCGCGCACCGTCTTCGGTAAGCTGGGCATGACGGACACGCGCTACCGCTTGAGCGCCGCCGACATCGACCGCACGGCACCGACCGAGATTGCGCCCCCGCGCGGTTATCCTTTGCGCGGCGAAGTCCATGACGAAAACGCTTGGGCGCTCGGCGGCGTTGCCGGACACGCCGGACTATTCAGCACCGCGTCGGATTTGTCGGTGTTCGCACAGATGCTGGTTGATGGCGGCACGTACAAGGGTGTCCGCGTCGTGGCCGATTCCACCGTCGCGCTCTTCACCAAGCGCGCAGCGGGTCACCGTGCGCTTGGTTGGGACACGTGCGCGGGCGGCGCGGGCTGCGGGCAATACCTTTCGGAGCGCGCCTACGGACACACCGGCTTCACCGGGACGTCGCTCTGGATTGATCCCGATCGGCACATGTTCGTGATTTTGCTGACCAACCGTGTGCATGCGGCCCGAGCACGTCGTCCGTCCAAGGTCATCGCCGACGTCCGCAATGACCTCGCGGACGCTGCCGTGCTGGCCGTGATGGACGATCCGTCGGGCGTGCTGGCAATGCCCGCGGCATTCCGCGCCGATCGTGCGGAAGACTGGAACCGTCCGCTTCGCTCGAGCCGTGGCCTGAGTGCAGCCGCCCGGCGCCGCGCCGCCGCGGCCAAGCACCGCTCAGGCAAGTCGACCGGATCAGCCAAATCGTCGAAGGCTTCGTCTAAGTCGTCGAGCACCAAGAGCGGTCACTCGAAGTCTGGCACGATCTCCAAGGCGAGTGTCGGCAAGTCGACGTCGCACTCGGCAAAATCGAGCTCGGCCAAGGCAAAGTCGTCGACGGCGCATAAGAAAGCCGCAATCAAGTCGAAAGCGTCACACAAGAAGCACTGATCGCCGCTGCCCCGGTACTATCTTTCGGTCATGGAGGAAATCATGACCGACGACACCCAGACGGCCGACACCGTCGCCCCGACAACCGACACGCCAACGGACGACGCTGACACCGCGTTCGTCGCTGGTGGTGCCATTTCCGCCGATCAGGCGAAGCTGGTGCTACGGCGCGTGAAAGACCCCGAGCTCAATCTCAACATCGTCGACCTTGGGTTGGTGTACGAGGTGACGGTGGATGGAGCCAACATTCGCGTGGACATGAGCCTCACGTCTCCCGGCTGTCCGTCAGGGCCCGAGATCATGGGTGAAGCCGAGCAGCAGCTCAAGACTATTCCCGGTGTCGGCGAAGTGACGATGAACCTCATCTGGTCACCGCCCTGGACGCCTGAGCGCATCGAGCCACGGGTTCGCGCCTACATGGGTTTCTAAAGACCAGAGAACCGCGAACCGCGAATTTCGCGTAGGATGCGGATCTGAATGGCATGCGCCGCCCAGCACGGGGTCGGGCATGCCATTTTTGTTTTAGTAGGCGCACCAGTTGGGAAATCCGCAGCGCGCTGTCCTCATTCACGCCCATCGCGTGCCGTTCCTGCCTCAGCAGATCGATCAGCCAAGAATTTGGTGTTGTGTTCGTATCATTCGCATAATGCGCGGCCCGCAGGAGCCGTCCCTGCGCTACCGCGACGCCAGTGGCGCAACCTTGGGCCGACGTTCGGCACGGATCGCAATGACCAGTCGGGCGACTACCGGCAGCAGCAGCAACGCACCGCTCCAGAGCGCCAGGTCGGCGACGTTCATGACGATGCTGGAGTCGGGTGTGAGCTGGATGGCGAAGAAGTCAGCGACACCCGGCGGTCCCCAGATCATGCTGCACATGTTACCGATAGCTCCACCGCAGACGAGCCCTAACGCGATCGCGGCGCGCGGATCGACGGCGGATAGCTGTCGCACGATCCCGGTGATCAGCACCAAGGCCAGCGCGGTGAGCAGCACGTTCAGGTGCCAGGTATACGGGCCAACCATAATGCCGCCCGCACTTCCCTGATTGAACGTGACGAAAATCGATAACCGTTCACTCAGAGAGAACCCGCCGCCGATACCAAACGTGCGGACGACCAAGAACTTGGTGAGGCCGTCTAAAATCGCTGCGAACGCCGCAATGGCCGCGTATCGCGCGAGAAGCGTGGACGTCTGATTCGACCCAAACGAGAGTGCGGAAGAGCGGCGCGAATCAGGAACAGAACGCATCGGCAGAAGCTCGCGGAGGAGGCCTCGACCACCGAAGCGCGCATCGCCTCGGGGACACCAACGTCTAACGCACTGAGCGTGCCGGATCAGCGACCTCAGTTCAGCCTTCACGGTGCGCTACGAAGGACTTCCTAAACCTCAGTGAAATAACGGCTTATAGAAGTTGCCGTTCATTCTGCTCACAAAACGTGCTCAAGGCATCTGCGGAGCACGTGTGGCGCAACGACAGCACAGCACACAATGCGTGGCAGATGGTCCACAACCGACGCGTTAGTCGTCCGTCTTGTATGGAGAGTCGGCTGTGGCCGGCTCGCTCGGCGCCACCGACTTGGCCGCGGCAACCTTGGCGGCCGCCGATGCGGCGCCCGACGACGCTGGCAGCGCGGGAGTCGAGTTGCTCGGGAAGGTGGCCAGCGCTTTGACAAACCCTTCGCCCAACACTTCCACCTGCCAGCGACGGAGTTCCGGTACTTCGAGCAGGTCGTCCGCGTGCGTGGGCTTCCGCCGCGCCGCCGCCTCCATGCGATCACGCGAGCAGAGCACGCCGGGGTCGAGATCGAGTTCCAGCGCGACAGCGTCCCGCACCGTTTTCAGGCGGGACACGCGTTCATCGAAGTCGGGGTCGCGATCCCATCGTGCAGATTTCGCAAAGCGGGGCAGATCCGCTTCCGGTACAGCGTTGCCGCGCGCAATGGCTTGCAACGCCTCCGTGGCGCGCGTCTCCGACATACCACGCGGAAAGCCCTTCACGCCGAACAGCCCCTCTCGCGTGGTCGGCGCAATGCGAACCAAGTCGAGGAGCACCTCATTGCCCGCCACACGAAACGTCGCGCGATCGAGCTCAGCGGCGATGCTGTCCCGCCAGCGGACCAACTCGCGTAGACGCGCGAGCTCGCGACGGGTCAAGTCACGAGCGCCCTTCATGCGCAGGAAGCTCGTGTCCGGCAGCTCGGCATCCCACTTGGTGCCCTCGGCGCGCTGAAATTCCTCCTGCGCCCAATGCAAACGCCCCTTCTTCTCGAGCGCTTCACGCAATTGGTCGCGCAGCCCGAGCAGGTGCCGCGTGTCGTGTGCCGCATAGTCCAGCATATCTGCGGTCAGCGGACGCATGCTCCAATCGGCACGCTGATGTTTCTTGTCGAGCTTGAGGCCGAAGAATTGCTCTAACAGCGCCGCAAGCCCGAACGCACGAATTCCCAACAACTGTGCCGCCACTCGCGTGTCGAAGAGATGCGTCACGCGCCATCCGTAGTCCTGATGCAGCAATCGCAAATCGTAGTCGGCATCATGCAGCACGACTTCGATATTTCGATCTTCGAGGAGCGCCCCAAGCTTGTGCGGCGTGCCCAGCGGCAACGGATCGATCACCGCATCATGTCGATCCGTCGACATCTGCAGCAGGTAGATGCGGTCGACGAAGCGGTGAAAGCTCGCCCCTTCGGTATCGAGCGCGATCGCGCGCGTCCCCGTCAGGTCCGCGAGGAAGAGGTCTACGGCCTCGGCCGTATCGAGATACTGGAAAGCGGGAGCATGCATGAGAATCGTAAGCTACACCACACGGCCCGTTCTGTAGCAGAGGGAGGGCGCAATGCGCTTTTCGATGCGCCCCCTTGCTGCGATTGACTCCGCCACCGAGAGTTCGCCGCTTATGCGAAAGACACCCGACGTGCCTGACACTGCCCAGAGCAACACCCCGACCGGCGCAGAGGGCGAGACCGCCGAGCAGCCAGCCGTTTCCACGGCGCCCAACGGCGAAGCGGTGGACAACGATGGCGTAGCGGCAACGCGCTGGACGACCGGCGACGTGGCGCGCGCCGCGGTCGGTGTTCTGGCGGTCTGGTACGGACTCCAGCTCTTCTGGGCCGTCAATTCTTTCGTCTTTTTGATTTTCCTGGCGACGCTGTTCGGGCTGGCGGTCGCGCGAGGCGTGGACTATCTCGAGCGATTCAAGATCCGCCGAGGCGTCGGATCGGCGCTGATCGTGCTCGGTGCACTCGGGCTCATTGGCGGCGGACTTGCCTGGACAGCGCCAACGCTCGTCGAGCAGGGGAAGGAGCTTCAGACCGAGTTCCCTGCCGCCATCCAGAAGCTGCAAACCTGGATCGACTCGAAGCGTGGCGGGCTTTGGGGCTCGCTGCTCAAGGCTGCTGCGGCTCCGCCGACGACCAGTGGTGCGACCACGGCCACGCCAACGGTCGCATCGCCAACGGTTTCGCCGAGTGCGTCGACGAGCGCTTCGCCGACGCGCCCTCCCGCCGACGCCTCGTCGAACAAACTCGCGCCGCAGTCGGAGGTACTGAAGCAGCGTCTGACGGATGCGTTGTCGGGGTTGAGCAAATACGCGGTGTCGGTCGTCTCCAACACTATCGAAGTCATCGGCGCCTTCGTGCTGATTGTCTTCCTGGCGATTTACATCGGCGCCGAACCGGATGTCTATCGCGGGTGGCTGCTCTCGACGGTGCCAGCCGGCTCACGCGCGCAGGTGCGCATCGTCCTCCGTGAAATTTCAACGGTATTGCGGAAATGGTTGGTTACACAACTGATCGCGATGCTCGTCATCGGCGCGACGACCACTATCGTACTCCTGCTCCTTGGCGTGAAAGCACCGTTCGCCTTGGGCTTTATTGCGGGATTGCTCGAGTTCATCCCGACCGTCGGGCCGATTTTAAGCGCGGTGCCTGGCGTGATCATGGGCTTCGTGGACTCGCCGGAGAAGGCACTCACCGTCGCGCTCGCGTACTACGGCATTCAGTTCATCGAAAACAACCTGCTCATTCCGTTCTTGATGCGCGGTGAGATGGATTTGCCGCCGGCTATCACGGTGATTGCGCAGACGTTGATGACGTTGGTGTTCGGTTTTGTCGGCTTGATGGTTGCCGTCCCGCTGACAGCAGCGGTGCTCGTGCCGTTGCGCATGATCGCCGAACGAGAGAACGAGCGTGAGCGTGCGCTGTATCGCTCAAAGCGGCGCGCTGAACTGGAAGCCGACTTGCTCAGCGACGTGGAGGATCCCGATGGAGTGATCGACCAAGCGGACCGCGGCCCTTCCGTGCCGCCACGCAACAAAAAGACGCCATATAGTCGACTGCCATCGTCGACCGAGACGCTCAGGATTCCGGATCGCCCATGATCGCCACCACGCAGGCAAATGGAATCACGATCGGGTACGACGATGCCGGCAGTGGATTGCCGGTGCTCTTTCTGCATGGCTTTCCACACGACCGCGCGTTGTGGGCGCAGCAACGCACCGCGCTCGCCCCACGCGTGCGCTGCATCGCCCCTGACCTGCGCGGCTTCGGCGCCACGTCGGTGCAGGGTCCGTACTCGATCGACCAGTATGCCGATGATGCGGTTGCGCTGCTTGACGCGCTCGATTTTGAGTCCGCCGTCGTGTGCGGCTTGTCGATGGGCGGCTATGTCGCGCTCGCGCTCTGGCGTCGATACCCGTCGCGCGTGCGCGGACTCGTGCTCTGCGATACAAAAGGCACCGAAGATTCAGCCGAGGGCCGCGCCGGACGCGATGCCTTGATTGCACTGGCCGAGTCGCAGGGCGCCGAGGCCGTCGCCGATAAGTTGATCGCCGGCATGATCAGTAATCGAACGCGCGAGCGCCAGCCCGGGCTCGAAGCGGACGTACGCGCAATGATGGCGCGGCAACCGGTCGAAGGCATCGTTGGCGCGCTCTCGGCGATGCGAGACCGCCCAGACTCCATGGATACGTTGCGCTCGATCACCGTTCCGACACTGGTGTTGGTCGGCGACGATGATTTACTCACGCCGCCGCGTGATGCGCAGGCAATGCTCGGCGCAGTGCCGAGCGAAGCTGAGGGAACGTTGGTGATCGTGGAAGGCTCGGGACATCTATCGTCGATCGAGCGTCCCGCCGCCGTCACGCACGCACTAGCCGATTTTCTCGCGATGTTGGCGGCGCGCGCCGTT
This sequence comes from Gemmatimonadales bacterium, assembly GCA_038319245.1. GTDB lineage: Bacteria > Gemmatimonadota > Gemmatimonadetes > Gemmatimonadales > Gemmatimonadaceae > Gemmatimonas. The sequence continues at coordinate 9,859 of JBBQDB010000097.1, forward strand.
TGACTGCGATTTCCCAAGACCCGCAGCCGTCGATGATCGCGGCCATCTCTGAATCTGAACGTTCGAGTCCGGCACGCATCGGACAAATCCTGTTCAAGAATCGTGGCTGGTTGCCGGTGCCGTTTCTTGTCGTGCCGTTGCTCGCGGCCGGTGAACAATCCGCACGCACTTGGGGCATTGGGCTCGTACTCATCGTGCTCGGCGAATTGATTCGCACGGCCGGTGTCGCAGCGGCAGGCGCCGTGACCCGTCGACGTACTCGCAACGTGCAGCGTCTCGTGACGTACGGCGCATTCGCGTGGTGTCGCAACCCACTCTACGTTGGCAATTTTTTCGTCTGGATCGGCTTCACGATCGCGTCCGGCGTCGAATGGTTCGTCCCGATCGCAATCGTGATTTTCGCGATCGAATATACGTTGATCGTGCGCTACGAAGAGGGCGTGCTCGAGTCGATTTTCGTAGAGGAATACCTCGACTACAAGGCACGCACCCCGCGATGGTTCGGTCGGCCGCCGGCGAACAGCACCAGAGGCCCGCATGCGTGGGGCGCCGCTATCTGGAGCGAGCGCAGCACGTTCATGCAGTACATGGCGCTGGCGCTCGCGTTCTGGATCAAGGCGACCTACTTCTGAGCGACAAAAAACAGCGGGCCGCGACGTGCGCGGCCCGCTGTTTGTAGAGTTCCGAACGACCCCAGCTGCATTCCGCCGTTAGCGCGTCGGACGGCCCGGCGGCGTATCGCCTTTGAAGATGTCCTTGTTCTTGCCGATGAAGCTCTTGAGCTGCACGGGCACATCTTCTTCGGGGAAGATGGCAGTTACTGGGCACTCGGGCTCACAGGCGCCACAATCGATGCACTCGTCGGGGTGGATGTACAACTGCTCCGGTCCCTCGTAGATGCAATCGACCGGACACACGTCGACGCACGACTTGTCCTTAACGCTGATGCAGGCTTCGGTAATGACGTAGGGCATGGCAGAGATCTCGAGTCGGGCGCGCCCCGAACGGCTGGGGCTGTGTGAATAACGAAAATTAGTGGAAGGACAGAGGGCGCTACAACCCTGCGCAGGCGCTCAACGCCATGGCGGTGATTCGCCGCGCTTCAGGTCCGGATTTTCACGGAACAGCGTGAACGTGCGCCCGATCACCTGAATGACGTCGGCGTGCATTGCCTTCGCCGCCAGATGCGCCGCATCGCGAGCGGACAACTCGCCGGACTTCGCCACTTGCAGCTTTACCAGCAGGTGCGTGCGCAACACGTCATCGAGGCTCGCCAGAATCGCCGGCGTGACACCCTGATGTCCGATGTGCACCTGCACCGCGAGATGATGCGCCTCGGCGCGCAGCCCCGCCCGTTCCTTACCCGTCATCGTCATCGTTTGCTCGTCGGTCACTCGAATGGAGCTCAGGTCTAGTTGGGTCGTGCGCCGCAGCTACTGCCGATAACCGTCCAAAGCAAAAAAGTGGAATGGGTTGATCGGCGGGCCGTCCCACCAGGCGCGCCCGGCCCCGCGTTTCATGATCTGAAAGTGCAGGTGTGGCGTGTCCGGCGGCGCATTCCCGGTTGTGCCAACGTAGCCGATCACCGTGCCCTTCGCGACTCGATCACCGACGGCGAGTCCCTTCGCATAGCGATGTAGATGCGCATAGTAGTACACGAACTGTCCGTCGAGCGCGGTCGCGTAGATGACAATTCCGCCGACCGGTCCGGAAAACATGCGGCCGATGACACAGTCGTCCGCCGCCAATACCGCAGCATACCGTGGCGCTAGCAGGTCGAGCGCGCCATGCATACGATCCGTTCCACGTTTGGCCGTGAAATCATCGCGAAGCCCTGCACGATTGAGCCCCTCGACCGGCACCATCAGCTGATGGTTCCAGAGTGCGTCGAGATCGGATTCCGTCACCGCCGGGTCGAGCGGGCCACCGTACGCCGGTCGGCCACCGAGCGGTGGAAGGGGCGGCATCGATGCCAACGACACGTCCGCGACTGGAACGGGCGATGAGGGCCTCGGCGGTACTCGGTGGGTACACGCGCCGAGCAGCAGTAGGAAAGCGACGGCAGTGCGTCGCCGATGCACGATCAGCCTTTCACCACTTCCGGACGGAAGAACGGCTCGAGAAACTGGAGCAGCTCGTCCACGGTGTGCACGCGAGTCTTCAGCTCGTCGAGCTCGCTCGCCCTCGGCAACCGGGCACCGGCGCGATCGGCAATGACGAGAACGGCATCTTCGAGGTCGAGGTCGACCAGACCGAAGATGCGCTCCAGGTTGTCGGACGGATTGACCCGATAGTGCGGCTCGACCACGCCATGCCGTTCGGCGAAATAGCCGTATGTTTTGGCCAACAGCAGCTCGGGATAGCGAGAGCGGGTGCTGTCGCGAAAGCGCGACAGTCCATCGCGTTCGATGGATTGCTTGTTGAGACGGCGAGCACGGAGTAACACCGCGAGCGCCACCAAGAGGACGACACCGGCTACGATCCAAGATAGTCGCACTACGAGGCTCGTGTGGGGTGCAGGACGGATGGAGGCGTCCGCGCGGCCGGCGTCGGCAACGATACGAACGTTTGATAAAAAACTACGAATCTCGAACAATCGGAAGCATGTGTCACGCTGCTGGCAATAGGCAAGCGTGTCCGACGGCACATCGCAACGGGATCATAAACATTTTGCGCGTGAATTGGCCGCCAATCGTGATGACCGGTGTCGCACAGCGGACGGACCGCACTCGGAATTCGAATGAGCTACGTGGCCTTGAGGTAAAACGCTGATGCCTTTCGAATTCGTCAACGTTTTCGTTGACGTAGTCGATAAAGCCGACTTAGATTATCCCCATGCAGGATGTGATTGGGGCACTGGGAGGTTTTCGCGGCGTTCGGGCCGACTTGTTGGTTGCGCTGAAGAAGGCGCAGCCGATGACGGCGCACGAGCTGGGTGACCGCTTCGGCCTGACGGCGAACGCCTTGCGACGGCATTTGAAGGCGCTGGAGGAAGATGGATTGGTGCGCTTTGCCCGCGAGGTGCGAGGCGTCGGCGCGCCGGTCTACACCTTTTCGCTGACGACGGCCGGCGAGGCGCTTTTCCCGCGCAGTTACGTGGCCCTGTTGGCCACGGCGTTGGATGCGCTGCGGGCGCAGCGCGGCGACGACGCGGTTACATCGGTGCTCGAGTCGGAGTGGCAGCAGCTCGCCGATGCAGCCGGGCCGTTGTTGAGCGCGCTGCCTTTGTCCGAGCGTGTCGCGTTAGTCGCCGAATTGTTGACGTCAAAGGGGTACATGGCAGAGTCGGTGGACGGCGTGTCCGTCGGCGAAACCACGACAACCACGCTCCGCATTCACAATTGCGCGGTGCGGGAGATTGTTGAACGGTTCCCTGAAGCGTGCGACGTAGAAGCGAAGTTTGTTGAGCAGTTGCTGGGAGTGCCGCTGGTACGTGGGCAACATCGCCGCGATGGCTGCGGTCGATGCGAATACGGCGTGGTGCACGCGACAGTCGCGAGCACCGACATCATGGCGTGGGAACAGGAGCAGGCATGAGTTCGACCATCGACGCGCTGGTCAATCGCGAGTATCAGTACGGTTTTTCGACAGACATCGAGACCGATACACTGCCGCCAGGGCTCTCCGAAGACACGGTGCGCTTCATTTCGGCGAAAAAAGGCGAGCCACAGTGGCTGCTCGACTGGCGCCTCAAAGCGTTCCGTCGCTGGTTGACGATGAAAGAGCCGCACTGGGCCAACGTGACGTATCCGCCGATCGACTACCAGGCGGCCAGCTACTGGAGCGCGCCCAAGTCGATCAACCCGCTCGGTTCTCTCGACGAAGTCGACCCGACGCTGCTCGAGACGTATGCCAAGCTGGGCATCTCGCTCAACGAACAAAAGCGTCTCAATAACGTCGCCGTCGATGCGGTGTTCGACTCGGTGTCCGTCGGTACGACGTACAAAGAGGAGTTAGGTAAGCACGGCATCATCTTCATGTCGTTCGGCGAAGCCGTGCGCGAGCATCCTGAGCTGGTGCAGAAGTATCTGGGCTCGGTCATTCCGTACAGCGACAACTTCTTCGCGGCGCTCAACAGCGCGGTCTTTTCCGACGGGTCGTTCTGCTACATCCCGAAGGGCGTCAAGTGTCCAATGGAGCTGTCGACATACTTCCGCATCAACTCGGCCGAGACGGGACAGTTCGAGCGTACGCTGATCGTCGCCGACGAAGGCTCGCAGGTGAGCTATCTGGAAGGGTGCACGGCACCCAAGCGTGACATCAACCAGTTGCACGCGGCCGTCGTAGAAATCATTGCACTCGACAACGCGACGGTGAAGTACAGCACGGTGCAGAACTGGTACGCGGGTGACGAGCACGGGGTCGGTGGCATCTACAACTTCGTCACAAAGCGCGCGAAGGCGATGACCAACGCGAAGGTGTCGTGGACGCAGGTCGAAACCGGTTCGGCGATTACGTGGAAGTATCCGAGTGTGATTCTGCAGGGCGACAACAGCATCGGTGAGTTCTACTCGGTGGCCGTCGCGAGTAAGAAGCAGCAGGCCGATACCGGCACCAAGATGATTCACATCGGGCGGAACACGCGCTCGACGATCGTCAGCAAAGGCATCAGCGCGATGCAGGGGCAGAACAGCTATCGCGGCAAAGTGCAGATTTTGCCCAAGGCTGAGGGCGCACGAAATTACACGCAGTGCGACTCGATGCTGGTGGGCAATGCCTGCGGCGCGCACACGTTTCCATACGTCGAAGTCGGCAACAACACCGCGACGCTCGAACACGAAGCCTCGACGAGCAAGATCGGGGAAGACCAGATCTTTTATCTCAAGGCACGTGGCCTCGATGCCGAACAGGCCGTGTCGATGATCGTGAGCGGCTTCTGCAAGGAAGTGTTCAAGGAGCTGCCGATGGAGTTCGCCCTCGAGGCGCAGCAGCTGTTGGGTATCACGCTCGAAGGCAGTGTGGGCTGACCAGCGTCAGCGCACGAACCGCTCCTCCGTAACACCGACCGCAGCATTCTCCACGACGATTTCGAACCACTCCATCTATGTCCATGCTCGTTATTCGTGATCTGCACGCGTCCGTTGACGGTACGCCGATTCTTCAGGGTATTTCGCTGACGGTCAACGCCGGCGAAGTACATGCCATCATGGGGCCCAACGGCTCTGGTAAGAGCACGCTCGCGCAGGTGTTAGCCGGGCATCCGGCGTACGAAGTTACCAGCGGCGAGGTGCTCTACAACGGTGAAAACTTGCTCGAGATGGCGCCCGAAGTGCGTGCGCAGCAGGGCGTCTTTCTCGCCTTCCAGTATCCTGTCGAAATTCCGGGGGTGACGAACGCGTACTTTCTGCGCGCAGCGTACAACGAGATTCGTAAGGCGAAAGGCATCGACGAGGTGGATCCGATGGAGTTCCTCGATCTCGTCGAAGAAAAGCTCAAGCTTGTGGACATGGACGTGTCGATGATGACCCGTTCTGTGAACATGGGGTTCTCGGGCGGCGAGAAGAAGCGGAACGAAATTCTGCAGATGGCGGTGCTCGAGCCGACGCTCAGCATTCTCGACGA
>JBBQDB010000098.1:0-15218 GCA_038319245.1 Gemmatimonadales bacterium
TTAAGAAAGGACGGTCCTGAACCCCCTCTTATTCCTGAACGTTTGAACCATGAGACGCACGAAGGCGTCACATCCCGAAGAATCCCGGGATGAGACGCCTTTTTTCCGCGCTGTTCTCACATCAGGAACACTACTTTGCCGGATCGCGGGCCGTCCCAGCAGTCGAGAGTGCTGGCGGCGTCCACGTGAAGCCCACCGTGAACGCGTCACCCGTACCCAACAGGTTGCCACCGCTAAACACACCGGCGGCACGGACCGCAAACTCCCGGTTCACCTGCAGGTTGGCCCCAAGATCAAAGTTCACGCTGACATTGGTCTGGCGTCCATTCAGCGCCGTACAACTATTGCAAATGTCAAGGGACAGGCGCGGATGGACATACGGCGTCACCGACATCCCGGCGCTTGTCTCGCCAAGATCGAACGTGTGACCGATGCTGGCCCCAATCGGTACGCGAAACACCGACGTCCGCCCGCCAAGCGCAATCCCGACGCCGGCAGTGGCCAGAATGTCGAGTGGTTGGTCGCCCGAGGCGCGGAGCACCTCCTGCCCCGCTGATCCCGCCACGAACAACAAGACGCTGCTTCGCGCCTGCGGATTCGCCAGCCCAGCGTCCAGTCCGAACTGCGTGCCGGCCATCAGTCGTTCGCGCCATTGCACCAGCAGGGTGCTTCCACGACCACCGACGATGGCTCCCGTGTAGTCGCGCGTTGACGCGGTCGGCAGCTGCAACGACGGGTAGTTGAACGCCTGTGCAGCTGCGGGCGAGGGCAACAACGCGCCGAACACGGCCCCGGTGAGGACGACAGCAACTTGCAACGGCCACGCACGTGAGACTGCACGCATCAACATTCCTCGCAGCAAGTTATACGGGTAAGTGCGCGCATTCGCTCCGGGTAAGAGGCGACGCGCCTGATCATCGGGAATTCGCACACGGCTCGGCACGTCCGCCGTGACTGTCGAATTGTCCTCTGCGATGGAACGTATTACGTCGAGCATGAGCATCGGTTCCATAGGCAGTTCAATGCCCGGCTCAATGCGCGAGATCGTGCGCGGCATGATGCGTGGTACAATGCGCAACGCGCTATCGACCAGCCTACTCACAGGGACTACGTTTGCGTGGTGATGTGCATCGCCTTCCGATTCGCTCGTTGCTGCACGCTGCTGCTGGTGTCTGGGACGCTGCTCTCGCCCCGCGCCGGCGCGCAACCGTCACCGGCCGAATCGCGACCAGCGCAACCGACGACGTCGCAAACGCAACCCAGCACCGACACGCTCGTCCGTGAGGCGCTTACCTACGCGGCACGCGGCGACACCGCGTCGGCGCTGCAACGTCTCGAGCGCGCCACCGAGCAGTCCCCGCGAGACGTCAATGCGCTGTACTGGCGCGCGGTCGTGCTCTCACGTACGACCGCGCTCTCGCTGACCGATACACCGCGCCGATTGCAGGCGTCGCGACTCCTGCATCGCGCCGCAGACCTTGATCCGCGCAACCCGCGGTATCTGCTCGAGCTCGGTCGCCTGCGGTTAAACACACCGCTCCTCCGCGTCGAAGCAGAACGGCTCTTTCAACGCGCGCTCTCGGTCGCAGAGCAATTTGGCGACGCACAACAGCTCGCCGACGTCGCGTGGGAGCTTGGACAGATCAAGTCACGACGCTACCTCACCGGAAAGAACCGGTGGATGTATACCGGCGCACTCGCGTTTGACCCGATTCAATCGCGTCGCCTGCACTACACGCGCGAATTTCTGAGTCAGCTCGCGCGGCCTATCGAACGCTCCGGTGCCGTCGATCGCGCAGAAGCTGATGCGTTCTATCGTCGCGCCTTGGCCGCTGTACCGCTGCATGCGCCGAGTGCGCTTGGCCTGATGGCGTTGTTGTATGATCAGCAGCGCTTCGACGAAATGCGAATTGTCGCCGCACCGATACTCGCTGCGCCGATTCTGGCTGCTCCGTTGCTCGACACGCCGACGCTCACCACGCCGACACCGACCGATGCGTCGATCAACGAACTCCCCGATACCGCGCGCGTGCTCACCGCTCGCGTGGCCATGGCCGCTGGACTGGGCGCCTACAAGCTCGGTCACGTCGACGAGGCCGAACGATTGTACGCACGCGCATTGGCCTTACACACGCCGGCGCTGCGCGCGGAGCTCACCGACATCGGCCACATCCTGCGTAGTGGCGACTCGATACGTGTGGCTGGTCTCAGTTCGACCGATCGACTGCGGACGGATAGTGCATTCTGGGAGGCGGCCGACCCGATGCTCGCGACGGCGCCGAACGAAGCACGGCTCGAGTTTCTGTCGCGCATCGCGTTCACCGATCTGTTCTTCACCGACGCGGAGACGCATCAGCGTGGATGGCGCACCGACCGCGGCGTCATCGTTGTACGTTACGGAGAGCCGCCGGTGATCGCGACATTTGCACCCAGCTCGGACGCGGACGCCGGCGATGCGATCGGACAGGTCATCACGGTGTGGTTCTATCCTCGCACCGAAATGCAGTTCGTGTTCTTTGGGCCGCCAGCCATTAACTCCGCGCGCTTTGCCGGCAACTATCGCGACTATGCCGACGAGATGCGCGAACAGTCGCCGTTCCTGGTCGACAATGTGCCGATGGCGCTCGCTGTCGACTCGCTACCAACGCAAATCGTGCGCTTTCGTGGGCGTTCGGCGCGTGAGTCAGAGCTGCTGGTCGCGACCAGCGTCGATGCGCCACATCTCTATCGCGACGCCGAGCTCGATCGGGGCTCGCTCGAACTTTCCGTACGGTTCGGCCCCGCCGCGAAACTGGCACTCACGTCGAGCGATACCATCGCAGTCCCGTTACCATCGACACAGCGCGTACGGTTTCTATGGACGGAATTCGTGCGCGCGGGCAACTATCGGCTGCGCGTCGAAGCGCGTGATCCCGCCGTCAACGCGGTGATGGCCCGCGCGCAGAGCGAAACCACGGTTCGCGCGTTCGATTCATCTCGGGTCGACATGAGCGACCTGTTGATTGCAGATCGCATTGACGTTCCGGCCGTGTCACAGTTACGCTGGCAGGCGCTCAAACTCGTACCGCGTGGTCGACTGGTCATGGCTCCGCGCGACACGTTCAGTCTGTATTGGGAAGTGTACGGCCTCGGTGCAAATACCGAACGACGCGCGCACTTCGACGTCGATGTGCAAGTTACGATCCTCTCAATCGATCGCGGCTCCGATCCAGTCGCGCGATTCCTCGGCGGCGTGGCAGATCTCGTTGGTCTCTCCGCGATTGGCGACACGCAGCTTGGCCTGCGCTACGAACGCACAGAGCCACTCAATGCGCAGGATCGGGTACCGCAGCTGGTCACACTCGGCCTTGGCACCGCGCCACCGGGTCGCTACAGACTCTCGGTACGCATCACCGATCGCGAGCGGCAGACCAGCACATCAGCCAATCGCGAATTTTCCATCAGCCGTCCATGACGCGCTAACACTCGAATGCCGTGAAACATTTTCAGATGATCTCTCGCGCTTCGTGGCGTCCCGTGCCGCGACTTCCAATCGCCTTCGCGGCGCACGTCTGCCTCGCGCTGACCTCAGTCACCACGCTGACCGCACAACCCGTTCGACCACGACCTGCGGGAATCGCGCGCGCAGAAAATCGCAGCGAAGATCGAAGTGAATATCGTGCAGACAACCGAGTGCCACTCACGATCGCGACGCAATCAGGGCCGAGCGCACCGACGTCTCGCGTGAGCGGCGCACGCGTCGTGCGCTATGCCATCATGGGCGCAGTGACTGGGACGGTATTGGCGCTTGGCTATTTCGCCCTGAGCGAGAAAGGGCAGCGCGGTGGCGACTGCCAACCGCTTACCTGTGCGCTCCCGTATCTCACGGTGAGTGGTACGCTGGCCGGACTGTTTCTGGGCCGCGAATTGGAAGGGCAGCGCATTGCGCTCGCGCCACGTGCCGGTACCGCGCTGCGCTTTGCAACGGTGGAGGCGCCGCTGCTGGCCACACCGATCGCCTTCGACCTTCGCGACACACTGATTGCCGTCGTCAGTGATAGTGGCGTCCAACTGCTCGCCACGTCCGCGAATACCGCACCACCGCGTTTGCTGCGACGCCGCGCATCGGGGTTGGGCTCACTGCGAGACATCGCCATCGTACCGTCTCGCGATTTAGTTGCGATCGCGACAGGAACGGGGTTGTGGGAAGCACCACTGGTGACCGGTCCTGCAAAGCGCGTTGCTGAAGGTGCTGTGACCGCATTGGCGTCGTCGGAGTCCGCCGTACTGAGTGCGACGGGACGCATGGTACGTGTGCGGCGCGGACTCGCCGCTACGCGCGAGACAGACAGTCTCGATCTCGGCGCACCGGTGAGCGCCGCCGCATACGACGTTGCCGACCGCAGCTGGTGGGTGGCGACGAACGGCGCGTTGGTGAACGTGCGAGAGACCTCGACAGGGCTCGAACGCGGCGCCTCGCTACCGATCAGCGGCGACGTCCGCCGTATCGCAACGAGCGCACGCTGGATTGCCGTCGCAGCGGGCTCAGATGGCATCTTTGCGTGGTCGCGCGACGTCGTGCGCGAGATGTCGCGTTCGAACGCCATGCCCGTACCGGAGCGTCTGCAGGGCGAACCGCGCTACGCATACGATGTCGCGCTGTTGGGCGACACCGCATATGTCGCCGGCGGCGTTGATGGGTTGTTGCGTGTGGATCTCGCGCCAATGCCAACCATCGTCGGCTCGAGTCATCAATTCGAGTTCACCACCACGGTGCGTCTCGAGCGCGGAGTTCTGTGGGTGGGCGATCGTTCGCGACGCAGTTTGATTCGTGTACTCAAGTAGCCTATCGCTCGACGCGCTCCGCTCGCGAACGCGCCCGGTTTCGCGCCATACATTGCAGCCGCCGACGTGTGTGCGGTTCACCGCAAGGGCATGGGGAGTTGGTGCTCCCGCACACGACAACGGGTCCGACCAAGTGGCCGGACCCGTTGACTATCACTACCAATGTTTACTGATCAGCGACCACGAATGGACGGCGGTAGCGTTGCCTGCATCACAATCGACGCACCCATACGTCCTTCGGGCGCGGCCTTGTTCTGCAGTGTCACGTTAACGAAGCCGAATTCCTTGAACGGTGGATTCCCAGCTTTGGGCAACGTGTCCGCACTCGCGCGATTGTTCATCGCGAGAATCACGTTCTGCGAGGCAACGATTACCGGCGAAATCGTGGAGTCGACATCGGCGGTGTATAGCGAGATGCGTTCCGGATACGGCGACGTGCGGCGCCCCAGGTAGAGCGTATCGATCGGCCGATTGGACAGCGAGTCGACCTTGACCGCATGCAGCGCGTAAAAGAAACCAGTCGGCGGGCGGAAATAGTTCGAGTCGATCACAACGATCACGCCGTTGCGTACTTCGAGCCGACCACGCGGCGTGATGGTGACCGCGCCATTGTTGGCGAACACGAACTGGTTTGCGATTCGCGGAGCAAACGCACCGAACCGAAGGTTCGTCTGACTGGCCGTTGCTTCAGAACGACGTCCCCACGCGAAGCGCACGTTGCTCGGCACTGCACCGACGGCACCGGACTCGATCGAGAGCAGGATCACACCGATAGTGTCTGTGCTGGTAAGACCGGCCGCGGATACGCGCGACGCACGAAAACGCGACAGCACATTCGACCCGCCAACCGCCCATGACGAGACGCCCAGTCGCGTCGTAGTCGTCGGCGTGATGAGCGGATCACCGGTCCGACTGGTCGTGGTATCGACCCGTGACACAGTCAGATCGCCGGTGAGGCGCCAGAACTTGGTCGCCGAGTCGTTGGCCGCCCACGCAACGTACACACTGCCGGCCGAGAGCGAATCGGCCGTGTTGAGCGTCACGACAATGGAGTCGTTGGCCGGATTGGCCGACGGCAGCGCACCTGCCACCGGGAAACGCATGGTACCGCGCGGCACATTCGTAAGCGTCGGCTTAGCGAAGTTCGCGCCAAAGCCAAGTGCGCCAGACGGCGCTGTGGTGATTGAGCGTGTGTCGCTGCACGCGGCGAGAACGCCGAGCAGTACTGCGCCGCCGACAAACAGAGTACGCATGGAGAAGTTGGAATGCATCGGTCAGTTCCCTCGTCCACCCGGTATATACCGGAAGCCGAAGGTGATCGCCGTGCTCATGGCGGTGTTCTTCGCCGCAGGCGGCGTTCCTAGATCTTCGGGAAACCAGAGGTTCGGCAATCGATTCGACGACGGATCGAGGATACCACGCTTGTAGTTGTTGAACTGAACGGAGCGCACGTCGAGCTGCACGCCGTACTTCTCACCGAATGCAATGTTGACGCCCACGCCGCCGGAGTACGACAGACCGCTGATGCGCTTGAGCGAGCCGTTGGTCTGCGCGTCGAGCAACATGGTGTAGCTGCCAACGCCGGCCATGAGGAACGGCGAAATGCGCTTGCCCGGGATACGCGCGGTGCCGAGCAGCTCGACGTTGAGCGTATTCACTGGCTGACCGAGCAACTGATAGCGAATCGTATCTCCGCCAGCGACCGCCGAGTTACCAAACTTGAGTCGCTCGACAAAGTCCTTCCGATTCGAGTTGCCGCGCGTGATATCGACCGTGGTACCAAAGCCGAAGTACTTATTGATCGCGTATTCCGCGTCGAGCCCGATGAGTCCCGCTGGTTCAAGACTCGCGCTCCGCTCGGGCGTCAGCGCGCCCAACCGCGTGACGACGGCGAAGCGCTTTGGTACGACCTGCGCATTCGCGACAGCAGCCGCGAGCGCGACTAGCCCGAACACACTCGTCAGGCGCTTCATCGACCCACCTCGAAGGAGAAGACCTGGATGTTCTGGAGTGCGCCCGTGTTCTGATACGAATAATCGAAGCGCACCGAGCGCCCCTTGATCGGCACGCGCAGGCCAAAGCCGCCGGCCAAACCATACGTCGCCGCCGAGCCACCACGCCAGCGATCGTCGTTGTACCAGCGCTTGCCGCCGCGAACGAACAACAGATTGCGATAGCTGTACTCGGCGCCGATCCCGTACTGCGTGGCCGCGTCCGTTGCATCGATAATGGAGACTTCGGCGTTTAACCCGTGCTTGCCGCTGGCACCGCCAAGCAACGAGTTGGCGCTGCCGAGGAGGTCTTCGCCGACCGACAACTTGAATTCGATCGGCAGTTCGGTGTCCTTCGTGTAGAACTGGACGCGACGGTTTTCTCGCAGCTGAGAGCCATCGTTGGTGCTGATGAAACGCGTGATCAACGCGCCCTGCGCGTTCGACTGCCCGCCAACGTTCTGGATCGCACCGCCGAGCATCAAGCCGTACAAGCCCGTATTGAACTGCGTCCCGACATCGAACGCCAGCCAATTCGTGCTCGCGTCCGTGATGCCTTCGGAGATGTACTTGGCCTGTACGCCGATATTCAGTCGATCCGTGATGCGCTTGGCGTAGCCCAGCGCGATCGCCGTCGAGGTCCACTGAAAGTTCGTGCCGCCGAGTCGCTCACCAAACGGGTTGGTTTCTGACGTGCGGAGAATGTCTCCCGACGACAGCGTGTTGAGCGAAACGCCAACGACGCCACCCAGCAGTGGTAGCGATCCCGCAGCATACGTCTGCGTGAGCCCAAGATCTCCGTAGAGATTCTGGCGGCCGGCCACGACCGAGAACGACTCGCTGGTCGCAGCGCCCGACGGATTCCAATACCACGCCGTCGGTCCGCTGACCGTACTGCCCGTCGAACCAGCCATGCCGTTCCCGCGCGCGCCGACTCCGATGTGCAGGAAGTTGGCGCCACGCGTCCCCTGCCGGTTGGGCGTGTCCTGCGGCGTCGGCAAGATGCCGCCCGGGCCCTGAGCGCGTACTTGCACGCTCGCGAGCAGGGCAACGGCACCGAGTGCGCCGATCATGCGAAAAGTGTGCATCGACACTCCGTTAGCGGATGATCACGAACTTGCCGCGCTGCACCTGATTCCCACCCTTGGTGCCAGTCGCGGTGAGCACGTACAAGTAGAGGCCGGAGCTGATTTCCAGACCCTCTCGCGTGCGGAGGTTGTATGGGAGGTCGCCGTACGCGGCGTCGTTACCCGATTGAATCAGGTTCTGCTTGGTCCATGTCAGCTCTTGCAGGAACTGGCCCGAGACCGAGTAGATACGCAGCACACCTTCCGACGGAACACCGGTAAAGGTGATTTGCGGAGTCGTGGTGTTGTTCGACGTGCCAATGAGATCGTTGTTCGATCGCACCAGATACGGATTGGGCACGACGTTCACGCGCCGCAACTCTGACTTCGAGACGACGTTGTCAGTCGCAAACGGAGTCGCCGTAAACTTGACCACCGAGCGCGGATCGAAGTTGCGCGAGAGTTCGAAAACCTGCTTCCATCCCGCATCAACGGGCAGATAGCCACCCGCCAGCGCTTCCGATCCCTGATTGCCTGGCACGGTCGCACCGCGCGACAGCAAGACGAGCGGGTTACACGTCGTCTGCTCTGCCGCAACACGCGCACCAAGACCAGTCGTCGAGCAGGTGATCGCGACGCGAGCACCCACGGAGTCCTTCTGGATGTAGAGCGGTGACTGAATCGCCGTGCCATCAATCGTTTCGTTGCGCACCACCGTGAACGCGGTCGCGCCGCTGCCGACCACCGAGTCACGCTCGATGTTGTGCAGCATCAGCAACGTGTCGCCTGGCAACCAAACCGAGTCGGGTACGGCAATGCGCACCGTATCCGGGCCTGTGCCGAGCAAGCGCGTGTTTCCGATTGACGCCGGACGAGGTACGGCCGCGATGCGAACCGGCTGCGCCTGTCCTTCGCTGTTCGTAAACGTGACCGTGAACGGCAGCCGTACGCGACGCAATGTGCGTCCCGCCAACGCAACATCACCAGCGGCGGTCGTAGAGATGGTCGTCGCCTTGGCCAGCGCGGTGGTAATCGAGGCCGATACGGTTGCTTGCAAATTCGCCGTCGGATCGAGCTTGAACGGTGCACCCGGTCCCCACGGATCGGTCAGCCAGTTGATCTCGTAGCGACCGCCGCGTACCGGGCGATTCGCGCTCGTGATCGCCTGCACGAAGGGCACGAACTGACGCGCGTTCGTCACCAACGTGTCGCCTTCTTTCCGCAGCACGAAGTTGAATTCACGCGGCGTACCATCGAGCGGCGCAATCAGATTCGGAATGAGACGGAAGCCGTTCGTGCCGGCCGAGTCGCGCAGCTGCACGACGTAACCCGGATAAAGCGGCGAGTTCTGCTGCGATGCGGCCAGCGTCGGCGTACCGGCGGTGCCATACGCGTCATTCGTCACCGCGATCGGCTGACTCTTGCTGTCCACCAGCACGAAACCCGGACGACCCGTCGGCGAGTTGATCGTGTCGACGAAGACGCGAGACGCGCCAGCCGTCCCGCGCTGTGTGCCGGTGATCTGTGCGGCACCGTTGCGAACGGGCACGTTGACGTTGGCCGAGAACGAGCGCTCGGCCGACACGAAGTTCGTCACCGCTGGGCCAGCCGCCGATGTCGCGGCACGCGGCAGAATCCATCGCGCGACAACCTGCGTCGTTGCCGCGTTGGTCAGCGAATCGATCGTCTTCCGAACGATGAACTGGTTCGCGAAGTACATCTTGGTCGTGCCGTTAATGCTGTTGGCCACCGCAGAGAAGGCCACCTGCTGCGTCGCCGTCCCGCCAATCGTCGCCGTGTCGATGCGCGCATACGTCTTGCCCGCGACATCACTGATCGGCATGTACACGTTGACGACCGTCGGGCCCGACGTGGATAGTGCCGAGCTGATGGTGTCGGTCGGTACACGAAGCGCCGTCGTGAGATCGGTCACCGCGTAGCCACCCGACGTGGTTGTATCGACGATCCGGATATCTGAGAAGCCGCGCGAGCGTGTCACGTACGAATACAGATACGAGCGTCCCGGCTGCACCGTTTCCGTGTAGGTCGCAGTTGCCGGCACACCGGCGGTGTAGGCCTGAGTCGCGATCGGCCGCCACGGGAAGGCGTTCACCCCGACGTCCACCGACCGCGTCGGCGCCGCTGTACACGTGGCGCTATTGCCGGTGGTCTGGGTGAAGTTCTGACCGTTGTCACATGACTTGAACAACAGCACCTGCGCTAGGTTGTCGTTCGCGCGTGCCGTCATTTTCGCGAGCAGCCCTTGGTTTAACCGCAGAATGCGTCTGGTCGTAACGTCGCCGTTGATCGAGTCGGTGCGAATCTTATTGATGAAGCGCAGGAAATACTGGTCAACCGGATTCACCTGCGGGAATCGCAGCGTGATCGACGCGCCGGTCGTAGAATTGGCGGCCGACCCCTGTGTCGAGTCGATCAGTGCCGCGGACGACACCGAGTACGTCACGCCCGGTACGGCCGCCGGCAGCGCAAACGGTTCCGGTCCATCGTAGTTGCCAAGGTACGACGCGACGATGCCTTCAATGTTCTGACGCATCGAGAGCGAGTCGGCCGTCCAGGAGAAGGCCCAGAGGAACTGCGTCGTATCACCCGACTTGAGCGCGAACGGACCCGCGCTCACCGTATTGCCGATGTTGCCCCACTCGGCGTTGTATCCACCAGCCGTCGTGTCGCTGTACACATCGGCGCAACCGCGACGTCCGCAGCCCACGATCGAGATCGTATCGGGAATACCGTCCTTGTTGTAGTCCCACGAACCGTATGGCTGCCCGGTCTTCGGATTGATCGTGCCGCTTGGCGCAAACTTCGGGAACTTCGCGTCGGCCAGCGTCGTGGGCAGGTTGCCGCTCCAGTCTTCCGGGCGGAACAGGTATAGGTACGTGTTCAGCGCGAAGTCGGTGCCGGTGCGTCCGTCGAGATATTCGTCCTCGCGCGACGACAACATGCCGAAGCCCGAGCGCGACGAGCGCGTCCAGTTGTTCGAGATGAACCCGAATTGATTCGGGTGCCCGTGATTGAACATGATCGTGTCGCCACGCAGCGGATGATTCGGCGCGTAGTACACGCTTTGAGAATTGGAGAACAGCTTGTTGCGCAGATCACCTAACGGGGACTTGAGCCACGTGGTCGCGTACACACCGCGCGTGAAGCGATCGGTCGTCGAGATGCAGGCGCTGAACGTCGAGTTGTCGTAGCGCTTGGGGTATGCACCCGTGCAATTGCCCGACGTATTCGACTTGGTCGCGTACATCGTGCTGTTCGGGATGTCCACGTACACGTCAGCATACTGACCAGCGCCACCCATGAGGTGACCGGGGCCAAGGCCGAAATACAGCGAGTCGTAGTCCACACCGGTGCCGTAGACGTCGGCGCTTTTGTTGATCAGCGTCGCCTGATAGAACTGCGCGTTACGCGTTGACGGCGCACCGAACTGCCAGCCATCGACGCGCAGGTACACACCGAGCGGGAAACCGTCCACCTGCGGCGCGCCGGTACCACCTGGCACGACGTTGCCGTAGCGCAGCCGCTGTTCGCGGTAGTAGTCGGACATGAAACCGAACAAACTCTGCGTACCGAGAAACGCATCGCTCTGGCGCGCAGCCGGAATCTTCCAATCGTCCCAACGGAAGCCGTTGCTGTTCGCGGCGAACGTGCTGCGCCACACGGAATCAGGAATGACGCGCTTGCCAAGGAATCCCGCCGCAGGCCACGTCACGGGGCAGTCCTTCATTGCCACGAGTGTCTGCGTCGCCCAGTTGGTGCCTGCGGAATTGGGATCGTCACGGCACGAACCGTCGGCCGCACCGGTAACGCCGGCAAACACCTGACCGAATTGTCCGTCGGCCGCACCGATGCGCCGTGTATCTGGTGCTGCCGCCGTGTTCCAAAAGTGGAACGTGTAGCCCTGTGCGCCGCGCATGAAGCGGACGGCCGGGTTCACGGCTAGAATTTTCGCATAGGCGCTCTGTCCCGCCGCCATGACGAAGCCCTGCTCGAAGAACACGTAACCACCGTTGGCCGACATCCAGTGCGTGGCAACGACGCCGCCGCCCTGATTGTATGGCACCGGTCCGCCCTGATTCGCGAAACCGCCGCGCAGGCCGCCCGTGCTACGGAAGGTGCCGACCGCGATGTCTTCGGCCGCAAACAGACCGAAACCAGCTCCGGCCGGCGCCATCATGACAGGCTTGATGCTGCCATCGGAGCGCACGCTGTCGAGGTGCGTGATCGGGAGCGCGGGCTTCGTGAACTGCGCCGAGGCCAGCTGCGGCAGCACGGCCAATCCGGTCAGCGTCACCGCCGCCAACAGCGCGCGTCGCTGGCGACCTCGTGGCCGCGGCGACGTGAGCGCGCCGAGGCCGAACTCAATGAATGCGTTATGCATGTCGTAGAATCGGTCGGAACCTAAAAGGTGAGAGAGATGCCGGCCTGCAACGTGCGCCGTGCGCCGACGTACTCCGGCTGGTCGAACGCGGTGCTCGTCGAGGCATCACCGGTATTGCCGACGCTGCGGTTCGTGAAGTCGCGCAGGCCGCTTTCGCAGGTGCCGTTATTCACGAAGACCTGAATGCAGTTCTTCCGATCGAACAGGTTGTTGACCTGCAGGAAGAGCGAGTAGTTCAGGTTGTTGATGCGCAACGCCTTGTTGAACACGAGATCGATCTGCTGCGTGGACGGCGCACGACCGGCATTGATGTCCGTCACGTTTGCTGCGGCCTGCAAGCCGAACGCATCGCCGCGCACAGGGGTGTACGGGAAGCCGGTCGCCCACTGGTAGGTCATCGTCACGCGCGTGTTCTTGAGGAGTCGACCCAAGTTGGCGGGCAGCTTGGGTGCGTCATCGCGCACGGCCAGGAACAGCTGAAAATTGAAGCGCTGCGGCTGGTCGACATCCGACAGCGACTCGAACAGCTGCACACGGCTTGCCGCTTCATTCCGGCTGATTTCGTTCGCGCGCTCAGGAGGACGTGAGTTGGTCGTCGTGCGCGAGAGGCTGTAATTAATGTCGAAGCCCCACCGATCACGAAGACGACGCGTGAGCTGCGCTTCGATACCGCGCGACGTCACGAAGTCGCCGTTCACCAACACCTGATACGTTGGCGATGCGCCATCGTACGTTGAGCCGATGTCCTGCACCGCACGGCTCGCACGAATGCCCGAGAGACCCGTCTCCGAACGATTGTACACGGAGACCTGGAGGCCGTAGTCGCGCGACAGTTCGGACGAATATCCGACTTCGAACTGCTTCGCTTGCTCGAGCAACAGATTCGGATTGCCGGCAAACGACGGGTTGTTCGTCGTGATGTTGGGGACGCACTCCTTGGTGCCCGGCTTCGTCTGGTTGGACGCGCAGTACGCGTCAACACCAGCGACGGTGCCGATACCGGTGTTGCGATACACGTTGCCGTACAGCGGGACCATCGTGTAGCGGCCGGCATTGAAGAACACCTGGCTCCGCTCCGTCAGTGGGAACGACACACCAACGCGCGGACTGAACGCCGTGCGGGCCTTGGCGGGGCTAAAGTCGTCGAGCTGCGCAATCTTGGTCGCGCTGTCGAGCAACGTCGGACGCTGCGTCTTGGGATTAGTCGGTGAGCTGAGGCAACCATTCACACCGAACGGCTGGCCGGCCGCGTTGACCAACTTCTGCCCCGCCACCGACACACCGTCGCACACCTGACGCGCGGTCGTGCCGTTTGCGGGATCGAACGGGTTCGTGAAGCCCAACCCCTTTGCCACACCGTAGTCAAAACGACCGCCGAGACGAATCGTGATGAAGTCGTATTCGATCGTGCTCTGCACATAAGCAGCCGCTTCGTACGGCTTCGCGTTGTAGATCTGCGATGTCGTCGGCTGAATACCGGAGTTGGTGCCAAACGCCTGGATATCGCTGTAGTGCAAGTCGTGCGTTACATACTGCGCACCGAATTGCAGGTTGTTGTGGTCCGTGATCTGCGACTGAATGTCGAGACGTACGGTGCGCGATGTGTAGCTCTCGCCACCGTACGTGCCCGTCGCCACACCAGCGTACGGCACGCGGTCACCACCAGCGACTGTCGGCGACGGGCTCAGAAAGTTCTGGCTGAAATTCTGACGGAAGAACGGGCCCGGGATGCACGTACCCAGGTAGTACGGGCAGGTCAGGCGCGCAAAGTCTGTCTGTGCAACACGCAGCTGCAGATTCGTGCGACCGAACCGCTGATCGAGCGACGCGATGTATACCTTGCCCTGATCGCGCACGGACGGCTGAATCTGATCGCGCGACAAGCGGTTGCCGTTGTCATTCAGCACGAACAGCGAATCGGCGCGGTTATTGACCAGCGCCAGCGGATCGCCGCGGTACATGTACAGATATCGGCGGTCGTAGTTCTGTCGCGCACGCTCGCCGCTGACGGCGGTGAACTTGAGCGTGGTGTTGTCGAACGGCAGGAACGTCAACTTGCCGACGATCTGCGAGTTCTGGACAACGCCAAAGCCTTGCCAGCCCTTGGCGAGGTCGCGTGTGTCCGGCAGCAAGATGCTGTTGGTTGTCAAGCCAAGCCGTGCGTTGGCCGCGTTGTTTACCGTATAAACGTCGTTGTCGAACTGCAGCACCGACGCGGCCTGATTGTTCACCTGTCCGGAGACCGCATACCGCAGCTTCGAATTCGTGCCCGGCACCGGTCCGCTCAGATAGCCGCGCAGCAACTGCACACCCAACTGCTGATCGGCCGCAGAATTGAACAGTCGTCCCGGGATGCCGCTGTTGCGATAGTCGATCGAGCCCGACACTTCCGAGCCGCCTTCGCGGAGCGCGTTGTTGATGACACCCGACAGCGCGTTGCCGTACTGCGGGTCCATGTGACCGCGTTGAAAGACCACCTGCTGCACGGCGAGCGAGTTAATCGTCACCGCATCGCTGCCGAACAACGGATTGTTGATCGGAATACCGTCGATCATCGACAGGGTCGATCCGCCGCGCGAACCGCGAACGCGTGCGGCCGGCACGGTGCTCCGCTGCTCTTCCGCGAGCGAGACAATGTTCGAGTTGTTCGGGACTTCGGTGAAGCCCTGCTGCAGCGCCAGCACGCCCGCAATTGTCGTCACGGGCAACGACTGAATCTGCTCGGCGCTGATCACTGACTGCGAACCCACCTGTCCGCGCTGGACGAGCGGTACCTGTTCCGCCTGTACCGTCACGGCCTGCAGCGTCGTGTTCGACGCTTTAAGCTTGAAGTTCTGCTCGCTCGTCTGGTCAATCGAGAGCACGACGTTCGTCGCGTTGACGCTCTGATAGCCAAGCCGGCGCGCCGACACGGTATACGTACCGGGCGGCACC
>JBBQDB010000099.1:0-15176 GCA_038319245.1 Gemmatimonadales bacterium
CCGGAGTTGGAACGTATCGATGATCCGTCGATGAACATCGCCGCCGGCATCGCGTACGACCGCCGTCTCTGGTTGCAATGGGAGACGGACTCGATCGACGCGGACCGCGCGCGGTTCATGTTCGCGAGCTACAACGCGGGCCGTGGTACGCTACGGAATGCGCAGAAGATGGCGCGTGAACAGCTACTCGATGCGCGTCTGTGGCCGAACATCGAAACGATCGCGCCGAAAGTACCGCGCTGGCGTCACGCCGAAACGATCGGCTACGTGCGCAAGATTACCTCGTACGTACGCCAGCTAGACGATCGCGGGCGCGCGCTGACTGACGACGTCACGGTGCGTGGACTCAAGCGATAGCTTCACCAATACACTCACCCGGACTTCCATGCTGCACGCTGTCGCCAGAATCTGTCTCGTGGTTTCAAGTGCGCTCGTTGCAGTCCATCCATCGGCACTGCACGCCCAGGTTCCGCGCAATGCGGCCACGCCACCGCCAGTCAACAAGCGCACCGATCTCGCGGCGCTCACGCGTACCATCGACAGTATTGCCGGCGCGCATCGTGGTGTCGTTGGCTACAGCATCACCAATCTCGAGACGCGTGAACACCTCGAACGACGCGGCGATGAAACGTTTCCGACCGCGTCGCTGATCAAGGTGCCGGTGCTGGTCACGCTGTTTGACCTCGCGGCGTCGAAGCAGCTGACGCTCGACGATCCGGTGGTACTCACGGATCTCGACAAGGTCGGAGGCGCGGGCAACCTACAGTTCATGCACACACCGCTCTCGCTCCGCTTGTGGGATGTCGCGTGGTTGATGAGTACGGTCAGCGACAACACGGCGACGAACATCATCCTCGACCGGATCAAGATCCGTCGTGTGTGGAGCAAGATGGAGGCGTTGGGATTCGCCCATACGAAGGTTCACTCCGGCTCCATGACCCGCATCGCATCGCTCGCGCCAGACAGCTCGGCCAAGTACGGGCTTGGCGTCACGACGCCGAACGAAATGGCAGGGTTGTTCGCACTGCTCGCGCAGGGTAAAGCCGTGAACCCGACCGCCGATTCGACGATGCTCGATATTCTGGGACATAACGAAGACGACAACAAACTTCTGCGATTCAACTACGGGCTGCGCGCCGCGCATAAAACAGGTGATGTCGACGCGGCACGTACCGACTGTGGTATTCTCTATCTGCCCGCGCGTGTCGTCGCGTGTGTGCTGACCAAAGAAAACGTAGACACGCGCTACTGGGTGGATAGCGAAGGCAATGTGGTGATCGCACGCATCGGCGAAGCCATCGTGAAAGCGTGGAAGCCCTGAGGAACGTTCACACCGTCGTTTAACCGGCCTTTGCTGGCGTTGGTGACGGCGGATCATCGCGGCCCGCGGCAAAGGCCGGAATCAACTTCTCGAGTCCTCGTGGTCCGACATACCCACCAATGGCACCGGCGACAAACGACACCAGCGCTGCACCACCACTGGCCAGGTCCAGTCCGGGCAGCTTGAGTACGCCAATGGCCGCGATGATCGCCAGCAGCTCGCCCGTCAACAGTCCGCTGAGCAGAAACGCCACATAGCTACGACGACGCGAGCGCTGCCGTTCCCGCAAGAGTCCAAGCATGCTGCCGACCAAGGCACCCATTAATCCGCCGAGCAGCAATCCGATCGGCATCGAGAAGTCGATGGGATGCGATCCGGAAATGAATGACCCCGCATCGGCCGTAATGGTCTGTGCGCCAATGCCGGAGGAGCGCAGATGCACGCGCGCGACACCCGCGCCCTTCGCGTACACAACCGGCCCTTCGCGAAACGTGCCGTTCGACACCTTCAATTGCACCGCAAGCGAATCGTTCGGTGCGACGGAGCCCGCTGAAAGCCTGATCATCACCGTCGCTTCTTCGAGACCTAACCCAGCGATGCTGGGATGATCCACATCGACCAGCACCGAGTCCGGCAAAAACGGAATCCACAGCTCAACACCGTCAGGAGCGAAGTCCGGCCAGACGGTGACACGCAGCGCCGGACCGATGCGCGACGTCACGAGGCGTGCTTGCGTATCGAAGACGTTGGTCTCGCTGATTTCGAGTCGCGTTGGCGTGATGCTGTCCGCGCTCGCAGCGATCGAGAGACGAATCTTTGGATCGAGCGCGCGACGCACACTGTTCTTGATCGTGTCGCGCAACCCGATGCGCAGCCTCGCCACGTACGCGCCGATGCGCGAATCGTAGCGTAGCCCTCCGCCATCATCGAACCACGGCTTAAGGGCCATCACCGCGCCTGACACGGAGTCGACGCTGATGTAGCGAAACGGCAGCGCCACGCCTTCACCAACGCCGAGTCCTGGCGGTGCCTTCTCTTTCGTCGCGGTGTCATTCACCCACACCGTAGCCATCGTCGGCGTGAGCAGCGTGAGCGTCTTGAGTTTGGCGTGCGATCCGTACAGCGCGGTGGCCAGCGTCGCCGCGGCGGTTTGCGGATCCGTTTGCGCATCGCGTCGCGTCTGTTCCGCCGTGTCCGGCATCGCGATCGTCGGCAGTGTTGGCGGAATAGGAGGCCGGCCAGGGGATGGTTTGGGAATCACGGCTGCGACCGAGGCGTCGGCGGTCGTCTTCTCGATGGAACGGGCCGCACGCATGAACGCCAATGTCGAGCGAGGCGTTGTCTCGACCGCCGGCGCCGCGGCCGGTGGCAGCGCCGCAGCAGGTCGTGTCGCAGGTTCAACTTTGGCCGCAGTCGCGACACTGGGCGCGCGCAACAGCACGGTACTCCGCACGCGTGCCGTCGTCTTGGCGGTCGCCGCGCCCGATGGCTGCAGCGCAGCAAGTGTGCGCGTCGCGCTTATGAGCAGCACGCCCGAGATCACACACAGCCGCCACACCATGCGTCCGAAACGCCAGTCATTTCGGACTTCCGTACGGGCTTCGTCACGCATCGACAATCGCAACGTCAGCGGGACCTCAACCCTCGAGGCCAAGCGTGGATCACTCTGCGCTCGGCGCCGCGAATCGCGTCGGAGTGCCGATCGTCGTTGGTGCTGCGGCTGATCGTTCATTGGGCTGCATCGCCGATAAGAGGACCATCGCGTGCGAGAAATTCGTCCTGGACTTGGCTATCATGCGGTCTGAACGACGATTCCTACAAGCTCAGCCATGCTCACGGTTCGGCACGCTCGGTGTCAGTGGCCGAGCATCGTTGGGCGAGAGTTTGGTCGAGTTCGCCCTTCGCGCTCCTGTCGCCCACGAACGCTCGACGGTTGGTTTCTCCGACAATGATGCATTCTCTGGTGCGTTGGATCGGTCGACGGTGTCTCCGATGGTTTTATCGCGAGCGCCGCTTCCTCGGCCTTGAACGGATACCGCGTGACGGGCCGGTGCTGCTCATCGGCAACCATGGCAACGATCTCCCGGACGTGGTCTGTGGGTTGCTCGCGACACCGCGAGCACTGCGATACGTGGCCACCATCTCGGGTGCGACGTCGGCGATTTCGCAGGCGGCGTACCGAGGCCTCGGGGTCATTCCGGTTATGCGCGTACGCGACGTGCGGTCGATGCGCGCACAGGGGCATGACGGCGCGGCGATGAACAACGACGCCTACCGGTTGGTGGCCGAGTCGCTGAGTGCCGGCGAGATCGTCGGTGTGTTTCCGGAAGGAGGAGTCCATGATTCGCCATCATTGGGTCATTTTCGTGCGGGTGTCGCTCAAATGGCTCTTAACAGTGTTGATGCTGATCCAAACATCGACGTTACAGTACTAGCGTTTGGCATTCAATACGACGCGCCGAGAACTTGGCGAAGCGACCTGAGCGTGGTGATGGGAGAGCCGATCTCGCTTACGCAGTGGCTGCTCGATCATTCTGGCGACCAAGCTGTCGACCAAGCAGCACTGCAGACTGGACGGGCGTTTGACGAAGCCACAGCGGACGGGTCTACAGGCAGCGCGCCCACGGACCACGCGCCCACGGACCACGCGCCCGCTGACCACGCGCCCACGCCGCACGCGAATCGCGCTCGCGCGAAGCTGGCACATCGACTGCGGGACCGGATGCATCAGGCGCTGACCGAGGTCACGCGGAACTCGCCGACCTGGGAGATCGCCGAATTACGGGACCGACTCACCGCGGCGGTGGCCGGTGTGCTAGCGAGCCAGACGGACGACGTGCGGGCTATGTCGGCGCAGGTGCAGCCTGTCTGTGCTGAGATCGCGGCGGCTGTTGGCGACGAACTCGCCGAGGAATCACTCCAAAATTCGACCCAAACGACGATCGGAGCAGCGCCAACGACGACGGTCGCGAGCGTGCGAGCCGTCGCGGCTCAGGTGACCCAGGCCGTGATCCGCGCGGGCGCGATGCCCTCGTCGCCTCGCGATGTCGCCCGCGTACTCTCGGCGGCGGGCGTCAGAGGGGGGCGCCCCGACTGGCCCTCCTGGCTTTCTACCCTGAGTGCCGCGCCACTGGCGGCGATCGGGTGGATGGTGCATGGACCGGCCTTTGTGGCGATCTGGCGCTCTGCACGGCTGAGCGCGCGCGACCGTACCGAATACGTTGCCCGTGCCTTCGTGCCCGGCCTCTACCTTATCTTGTGTGCATGGGCGCTGGCGGGCGGATTGTTCGCCGCGCTGCTCACGGTCACGTCCTGGTCGTCGTGGTGGGCGATCCCGTTCGTGATACTGTTGCCGCGACTCGGTGACGTCGCTGTCTGGTGGCGCGACTCGGTGCGGTCGCTTCGTTTGCGCGCCCGCGTGACGCGGTGGTCAGCGTCCGACCGTGCTGCCCTCTGTTTGGCCGCCGACGCATTGCGCGTCGCGTGGCATTCCCATCTTGCGAGTACTGTTGTGCTTCCTGTTGTGCATCCAGTTGGACATCCTGTCGCGCCCGAACTGACGCGCGATGTGCACGCTGCCGTGGATCAATCGGTCGCGCGCGTCGACAGCCGTGTCGCCGTGCAGACGTCGTCTGACGCGCGAGCGTCGTCATGACGCTGCTCGCCATCGGCAACGCCGGCGTCGAATTCGGTGCGACGGAAATCTTTCGCGACATCACGCTCACGATCGCCGCGGGTGATCGTTGGGCGGTGGTGGGACGCAACGGTACGGGTAAGACGACGCTCATCAAGCTCATTACCGGTGCACTCACGCCGTCGAAGGGCACGGTCACGCGTCAGCCTGGACTGCGCATCGCGCTGATGGATCAGCATCGCAAGTTTCCCGAAGACATGTCGCTCTGGGAGATTGTTGCGGGTGCGTTTGGTGAGTTGCGCGAGTTGGAGCACTCGTTGGCCGAGCAGGCCGCGAATCTCGA
Source organism: Gemmatimonadales bacterium (assembly GCA_038319245.1). Taxonomy (GTDB): domain Bacteria; phylum Gemmatimonadota; class Gemmatimonadetes; order Gemmatimonadales; family Gemmatimonadaceae; genus Gemmatimonas. Next base: position 5,299 of record JBBQDB010000099.1, read on the forward strand.
GCATGATCATGGCGAAGCGGCGATGGCCAAGTACGGTCGCGATCTCGAGAAGTTCGAGCGCGACGGTGGCTATCAGATGGCCGCGAAGGTGGACTCGGTGTTGATGGGTGTCGGTTTCGATCCGGAAGCAGCAAAGCTGACCCAGATCGGCACATTGAGCGGTGGTGAGCGCGGGCGCGTTGCACTGGCTCGGCAGTTGGCTACGCCAGCCGAGCTGTTGCTCCTCGACGAACCGACGAATCACCTCGATCTCGAAACGACCGCGTGGCTCGAGAATTATTTGCGCGAGACGGATCGCACAGTGCTCTGCATCAGTCACGATCGCGCATTTCTCGCCGCGATGGCCGATCACGTGCTGCACTTCGAAGGCGGCACGGCGTTCGCGTACACGGGTGGTTATACGTCGTTCATCGCGCAACGTGAAGAACGTCGGCTCACGCAGCTGCGGCAATTCGATCAGCAATCGAAGAAGATCGCGTCGGAACAGGAGTACATCGCGCGCAATCTCGCCGGCCAGAATACACGGCAAGCGAAGGGTCGTCGCAAACTTCTCGCACGCATGCCGCGGCTCTCGGCACCGATCGGTGCAGACGGTATTATGGCGTTGCGGCTGCAAGCCGGCGCGCGCAGCGGTGATCGCGTGATCGAGGCCGAGCATGTGACCGTCGGCGTGACCAGCAGTGACGGTCCGCGTGAACTCATTCACGATGTGAACGTCGTGCTCGAACGTGGTGAAGTGATTGCACTGCTTGGCCCCAATGGCGCTGGCAAGAGCACGCTGATCAAAACGTTGCTCGAAGAACATCCGGTATTTGCGGGCCGCATCAAGAAAGGTCCGTCTACAACGGTCGCGTATTATCGGCAGGATCTCGCGCACCTACCGCTCACCGTACCCATCTACGACATCATCGCCGATTTACGTCCGCTCTGGGAACGTCGACAGGTACAGGGGCATCTCGGCAAGTTCGGCTTCAGCGGTGACGAAGTGCAGCGTACCGTGGGCACGTTGTCAGGCGGTGAGCGCGCGCGCGTCGCATTGGCGTTGTTGACCCTCGAACAGTCGAACCTGCTCATTCTCGACGAGCCGACAAACCATCTCGACGTTGAATCCATTGAAGCGATGGAAGATGCCATCGAAGGCTACGAAGGCAGTGCACTGATCGTCAGTCACGACCGCGCCGTGTTGCGTGGCGTCGCGACGCAGGTGTGGGAGTTGCGCGACCAGCAGCTGCTTGTTTTCCCCGGTAGCTTCGTGGAGTGGGAAGAGGTGCGCGCCGAGGCGAAGGTGAAGGCGGAGCGCGAGGCGCGTGACACGGCGGCGCGCGAATCGGAAAAGAATGCGAAGGCGCGCGCGCAGGCCAATGCGCAAGCGAACGCCGCGCAGCGCGCGAGCAAGGACAAGCAGGATTCAAAGTCGCATTCGAAGCACGATGCGAAACACGACGCCAAGCATCACGGCAAGGGGAACAGCGCCACCTCGGGCGATCAGCGGAAGCTTGCGCGCCAAGCGGACAAGGAGTTGGCGGATGCGGAACTCCGCGTGAGTGTGCTGGAGGGTCGCATCGCGGAGCTGACGCGCACGCTCGAAGACACGACGTTGTACGACACACCGGCCGGCACGCAGCGCGCGCAAGTGTTGGGTCGCGAGCTTGACGATGCGAAGGACGTATTGGACGGTGCGGTTCACGATTGGAGCACGGCAGCGGAGCGAGTGCAAACCGGCGGAAAGGCGAAGTAGCATGTCGCTGCGCTCGCATCGTAACCGTGTGACCACCGCGTGCGCGGTGTTCGCCGTGATGATGGTCGCGCGTGACCTGCGCGCGCAGGTGGTGACGACACGTGCGACCGTGCAAGACACGGTAACACACCCTGCGCATCGCGCCCTTCGTGATCTGCTCGCCGATGGCAGTCGTCGCAACGTGCTCCCCTCGTCGTTGATCGCATACAAGTCGCGCGTCGAGACGGAGATCGCCGTGTTGCTCCGTCGCGAGGAAGGCACGGAAGCGGTGACGATGATGGAGCAGGTCGCGAGTGCGCTCCGCTGGACGCGCAGCGGTTACTACGATCAGCATGTGATCGGCTATCGTGCGCAGCAGACGGGCGCGACGTTTTCGATGTTGTCGTTGTTTCAGACTGGATGGCTGCAGCCAGCGCTGTATGGGAACCGGTTGCGCGTCGTTCGGCGGTCGACGCAAGGTGCACGACCAGCGACAGACACGATGGCGCGCGCTGGTACTCTTCCCGACACTACGCCAAGCGCCGGCGCCGCAACGCGACCTGCACCACCGTTCGCGTCGAGGCCGACCACGCGTCGTGACGGCGCTGACACGTTACCAGCGATTCATCCGTTGGCGACCGATCGCGACACGTACTATCGATACAGCGGTGGCGATACGATCGTCACGATGCGCGTTGGCGGTCGCACGATTCCGATCGTGCACGTCCGCGTGCAGCCGCGCACCGACATCACGCAACCGGTGCTGTTGTTCGATGGCGAGCTTGAGTTGGATGCATCGCGCGGCGCCTTGGTGCGCATGCGCGGTAACTTCGTCCGACTCAACATTCGTGCACGCGGACTTCGTGCGTCGCTCACCGAATCCCTCCTCGATGCAGTCGCGTTTGTCGAATATGAAAACGCCGAGCGACTGGGCGAGTATTGGTTGCCGACCAAACAACGGATCGAATTGCAGGCCACGTCGCCGCTGCTTGGTGATGGACGTGCCGTCATTCGCATCGTGTCGCGCTTCACGCAAATGGAAGTCAACGACACGACGTTGAGTGCGGCGACGCTGGCACTCGTCGATTCGACGCGCATCGTCGGGCGCCGGAAATTGTCGTACGCGCGCGGTGACTCACTGAGCCGCTACAGCGAATGGCGTGGCGGCATTGGTGACATCACTGCAGGTATGCACGCGGACGACTTCAACGATATCGGACCCGATCGGTGGCGTACGACAGGCGTGCCGCGATTCGATTTTACGGCGCCGCGTGCCAGCGATGTCTTTCATTTCAATCGTGTCGAGGGCGTGTACACGGGAGTCGGCGTGAAGCTGGCGCTCCGCGATCTCGCGCCGGGTGTGGTCGTTCGCGCCAATGCCGGTTGGGCATGGAACGAAGGTACGGCACGCGGGCGCGTTGCCGTCGAGCGCACGTCTGGTGCGACGACACTCGAAGTGCGAGCAGGTCGTTCACTGGACAACACGAACGATTTCCGAATCCCGTTTGACTCCGGCGGTACGTTCGGCGCGCTGCTTGGCTCCGTCGATCCGTACGACTACGTCGATCGCCGAAGCGCGACCGTGGCCATCGTGCAGCGTTTTGGTGGGCGCGCGCTATTGTGGCGGACGGAATTTGGTGCAGCCGACGATCGATATCGTCCGTCGTCGTACATCCGCAGTCCGTTTGGCGGCGAGGCGTATCGTGCGAATCGCGGCGTGGATCAAGGCGGCTATTTTCGTTCGGCGTCGCTACTCGAGTGGCATCCGGATGTGAACGCGGAGTTCGTGCGTCCTGGTATCGGCGCGCGTCTATCTTACGAGCGTGGCGATGGAACGTTAAAGTATCAACGCATCGAGGCGCGTATCGTGGGTCGTCAACCATTCGGCCCATTCGTTCTCGTCGGGCGCGGTGACATCGGCACGGTCCTCGGCGATCATATTCCCGCGCAGCAATTGTTCGAACTTGGCGAGAACCAAAACTTGCCGGGTTATCTCGACAAGGAGTTTGCGGGGACGAGAGCCGCCGTCTTGCGTGGTACCCTGTTGTATAACACGCACTGGTGGCAGCAACCGATTCGCATCGGACGGTTTTTACTGCCAGCGTTTGCCCCCGGGGCGAGCGTTGGCGTACAGAGTGGTTGGACGGAGAGCCCGAATGCTGCCGCGAGAGCGTCGGTGTTGCGGCTTGGTCTGATGGCAGATTCGGCCGGTGCGTTGCTACCCGTGTCACGCGCGACCGGCGGTATTCGTGCAACGATGAGCGCGGGACTTCGCTTCTTCGGTAACAGCGTCTTTGTTGGGGCGACGCGGCCCGTCGATCATGCAGGGCCGTGGAAGCCGCAGATCGCGTTTGGGCAGCAGTGGTAGTATGGAAAAAACGGCGGAACGCGAATTTCGCGAATGACGCGAATTGGTGATGGTGCGACTGCCGAGTCGTCGCGAGGTGCGAACGCGGCGCTGTTCTGATTACGCGTGATGCCCGAGCCGAGTGTCGGTGGCCCGGAGTCGAGCACGGGCGAAGCCCCGGCGAAATAGTCGACGAGATGGACTACGAGATGCGACGCGCCGGCTTGCTTCGCGAAGGCCAGGTTATCGGGTGTTAGCAGACTGCGATACGGGCCGAGGCCGCGCTTCATGGGCACGTGGAGCGCTCCAAGTGAGGTGTAGGCGCGATCCAAGTTCGCAATGCGCTGCGTACGTACTACGCAAGAGTGACGAATCCTCGCGCTGCAAATCATCGTAAAGCGTCGCACCATCGTATCGCTCGCTGCATCTTTCGACTCGGTGGGAATACCGCAGGTTGGGCAATACTGAAAGAATGCATTCCTTCTTGTGCCACAGCCGCCGCTGTGCTCGTACAGCCCAAGTCCGCACTACATGCAAAACGTCGACGGTGACGCGGGCGCGCCGGCAATCGGCCGCTCGCAACCCGGACACACGTTGTTCCGCATAAGCAACGGTGCCGTTCGTCTTCATGCTCGAAGTGGTGCAGCTCAGAGCGTGCGAACGTACCTTCTTGGACCCGACGCAGTTGTCGTGTGCCGAACGGGCGAGACTCGATCAACTCGGCAACGGGGCTTATAGGTACAACCTCGGTGACTAAAACTATTGCGAACGCGGCTCGGGCTTGCTGTAGTACCGTAACGATAGCGCACGGCCTTTGGTATGGAGCGGCACCATCACCTACCGAAGGCCAATCGCGATCTCGTATCTGAAAAGTAGAACTGATCGCGCAACGAAAACGATCGTCACGTTCCGATTCATATATCGTCTCGGAGTCGCGGATCGCGACCTTACCCGGGTCATCGATCAACCAAGTCCAACGCGCGCGATACGCCTACGAGCTTGGAGTCAAGATGAAGCGGCTGAATGTCGAGGTACGTGGGAAAATCGAGTAAAATGGATTCGCGCCATCGGACGGCCGTATTGGAAGTCGATCGCAGCGTCTTCAAAATCGGGCATCCCATTGCATTGCGGTGTCAACGTGGACGAAGGGCTTCAGCAGTGCCGTAGGTCGAAATGCGCAAGACGAATCCGCCGTACGTCAGGATTTGTCGTTGGGGTGAACACGCTCGACTTCGTGGTTAAGGATCTGGGCGCTCCCGGTTACCTTGGGGTAGCCGACTTTGCTGTGACAGCGAGCCCGACGAGCAGCGTCCCAGAGCCGTCAACGGTTGGGTTGATGGCCGCGGAATTGTTCGGTGTCGCATTCGTTGGCGCGCGTCGGAAGCGGTAGCTCCAATCGCCGAGAAGTCATCCGCCAGTGCAGAGGCCACGTCGTCGGCAGCCGCGTTCAAAGGGTTCTCGATTCCACGCGAATCGACGACCCTTTGTCGTATCGATCCCGCTAGTTCGAAGTCGCGACCTCGATGCAGAACGTGTGCTTTCCCTAGCCAACGTCGTCGCGTCGAACTGGCCGCGTGCGATATTGTCAGCGCGTTCGCTGAAGACGCCCCGTCGCATTCATCTCACTTATTGCAACAATGGGTCGCATCGCCGTAACTTCAGGCAGGGTGTTCCTGACTGGATGCTCAATGCTCAGCTCGAAGCTCGTTGGCCGCGAGCGAGTCGCCCGACTTCCAATCCGCATCGGTCGGTGGTTGCACATGGGTACACGCGCAAATCACGCGGAAGTAACGACACGTCGAAGTCACAGAGCCGTCCACGGCACGTAACACGAACTGAGCGCACATGATGATCGGAGACGCCGAGTCTGAAGTTCCGATGCGCGAAGTGGAGCTCAACGCCTTGTTCGTGACCGTCTACGACGACCTCCGTCGTGTCGCACACAATCAGTTGCGCGCCGAGCCGGACGGGCACACGCTCGATACGACGTCGTTGGTCAATGAGGCATGGCTTCGTCTTACGTCGCAACGCGTGGATTTCACGGCAGATCGCGACCACTTTTTCTCTATTGCCGCGACTGCCATGCGACGCATTCTTGTCGACTATGCCCGACGTCATCGCGCGCTGAAACGGCCTTCCAGTCGCGTCGCGATTTCCTTAACCGATCTCGAGGGAAGCGAGGCGTACGATCAGCCGCTCGCGACCGGGATCGACGACCGTGCCGACATGGTGGTCGCATTGGACGACGCGCTGCAGCAGCTCGCGCTCATCGACGCGCGGTTAGTCGCCGTTGTCGAGCAGCGGTTTTTCAGCGGCCGCACCGAAGCGGAGACTGCATCCATCCTCGGCGTCACGACGCGCACGGTCGCGCGTGACTGGGTGCGTGCGCGGGCGTGGCTGGCAAATCGTTTAGACGCTCACGCCGAACGCAACTGATGGCCGAAGTGTCGCCGTCAGAATGGACGGGCGAGCGTATCGCGTTTGAGCGTCGGGTGCTCGACGTGTTTGCGCGGGTGCTCGATGTTGCATCGGAAGAACAGCAGGCAAAAATCGAAACGGAGTGCGCGCATGATGTCATGTTGCGCGCGGCGGTCGTTCGCCTGATGGACAGTTTGCCTGACTTTGACGCGGACTCCAGCATCTTCGCGCACTCGGCGACGGACTTTGTGGCGCCGATCGTACGCGGCCTGAGCAACGCGAGAGAGGTAGATGTCACGGACGCGCCTGACATCGCTGCGGCGCTTCTGCCGCGATACGTACTCAACGGTGAGTTAGGGCGCGGCGGGCACGCAATTGTCTATCGTGCGCACGATTCTTCGTTGAATCGCGGCGTCGCAATCAAGGTCATGCGCCGCGAGCGCGCGAGCGAGGAATCGTCACGTCGCTTCACACAGGAAATCGCGATCGCGGCACGGTTGCAGCATCCGTTTATTGTGCCGTTGCTCGAGTCGGGCACGATCGGTGGCCGTTTGTATTTTGTCATGCCGATTATTGACGGAGAATCGTTGCGCAAACGACTGGATCGCGAAGGGCCACTTGACGTCGCGTCTGCACTCGCAATCGCCAACGATATCGCTGAAGCGCTCGACCACGCACACGCGCAGCACGTGGTGCATCGCGATGTTAAACCGCAGAACATGCTGCTGCGTCATGGACATGCGAGCCTGACCGATTTTGGAATTGCGCTCGCGCTGCAGGTGGACGACGACGGAGATGGCCGGATGACCGCCCCTGGCACGAGCATCGGCACGCCGTTTTACATGAGTCCCGAGCAGGCGTCGGGGAGTCGGGATCTCGATCGTCGTACCGATGTGTACGCGTTGGCCTGCGTGTGTTTCGAGATGATGACCGGGGTAGTACCGTACGCAGGCACCAGCATCGCGGTGGTACAAGCGAAGCATTTACAAGCACCGATTCCCGATGCGCGCGCGTTGCGCCCCACGCTACCGGACGGAGTGTCGCGCGTCCTGATGCGAGGCCTGGCGAAGGCACCGGCAGATCGCTTCCCAACGGCCGGCGAGTTTGTTGCGGCGCTCAAACACAGAAATAACGCCTGACGTCACGACCGCGCGTCACGCCGCAGTACTCACGCCACGCTTGAGCCTTTTTTCGACGTGCGCGCGACCATGCGTTTCGCGATGTCGTCTACGCGCACGAGTGGTTGACCAAAACGCGCGACAAGCGACGAGGGGTCGAACAACATTCCATGGTCCACCAGCTCCAATCCCGCGCGCATCATGCGTGCTATCGTCGGTGAAAACGGTTGAAGCACCGACGCACCATACCGAAACATCATGCGCGGCACCTTCATCAGTCGCGCGGTGCGATGTGACGCCTCCTCGAAGTACGCAATAAACTCTCGAAACGTGAGCCCTTGCGGGCCACCGATATCGATGATCTCCGATTTGCGCTCGGGGTCGGTCGCGACAGAGACGGCGATGCGCGCCACATCCTGCGCGCTCACAAACGAGATCGGCATGCTCCCGCCAAAGTACGGAACGCGACGTCCCGCGAGCACCGCTTCGCCCACGATCATCGCCCATGTTTCGATGAAGACGTATGGACGGAGAATTCTCCATTCCATGGTGGTCGCACGCAACGCGTTTTCCGCCAGCGCCTTGGCGCGATAGAAGTCGTGCTCCGAGTCAACGGTCACGCCCGTACCGGACGTATACACGACCCGCTTTACGCCAGCCCGCTCGGCCGCACCGAATAACGCGCGATTGCCGTCGATGTCGACACGCTGGAGGTCGTGCCGGCCAAAGCTGTCCACCGCATGCGCGGTAGTGATGAGTGTATGCACGCCAACCAACGCAGCATCAAGCGATTTGGTATCGGTCAGGTCAGCGTACTGCACGGGTATCTGACGCGCACGCAATGCGACCGCACGCTCCGGACGACGCGTGAATGCGCGCACATCGTGGCCTCCGTCAACCAAGCGCTCTACAATGGCAGATCCGGTAACTCCGTTAGCGCCGATAACCGCGATCATGCTGAAATCCCCTCGCTGAATAGACCGTCGGGAACGGCTGGCAAACTGCCGCGACTTTGCACGAGTTCCAGGAGCCGCTGCCCCTGATCGGATTGATAGACTGGTACGAGTGCTGGCTCGTCCAAACCTTGACGCAGATCGCCGAATCCCCACTGCACCGCTGCATCGAGAGACACCAACGATCGGTCAACATCGCCGAAGGTGGCGTGCGTCAACGCCGCTTCGAAGTGCAGCATCCCGGGCGACATTTCCCACCCAAACAGTGGACCCAACGCGGCGCGATCACCGGCAATGCTGATGGCCTCGTCGAGCGCCGTCTGTGCCTCCGCCGGCAGCCGCAAGTGGTGGAGCGCGCGCGCCAATCCAAAACGCGCGCGCGCTTTGATCCACCGACAGCCGATTACTGATTTTCTCATTTCTGCGACACCGGCCGCTGCGCGATACCTCCCAATGGCCACTTCGTACTCCCCGATGCGCTCCGCGACGCGACCTAGCTCGCAGTGGACTTGCGCCGTAAAGGCGGCGGCGTACATGTGTTCGTCTTGCTCGTAGGCACTGAGTGCTTCCTCGAGAATCTCTGTTGCTTCGGTGTATCGACCCTGGCGTCGGCGCAACGCGCCGAGGAGCGCGCGCACGCCGACAAACCGAAATGGCGTCGGCGGACCCACACGCTTCTCAAGTGCGGCACCAGCCACCAGCACCGGCTCGGCGTGCTCCCAGTTCCCGCTCTGCAAGTAGATCGTCCCCAGCCCGATGAGGTTGGCGACCCAGTCAGGTGCGAGCGCAGTGGCACGAATGAGCGCCGGCACCGCGCGACCGAGCATTTCCCATTGCTGAAATTCATACGCACGAACCAAACGTAACATCGCCAAATTGTATTGCGTCATGCTCAGTTCGGGATTGACCGCCACGGCTAACTCAAGAAGCGCCAGCGATTCTTCCGACCGGTTCAGCCGGGCCAGCGCCCAAGCCTTGCAAAACAACGCGCTCTCGTGCTGTGGCACGAGGGCCAGCGCTCGTTCGGCGAACTCCAAAATTTTCGGAAGAGCCTCCCGGTCCCCGCGCGCGAAACGCCCCGTGTACGTCTGCGCCATGCCCGCCAGTGCGCCGGCGTGATTCGGGGCGAGCGACAGCGCGTGTTCGAAGTAGGTGGCGGCTGTATTGCTGGCCACCGGACTTCCCGCAGCTATCGCCTGGAGGCCGCGGAGGTATTGCTCCTCGGCGTTAGCGTCGGCGCTGACCGCCTTGGCTGGCATTACGGTGGACTCGTCGCTGCGCATAACCTCTCGGAGCGAGAGCTCATTGATCAGCGCGTCGACCAC
>JBBQDB010000100.1:0-15139 GCA_038319245.1 Gemmatimonadales bacterium
GATAGTCTCGAAGCCTTTGACGCGGCGCTGCGCGGCATTCGGACGATCAAGGGCATCTCGAATTCAGAGACCAGTCTCCTCCTCTCCACGCACAAGCTGTAGTCCTCCACGATGCGTTTCGCGCACGATGCTCAAGTCGAAGCGGGCTAGGGACGATACGACACTGTGAGAGCACGGCCAGCCGACGACGGCGGGCGACTCGCCCCAGCTGCTCCGGACGCGCCCCCCACCGATGCCCGAACGCCAGCCTCCCGCACAAACGTCAGCCTCCACGGCGCCGAGCCGCACGCGATGGCTCACCGGCGCGCTGATCATCGCCAACGCGCTCGTCGCGTTGGTCATCGTGCGTCTCGACAGCAACCGCCAATCCCTGAGTACCGGGGAAGCCATCAGCGTCGCGCTCCTCGGAGTCGTCGCGCTCGTCGCTTTGGCAACGTTTAAATCACCTGCGGCGGCACGCCGTGGGCGGAACGAGGCGGCGCTGCGCGACACTGAGGAGCTGGCGCGTTTGTCGCTCGCCGTGAAGCGCACGCATAACGCCGTCGTCTTCACCGACGCTAACCGTCGCATCACCTGGGTGAACGAAGGCTTTTCGCGCCTCACGGGCTATACGCTCGAGGAAGTCATCGGAAAGTCACCCGGTGCAATCCTGCAGTCCGAGTTTACCGACAAGCAGACCATCGCTGCGATTCGCACCGCGCTCAACACCGGCGCCGCGTTCCACGGTGAGATCCTCAATCGCAGCAAAACCGGCGGCGACTATTGGCTCGATCTCGACATCCAGCCGACGTTCGACGACGTGGGTACACTCACCGGATTTGTGGCGATCGAAACGGACATCACGGCTGCCAAAGCCGAACAACGTCGACTGGACTCCATTTTCGAAGCCGTGAACGAAGGCGTCGTCCTGCACGACACGGCGGGCAAATGCCTTCGCTGGAACGCCGCGGCGACGCGCATCCTCGGCCTCACGCCCGCGCAGATGCGCGATCACACGCTCCGCGATCCGCTCTGGATGTATCTGCGCGAAGACGGCACGCCGCTCAACATGGACGAACGACCGTCAGTGATCACGCTCCGCACCGGGCAATCGTGCCTCAACGTCCCGATGGGCGTGCGATTGAGCGATGGCACGCGTCGCTGGATTTCTAAGAGCTCCGCGCCCGTGCGAGGCGCACGTGGCGAGATCGAATCCGTCGTGGTGAGCTTCAGCGATGTGACCGAGCAGCGCGAACGCGACAGTCGCATGGATCTCATCATCGAGGCGAGTGGATTGGGATCGTGGGATTGGCACATGCCTGACGGCCATGTCGTATGGAACGAACGCGCGGCTCGCATGCTGGGGTACGAACCGTCGGAGTTCGAAACGAACGTGTCGATGTGGGATCGGTTACTCCATCCGGCCGATCGCGAAGCCACGTTCTCCATTTTGAACGAGCACCTTGCCGGGCAGACCGAATCGTATCGCTGTGAATTCCGTATGCGCCGCAAAGACGGGACATGGGCATGGATACTCGGCTCGGGCAAGGTCACAGAGCGAAGTGAATCCGGCGCACCATTGCGGGTGAATGGCGTCAACATCGATCTGTCCGCACAGAAGGAGGCGGAAGTCCGGCTACAGCGCACGAGTCGGCAACTCGAGGAAGCGCAGACTGTCGCGCGGATGGGAAGCTGGTCGTTCGACATGACGACCGGCAGCATCGAGTGGTCGCGACAGACTTTTGAAATATTCGGACGTGACGCCGCCGATGGGCCACCGGACTACGCCGGTATGCTCCATGACTACACCGACGAGGACGGCGCGCGGCTCGCGCAGTCGATCACCGATGCGACACGGGCCGGCCTCCCATATTCACTCGTTCTCAACACACGCTTCGGACACAATGGTGTGCGGGTCGTACGCGGCGAGGGACGCGCACGCTTCGACGGCGAAGGTGTAATTGTCGGGTTGTTCGGCACGGCGACGGACGTCACCGAAGCGGTGGAACGTGAAGCTGCACTTACACAGGCGCGCGCCGAAGCGGAGGAAGCCAACGCCAAGTTGCTCGACATCAATCAGGTGCTCGAACAGGCGACGAATCGCGCCAATGATATGGCGAAGCAGGCGGAACTCGCGAGTCAGGCGAAGAGCGAATTTCTCGCCAACATGAGCCACGAGATTCGGACACCACTGACTGCGATCCTTGGTTATACCGATATACTGAGCGACGAATTGACGGACGACGACGACGGCGCCGCACGTCGCGTGGGTGCCGTGAACACGATTCGACGCGCCGGCGTACACCTGCTGTCGGTCATCAACGACATTCTCGATCTCTCCAAGATCGAAGCCGGACGCATGGCGCTCGAGCAGATCGAACTATCGCTACCGCGACTGTTCTTCGATGTGGACAGTCTGATGCGTGCCCGCGCGGCAGAAAAGGGCGTGATATTGTCAACGTCGCTGTCGACACCGATCCCCGATCGCGTGGTCGGCGACCCCACCCGTATACGACAGATACTCATGAACATGGTCGGCAACGCCGCCAAGTTCACCGAGCGCGGGCGCATCGATGTGCGCGCGATGTTGGTGACGCACGGCGCGTCGCCAGTGCTGCGCGTCGAGGTGGAAGATACGGGTCCGGGGATGACGGCCGAGCAGGCGCGCGCGCTCTTCCAGCCGTTCACGCAGGCCGACACGTCTGTGACGCGCAAACACGGTGGTACCGGGCTCGGACTGACGATCTGCCGACGACTGTCCGAGCTCATGGGCGGTGAAGTACGCCTCGATTTCACCGCACGCGGGCGTGGCTCTCGTTTCGTGTTCGAGTTGCCGCTACAGGTCCTCGATGACAGTGCGTATGTACAGGATCTCGACGCCTGCAACGATTCCGTCGTTGACTCGGTCACCGGAAACACGATCAGCACGCTGCCAACGTTGCGTGGTCGCATCCTGCTGGCGGAGGACGGAGAGGATAATCAGCGACTGATCGCCTTTCACCTCACCAAAGCCGGCGCCGACGTCACGATCGCGGTGAATGGGCGCATCGCGCTCGACCTACTCAACGCTGAGGCAGCTGCAGGCAGACCGTTTGACTTGCTCGTGACGGATATGCAGATGCCGGAGATGGACGGTTATACGCTCGCCCGCACGCTTCGTCAGCAGGATCGTGCGATTCCGATCATCGCGCTTACCGCGCACGCAATGGCGGACGATCGACAAAAATGTCTCACTTCGGGCTGCGACGATTACGCCAGCAAGCCGATCGACAAGGCGCATCTCATTCACACCTGCGCGCGATGGATGCACACCAATTCGTTTGTCGATGATCTGTTTCCGACCGTAACAGGGTGTGAGGCCAGTCAGACTTTGGCGACGATGTCTCACGCGACGCGCATTCAGGCGCCAGGCCCGACACACTCCGCTCCCACGGCAGCGCACGAGGATATCCTCTGCAGCGATCTCGCCGATGATCCGGACATGCGCGACCTCGTCGATCAATTTTTGCTGGCTCTCGTCGATCGCGTCGTGACGCTGGAGCAGCTTTTCGTCGCCGGCGACGTCGGCGGAGTCGCCCGCCTCGCACATCAGCTCAAGGGAGCGGCGGGAGGTTACGGATATTCTACGATCAGCGATTCGGCCCTCCTCGTGGAGCACGCGTCGCACGCCGTCGTTGCCGCAGCGTCGGTCGCGTCGGATGCGCTGGGTCCCCAAGCGGACCTTGCCGACTGCATGTCCGAGTTGCTCGCGCGCTGCCGAGCGGCGATTCGCGGTCTTCCATCGTCGTCCGTAGCGTTCCGGCACTCTGAGCGCGCGTCATGAGGCACGATGAATCGCCCCCGCCTATGTCGCGTCTCGTTCTGATTGACGACGATCCGATGATTCACACCTTGGTGCGAGCAATGCTTCGCCCCACCGGTGCGGACGTCGTGTGCGCATTGAATGGCGTTGAGGGGCTCGAACTGGCACGTGCTGAACCGGTCGACCTGATTCTGCTGGACCACGATATGCCCGGCACGAATGGCATTCAGGTGCTGGCAACGATCAAGGCAGATCCCACGCTCTCCACCGTGCCCGTGATCATGCAGACTGGGAGCGATAGCAAACAGACGCTCTCGGATTGTTTCGCGGGCGGTGCCGTCGATTACATCCGTAAACCATTCACCGCGGCAGAATTGCGCGCGCGCGTTAACTCGGTGCTCGAGCGTCAACGCATGATGGCGCAGCTGACCAGCGCGGCGCGCATCGACACACTGACCGGACTCGCGAATCGATCCTTACTCGTCGATCGACTCTCCGAAGCGGTCATGCGCGCTCGCAGCAACGAAGCGTACGCCTTCACCTTGGTCTTTCTCGACTTCGACCACTTCAAGTTGGTCAACGACTCGCTCGGCCATGCCGTCGGCGATCTATTGCTTTCCGAAATTGCGCTACGGCTACGCACCAACCTGCGCGCGTCCGACACCGTCGCGCGTGACGCGGTCGGCAACACGGTCGCGCGGCTCGGTGGCGACGAGTTCGTGATCATCCTCGCCGATGTCAACACCGCCGATCGCGCGCAGCCCGTGATCGAACGGCTGACTGATGCGTTGCGCGCACCCTACCAACTCGGCGAGCATCTTATTCGCTCCACCGCAAGCATGGGCATGGTGTTCAGCTCCGATCGCTACGAATCGGGGGATGCGATGCTGCGCGATGCGGACATCGCGATGTATGAGGCCAAGGCGCGCGGACGCGGCTGCTGCGTACCGTTCGCCGAGAGCATGGGCGAAGCATTACGCGCGCGGCTCAGTACGGAAAACGACCTGCGTGATGCGATCGGTACAAGTCAACTGTATGTCGTCTACCAGCCAATCATCTCGCTCGATGATCGCCGAGTCGAAGGCGTAGAAGCGCTCGTACGCTGGGCACACCCGACGCGCGGCAACATCCCGCCGGATGCGTTCATTCCGATCGCGGAAGAGACGCGGCTCATATTACCGCTGAGCGATTTCGTACTCCGCGAGTCGTGTCAGACCTTCATGCAATGGCAACGCGCCGACCCGCGTCGCGCGCCGCAGTACATCAGTGTCAATCTCTCGCGCGTGCAGTTCAGCGATCCACTGCTTGTCGAGCATACGATGGAAGTCGTTCTTGCGACAGGCATGCGACCGGACCAGTTACAGCTCGAAGTTACCGAATCACAGATCATGCAGTATCGTCAGTTGGCCCTAGAGCTACTCGCCAAGTTCCGCGCGCACGGCGTGCGCTTGGCCATGGACGATTTCGGAACGGGGTACTCCTCGCTCTCCTGCTTGCAGGAATTCCCGCTCGATGTGCTCAAGGTCGATCGCGCCTTCATCGCCAACGCGACCGGTGGGCGCGCGTACTCGGCGCTTTTGCACGCCGTCGTCACACTCGCCGACAATCTCGGTCTGCGCGTAGTTGCCGAAGGCATCGAGACTGAGGAGCAGCTCGTGTTACTGCAGGCGTTGGGCTGTGCATCGGGGCAAGGCTACCTGCTCGCGCGTCCAATGCCCGGCGACGACATCGCCACGCTCTTCGATCGCATGGCCGCGTGACACTCGACACCCGCGAGCCAGCGCAACCTGATGCCGCGTCGCCCGATGCGACAGGCGTAGCACTCATCAATCAAGCGATCGCGCGCGCCGGACAGTTGGCGACACTCCCCGAAGTTGCGCTCGAAGTGATGCGCCTCGCCGAAGATCCCAATGCCACCGGCGATGACCTCAGTCGCGTGCTGTCGTCCGATCCGGCGCTCTGCGCACGCGTGCTCAAGATCGTGAACTCCGCGTACTACGGGCAGCGACGCGAGGTGTGCTCGATCGGGGCCGCCGTCGTGGTCTTGGGGTTTGCTGCAGTGAAGAATATCGCGGTCGCCGCCAGCCTCGCACGCATGTTTCGCGTCGCGCCGGTTCCAGGTGGTTTTGAACCCAAGCAGTTGTGGACGCACGCGACCGCCGTGGCGACTGCGGCGCGCCTGCTCGCCGTACGAGTCCGCGGCGTAGAGCCCGGCGAAGCCTTCCTTGCGGGGTTGCTACACGACATCGGCATGATTCTCGAGCTGCAGGCGTTCCGAGACGAGTTTCTGCTTTCGATTGCGGCGCATGCTGCCGAGCCGTCGCGCAGCTTCTGCTCCGTTGAGGTGGAGCGGATCGGCCAGTCGCATGAAGTATTGGGCGCGGCGCTCTGTCACGCGTGGCGCTTTCCGGACTCGCTGCAACTCGTGTGCGGTTTTCACCATCGCCCCATGGAGCTTGCCGCAGAGTCGCGGCGCCTGCCCGCGATCGTATACGTCGCCGATCATCTCGCGGCTCGCGCGGCGCTTGGCTTTTCCCAATCCGTCGCGCACGAGCAGGTGCAGCCGGAGGTGTTGTTGTGGTTGGGGCTCACGACAGACGAACTCGACGCGCTGTGCGCCGCGCTCCCCGGCCATGTCGCTGACGTCATGCCCATGCTCAGTGGTGGAACCTGAGGGTAGTGGTGTAGCGTGCAGGGAGTGGCGTCCGTCTCCTCAACCCGCGCATCATGTCCACGATTTACCACCGCACCGAGCACGAACCGCATAACGAAGAGCACTTTACGGGCAACGAAACGGTGCGCGATGTGGTCATCGGCATGTCTGATGGCCTCACGGTACCCTTCGCGTTGGCCGCCGGCATTTCCGGCGCGGTCGCCGCGACGTCGCTTGTCGTCACCGCGGGATTGGCCGAAATCGCTGCGGGTTCGATCGCCATGGGGCTCGGCGGCTACCTCGCCGCTCGGAGCGAGGAAGAGCACTACCGCAATGAATCGCGCCGCGAAGAGATCGAGATTGTCGAGAAGCCTGACGCTGAACGGGCCGAAGTGCGCGAGTTGCTCGAGCAGTACGGGCTGACGTCAGAAGAAAGCGGCATCGTGATGACGGGACTCGAGCGTCGGCCGGAGGCTTGGCGCGATTTCATGATGCGCTTCGAGCTGGGCCTCGAAGAACCGGACCCGAAGCGTGCGCTGCGCAGCGCCGTCACCATTGCCGGGGCGTACATCGCCGGTGGGTTCGTTCCGCTCGCGCCGTACATGATCTACACCAACGATGCCACGCGGGCGTTGACCATTTCCATCATCGTGACGCTCATCGCGCTTGGTGCCTTCGGCTGGATGAAGGGTCGATTTACCGGAGTCTCACCTTTCCGGAGCGGGCTGCAGACGATGACGATCGGCGGGATCGCGGCAGGTGCGGCGTTTGGCATTGCGAAAGCGATCGAGCACAGCTGATAGACCGAGCATGCGCGAGCGTATCTACCGCGGTGTGTCCTCGAACCGGATACAAGAAGGCCGCCGGCATCTGCCGGCGGCCTTCCGTGACTACGGGGCAACGAGAACCGCTTAGGCGCGGATCTTCGTGACCTGCTCGGCCGCGGGGCCCTTCTGGCCCTGCACGATGTCGAACTCGACTCGCTCGCCTTCGGCCAGAGTGCGGAAGCCGCCGCCCTGAATCGCCGAGTGGTGGACAAAGCAATCCTTCGAGCCGTCATCAGGGGTGATGAAACCGAATCCCTTGGCGTCGTTGAACCACTTTACCTTGCCGGTCGTACGCATGGCACTACTCCTGTCGCTGTGTGATCGGAGTCCGGCCCTGCCGTACGCACCGAGCACTCGTTGTTCGCGGACATGACCACCGCGTGGGGCCGCCGGCATCCGTCGATACCGGCCCAGCACAAACGACGCAACGAACGCCCAAAAGAAAGAGGACCTGAGATACGCCAGGTCCCCGAAGTCGCCCGATTCTCCCGCGCCCGCGTGCCTTCGCACGCCCGTCTCGAAATTTGTGCTCCGAGACGCTAGCACGGTCTGGACGAACTGTCAACGGGATTTTTGGCCCGTCACGAAACGGTGACCGTGCGTAGCGAATCGCCTCGTGCCGATCCCGAGTTTCCGTCGTCTGCCCTGAGCGGAACAGGTCGGAATGCGGCCGTGCGCCTGCGCCTGCCAACAGCGCTCCAACACGTCCCCAGCTCTTCGCCTCGTGACCCGACTCCTCATCACCATCTCGACGTTCGTCCTCGGTAGCGTCGGATGGTACCTCGGCGAAGGCATCGGCATTTTCACGGCGTTCGCACTGTCCATGGTCGGTACCGGGGTCGGCGTGTACGTGGGCAAGCAGCTCAGCGAGCGCTGGGGCGGATAGCCGGCGCGCGGTCGCAACGTGGTCGCAACGTGGTCGCGTCTCCACGCCGTTCGGATCCGTCAGTACGTTTGTGGCGCGAGTCACCGCCACCACGCCTTCACTCACGCGATCCACTTATGACGTTGCGCGCCACTGCCCTGCTCCTGCTGTTGGCCACCATCGGCCCGTCCGCCACGGCGCAAGCGCCGGCGAGCTGGCTCCGATATCCGGCCATCTCTCCCGACGGCAAGTCGATCGCCTTCACGTACAAGGGTGATCTGTACAAGGTGGCCGCGAGCGGTGGCACCGCCACGGTGTTGACGTCACACGTCGCCCACGACTTCATGCCGGTCTGGAGTCACGACGGCAAGCAGATCGCGTTCGCCAGTGATCGCTACGGCAACTTTGACGTGTTCGTGATGCCCGCCGAGGGTGGGGAGGCACGACGCGTCACGTTTCACTCGGCGGCCGAATATCCGTACACGTTTTCGGCAGATGACAAGCAGATCGTCTTCGGCGCGGCGCGACAGGACGCCGCGTCAAACCGCACGTATCCGACCGGCTCGCAGCCCGAGTTGTATGAGGTTCCGGCGGCCGGCGGACGTCCGACGCAACTGCTCACCACGCCGGCCGAAGACGTGAAGTTCAGTCGCAACGGCGCCTTGATGCTTTATCACGATCGCAAGGGCGGCGAGAACGCGTGGCGCAAACACCATATGTCGGCGATTGCGCGCGACATCTGGGTGTACGACACGAAGGCCGGCACGCATCGCAAGATCACGACGTTCGCTGGCGAAGATCGGAATCCCGTCTTTACCGACAACGACAAGGCGTTCGTGTACCTCAGCGAATCGAGCGGCACGTTTAACGTGCACCGCATGAATCTCGATGGCAGCGGCGCGCAGCAACTGACATCGTTCAAGGGCGCGCCAGTTCGCTTTTTGAGCGAGTCCGATGCGGGTACGCTCGCGTTCTCGCAGGATGGTGACCTGTACACGATGGTCGCCGGCGCGCAGCCCAAGAAACTTGCGGTCTCCGTCGCATCAGATGCCCGTTCAAACGCGGAGCGCATCCTCTCGGTGACGAATGGTGCGCGCGATCTGGCCGTGTCCCCGTCGGGCAAGGAAGTTGCGTTCACCTTTCGCGGCGATGTGTTCGTCGCGAGCGTCGAAGGCGGCGTCACCAAACGCATCACGAGCACCCCCGAAACCGAAGTCGGCTTGAGCTTTTCGCCCGATGGCAAAGCACTGCTTTACTCGTCCGAGCGCGGCGGGAAGTGGGCGGTGTACGAAGCGCGCCGCGTCCGCGACGTGGAGCCGTACTTTTACGCCAGCACGGTAATTCGGGAAACGGCGATCATCACGAACGCACGGCAAAACTACGACGCGCGCTACTCTCCCGATGGCCGCGAGATTGCCTATCTCGAAGATCGCAACACGCTTCGCGTTTTCAACGCCGACACGAAACAGACGCGAACACTGCTCACCGACCAACAACTCTTTTCGAGCAGTCCGACGGAACACTTCGAGTGGAGCCCAGACGGCAAGTGGATTCTGTTCGACTACGCGGTGCCCGGGATCGCGCCAGGCGAAGCGGGACTGGTGCGCGCAGACGGCAAAGGCGCGATCACCAATCTCACGCAGAGCGGCTTCAATGATCGCGACGCCAAATGGATCATGGGCGGCAAGGCGATGCTCTGGTTAAGCAACCGTGACGGGCTCAAGTCGGTCGCGCAGTCGGGCGGCGCGCAACAGGATGCCTACGCGATGTTCTTCACGCAGGACGCGTGGGATCGCTTCCGCTTGACGAAGGAAGAGTTCGCGCTGGTGAAGGAAGGCGAGGATAAGGCCACCAAAGCGAAGACCGATACGACCAAGACGCGCAAGGATTCGGTCAAAGCGGCGGAGCCCAAACTCGTCGAGCCGACGCTCGACCTGGACAACATCGACAATCGCAAGGCGCGGCTCACCATTCACTCGTCGCAGATGAGCGACGCGCTGGTGAGCAAGGACGGTGAGATGCTGTACTATCTCGCGCGCTTCGAGCGTGGCATGAATTTGTGGTCCACCAATCTGCGCACGCGCGAAACGAAGCAGCTCGTGACGCTTAACTCGAACAGCGGCAGCATGGAGTGGGACAAGGAACAGAAGTCGATTTTTCTCCTTGCCGACGGCGGTATCTCAAAGATCGATCCAGCCACTGCCAAGCGCGACATGATCACGTTCAGCGGCGAAATGCTGTTTGACGGTGCAGCCGAACGCGCGGCGATGTTCGAGCATGTCTGGACGCGCACGCGGGACACCTTCTACTCCGCCGGCTATCACGGCGCCGACTGGAACGCGCTCAAGACGATGTACGCGAAATTCCTTCCGCACATCAGCAACAACTACGAGTTCGCCGAGATGCTGAGTGAAATGCTCGGCGAGTTGAACATCAGCCACAGCGGATCGACGTACACCGCATCGTCACCCAACGACGATGCAACTGCGTCACTCGGCGTGTTCTACGACCAGCGGTATGCCGGTGTCGGCGTCAAGATCGACGAAGTGCTGCGCGAAGGCCCGCTGGACAAAGCCGGCATGAACATCAAACCCGGCATGATCATCGAGTCCATCGATGGTGTGACCATCGCCGCCGATCGTGATATCGCGCAGTATCTCAATCGCAAAGCGGGTAAGCCATTGCTCCTTGGCATGCTCGACGGCGCGACACGCAGCGAGATCGTCGTCAAGCCGGTCACGATTGCGGACGAAAACCGGCTGCTCTATACGCGCTGGGTGAAGAAGAACGTCGACGAAGTCTCGCGGCTCAGCAACGGACAGTTAGGGTACATCCACATTCCCGGCATGAATGACGGCGCGTATCGCACGACGTTCGAGGAAGTGATGGGACGCTTCGCCAGTCGCAAAGGCATCGTGGTCGACACGCGCTTCAATAGCGGTGGTGATCTTGTGGCCGATCTCGCGACCTTTCTCAGCGGCAAGAAGTTCTTCGACTACACCACCGACACGCGCAGTAACGGCTACGAACCGAATTTCCGTTGGACCAAGCCGAGTGTTTCGCTCGCCAACGAGGCCAACTACAGTGACGGCCACTGCTATGCGTTTACCTACAAGGCGCTCAAGCTCGGCACGCTCGTCGGCATGCCCACGCCCGGCACCTGCACCTTCGCGGGATGGGAGACCTTGCAGGACGGGCTGCGCTGGGGCGTTCCTGGCGTGGGCGTCAAGGACGTCAGCACCGGCAAGTATCTCGAAAACCAGCAGACCACACCCGATGTCATGCTCATGAATGAATTCGGCGTGGTCAGCAAAGGGAAAGACCAGCAGCTCGAGGCGGCAGTCGCCGAATTGCTCAAGGCGATTAAGTAGCAATTCAGTCGCATTCCGGTCGTGTCCGCTTTACACCCGTCGTGTGGCACACCAACCTCCGGTAGGTGCGTTCGTACGGATGACATGCGTTGTTCCTACGTCGCACCTGCCACTCCCCATCTCCGGAGCGTCCATGAAAGATTCACAGCTGAAGGCCCTGATCAAAAAGACGTCCGCCAAGGCCGCGCAGCCGAAGAAGCAGGAGCGTCCGTCATTTGACCCGACGCTCGAAGCCACGCGCGGCGGCAAGGAGCCGATTTCCGGCACCGAAGCCGAGGAGATATTCAAGGAGATGAAGCGCCGCGAATTCTGATGTCGGGTAGGGGAATCCCTCCATAGATTCCTGCTTTTCCCGACGCTCGACGGTTTCAGACAATTCCATACTCAATATCGGTGCGCGAAATTCGCGTTCACGCCGGCTACCTCCAACCGGAATCGATATGCTGTCTACGACTGCCGAACATGCGCTGCGCGCGATCGTGTACATCGCGCGCTATCCCGACCAAGCACCCCTCGCTGCCGACACGATCGCTGAAGCGCTCGGCGCGCCGCGTAACTATCTCGCGAAGACGCTGCACGCACTCGCCAAGGCTGGCATTCTGCGCAGCAGCCGCGGCCCCGGCGGTGGTTTTTCGCTGATCATGCCTGCCGAGGATCTGAGCATCGCCCAAGTGATCGCGCCGTTTGGCGAGACAGCCGACGCACGCGTCTGCTTACTCAACAATCGCGCCTGTGATGGTCAGAACGCCTGTGCCTCGCACGCCCTCTGGCACTCGATCACGGAGCAACGGGGCCTCACGATGCAGCACACGACCGTGGCCGAGCTGTTGGCTGGTCAGCGGCGGGTCGCGCTGGTGGCATAAACGCATTCCTTGGCGGGGCCTCTCCGGCCGCTCGCCGGGGACAACGGGTACCGAAAGACGCGTCCCGAGTCCGGAACGCGTCGGACGTCGTATGTGCCGACACGGCCGCGAATATCTCGTCTGCTGACGAGGACGGATGCCGTGCAGCAGGCGAAATTGTGGAATGACTGGTACCGCGCTCGCCCCCTCGACATTTCGCCCCTTCCTCACCGCATCGTGGCACGACCTGGTGATGGTGAGCTGGGCCATCCCGCCTGCCCTGCTGCGCCCCTATCTCGCCCCAGGCACCGAGCTCGATCTCTGGCAGGGCGACGCGGTGGCCAGCATCGTCGCATTCGACTTCCGCGACACGCGCGTACTCGGGTGGCGCATTCCCTTTCACGTGCGCTTTCCCGAAGTGAACCTTCGCTTCTACGTGAAGCGCGTGATGCCCGACGGTACCGTGCGTCGTGGCGTCACCTTCATTCAGGAAATGGTGCCACGTGTCGCCATCGCCACAATCGCGCGCACCTTCTACGGCGAACCGTACGTTGCGCGCCGCATGCGCCGCGCCGCGAGCCCCGAAGCACCTCTGCGCGATCCCGAGTCGTCCGCGACGCGATCCCTCGCGTATGAGTGGCGTCGGAACGGCGAATGGGAGCGCGTGATCGCGTTGCTCACCAGTCCGCCGCATCCGATGCGCGCACAGTCGATCGAAGAGTTCATCGCAGAGCACTATTGGGGATATACCAAGCGTCCCGGCAAGCCGACGTTGGAATACCAGGTGCAGCATCCGCGGTGGAACATCAGCCTCGCTGCGGAGGTCCTGATTGAAGCCGATCTCGCCTCGCTGTACGGCCCCCGGTTTGCCGACGTCCTCAACGATGCCCCATTGTCGACCTTCGTGGCGGAAGGCTCCACTGTCGCCGTATCGTATGGCGTACCGATCACACCGACGCGTGCCGATGCGCGCGCGATTTCGCCTTCAGCGTGACCTCCTTCCGATGACCACTCACCCCTCGCGCAACCGTCCGATGCGCCATCGAATCCGCTCGTGTGCGTGTGGAGCGATCGTGCTGGCGGTCGTTGCTTGCAGCAGCGATAAAACGAAATCCGAACCTGCGGTGCGAACAACGGGAGCGTCGGCTGATGCAGCGGCGGCGACTGGTGCTGGTGCTGGTGCAGCTTCGCCAAGTAGTGCGTCGGCCGGGTCGTCGTCGTTGCAAGTCTCGCGCGCGAGCGGCTCCGACACCATTCTCATCGCAGGAAGCGCCACCGACGTCGCCGACCGATCGACGTTCACGGCGTACGCGATCGATGGGCGCATCGCGCGTATCGACGAGATATCCGTGAGCGGGAGCGAGGTGAAATTCACCCGCGCTTTCACGTTCGACGCGCGCGAGCGCCTCGCCCACCTGACCGAAGACAAATCGCAAACGGTGAGCAACACCAACGCATCGCCGAGTGCGCAGCACGTACTCGTAGTACTCGATCTCGACAGCACGGTCACCGTCAACAGCAGCAAGCGCGTGGATGGCGTCGAGAAGCCGCTGCAAGCGTGGGATATCGACAACGCACGTCGTCACGCAGAGCTGCTAGTCGTACTCGCTCGTCCCGGCATCGCCAAGCCCATTGCACCACGCCCCTGACTCCTCTCATGACTGACTACGAAAAGCTTGGCGCCTTCTATCTCGGCAAACGCTACGACCTCGCGACGCGCACCCGTCAAGAGGACATGGTCCTCTACGATTCGAAAGATCTGACGACGCACGCGGTCATCATTGGCATGACCGGCAGCGGCAAGACAGGGTTAGGCATCGACCTCATTGAAGAGGCGCTGGTCGATCGTATCCCCGTCATCGCCATCGATCCCAAAGGCGATCTCGGTAACCTCGCGCTGCGATTTCCGAAGCTCGCCGCGTCGGATTTCCGCCCGTGGATCGATCCGCAACAGGCCTCGACCGCGGGGCTCGACCCCGACGCGTATGCCGAGCAGCAAGCGAAGACATGGAGTGACGGACTCGCCGAGTGGCAGGAAGATGGATCGCGCATCCAGCGGTATGTCGACACAGCCGACGTGACGATTTACACACCGGGCAGCACCGCCGGTCGTCCATTGTCGCTGTTGCGTGCGTTCGTCGCACCGCCACAAAGCATTCGCGATGACAGCGAAGCGATGCAGGAACGCATCGATGCGACGGCGACGAGTGTGCTCGCGTTGATCGGCGTGGATGCCGATCCGGTGTCGAGCCGAGAGCATATTTTGCTCGCCAACCTGCTCGCGTCGTCGTGGAACGAAGGCAAGGATCTCGACCTCGCCGGATTGATTCAAGGCATTCAAAATCCGCCGTTCGCGACCGTCGGCGTTATGCCGCTCGATTCCGTCTTCCCGCCGAAAGATCGGATGGCGTTGGCGATGCAGCTCAACAACCTGCTCGCATCACCCGGATTTCAGAATTGGCTCAAGGGTGAACCGCTCGATACGGCCAATCTGCTGTACGACGCGACCGGGAAGCCAAAAGGCTCCGTCATTTCGATCGCGCATTTGAGTGACGCCGAGCGGATGTTCTTTATGACGCTGTTGCTGGCGGACATTCTCGCGTGGGTGCGCGCGCAGCCCGGCACCGGCTCGTTGCGCGCCATTCTCTACATCGACGAACTGTTCGGCTATATGCCGCCCGTGGCCAATCCGCCGTCGAAAGTTCTGCTGCTCACGCTACTCAAGCAGGCGCGCGCCTACGGACTGGGCGTGGTGCTCGCCACGCAAAATCCGGTGGACCTCGACTACCGCGGCCTTTCC
>JBBQDB010000101.1:0-14877 GCA_038319245.1 Gemmatimonadales bacterium
CAGGCGCGCCTGCGTCTGACGTACCGCCGCCTTCGCCCGCTCACCTTGATTACGGTTGTACTGCGGAATTGGGACCTGAATCGACACGCCGTACAGCGGAATTGTCTGCTGCATGGAGTAATCGAATGAGAGCGAATAATCCGGGTGTGCGATCGCGTCTTGCAACTTCTGATCCGCTGCGGCGACGTCCGCGTTTGCGCGCGCGGCCGCAATGTCTGGGCGACGCACGAGGGCGAGTAGCACAAGCGAGTCGTAAGACATTTGGTCGCGCGTCGCTGGTCGGAGCGTGTCGCGTGGCACGATGGGACCGCTCACGCCGATCAATGTGGCCAGCGCTGTTTCCGCTTGCCTGACCGCTAGCTGTCGACCATCACGTTCAACGAGCGCCTTCCCGCGTTCGACGACCACGCGCGAGTACTCCGCTTCGGCAATCTGTCGTGCGTCAAAGCGACTCCGACTCAGCTCAACCAGCCGCTCATAAGTGGCAACGGTGGACTCGCTGATACGAAGCGAGGCGTGCGCGGCCTGTAAGTCCGACCATGCAAATCGTGCCGCCACGAGCAACTCACGCGCTGCATCGCGGATACGCGCTGCCGTAAAGACGGTGGCGCGTTCCGCAACATCTGTGCGGAGCCCACGCTTATTCGCGCGTTCGATCGGAATCTGATATTGCACGCCGTACTGCTTGCTGTTCGGGTTGTACCGCTCACCGCCGGTCGGGCCAATATCGGCGTTCACGTTGACTTGTGGGTTCTGTTTCAGCTTCGCCGTAACGACATCCCCCTTCGCCAACGATTCGTCGAGCCGACCAACGCGCAATGCCGGATTGTCGCGTAGCAGGCGGAGCTCGACATCGGCCAGTGACAGACGGAGCGTGTCGTTGCTCAGCGTCGTGGACGTCGACATCGAGGCGGTCGTCTGCGAGGTTGAGGATTGCGCCTGAGCGCTGTAAACCGCGGGCACGGTCAGGAAGAGCGCGCACACCGTCATTTCCACAACACGCAACGCTCGCACAGCATCCACCGAGGAGACTGGCGCGTACAGCCGTCTGCGCAGCGACAGAAGCCGATGCGGTTCAGCCGCCGCGCTCACAAAAACTTTTCGCGCTGAAGGGAGCGGGCTTCGAGCGCGTATACGATCAGCGCATGCTGCGGCAGAAATGCGGCCTGTACGCGCTGCATGATGCGCTCGGCGTCATGCTCAGAGGTCAACACTTCGAACAGCACGTTGGCCGTTTCCGGCGTACTGCCGGTACGCGATCCATGGTCGCCAAATCCGGCGACGTCGAAGTGCGTGTAACCACGAACGCCGAGTAAGCTGAGAAGCGCGGTAATCGGCTCCGTGAGCGATTTTTCGGCAACAATGCGAACCAGTCGCAGCGAGTACAGATGCATCAGCGGGGCGACAAGTGGACAGTGCGAGACGCGACACTGGGACGGTACGCGTTCGCCATGCTGATGTTCATTTGCGCCGCGCTAAAACCGTGCTAAGCGGAGTGAAAAGCGCGTTAAGTCGCTGCTATACTCTTACGCGGTAGGCTTGTGCTACACGCGGACAAGCGTGTCGTCCGCCTCATCCGTCTCCCACTCGGTCGCCGGTACGGCAAACGAAAACTCCGTGAACCCACTCTCGTTGACAGCGAGCGTTAACGTGCCCTGCTGAATCTCCGCGAGCGATCGGGCAATCGCGAGTCCGAGACCGACACCGGTCGCGGCGATGCGCGTGCGGGCGGCGCGCCCACGAACGAACGGTTCGAAAATCTCCTCGCGCTCCGTGCCGGCGATCGGCTCCCCTTCGTTGCGCACCGCGAAACGTAACCAGCCGTCCGTGCGCGCGACGTGCAACGTGATCGGCGTGTAAGGCGTGCCATATTTCGCCGCATTCTCGACGAGGTTGGATAGGACGCGCACGGCTAACGCAAAATCGAAGCGGGCAGCAAGCACTGCGCCTTCAGTTGGAATTTCACGTTGCAACACATGGCCGTTGAGGCGCGGCGTCACCTCACGCAGCACGGCTCCGACCAGATCCTCAGCCGCATGCGTTTCGAGATGGACCGGCAACGCGCCGCCGCGAATACGCGAGTAGTCGAGTAGCTCGCGCACGATGTGACTCAGACGGTTGGTCTCGTCTTCCACGAGCGCCCAATCCGCGTCACCATCAGCCGCTCGCCGTTCCGCCAACGCGCGGATCGTGGTCAGCGGCGTGCGCAAATCATGCGAGACCGCCGCCAGCAGCGCGTCCTTCATACGATTTGCTTCGCCGAGCACCCGCGCTTCTTCCGCGCGTTCGGCCAACCGCGCGCGATCGGCGGCGAGTCGTTCGATCTCGACGGCGCGATCTTCGGCCAAGCGCGTGCGTCGCCGGGCAATGGTCAGCAGTTGGGCGGCCACCAGCGCTACAATGAAAAACGAGAACAGCTCGAGCAGGTCCACGCCATGTGGCACATCGATGACGTTGCGCGGCAGCTCGAAGAAATAGCTCAACATGCCGAACGCCAGCAGCGCAATCGTCATCCCGGCGGCGAAGCCCGCAGTAGCGCTCGCGCCGAGTACAACCAGCAGCAGGAGGAGCGAGACGTGTGTCTGGGTGATCGTTTCGCGGAATGGCACGAGTCCAGCGACCAGCGCAACCAGTGCCGCGATCCAGCCAACCCAGATCAACGCCGCGCGTGACCGAGCAGGAAGCGCCATCATCGGTCTCCTGTTGGACCGATCACTATTCGGCTTGATCGACCGACGAGGGGAGCTCGAAGCGATAGCCGACGCCCGGATCGGTGACGACAAATTGCGGCGCTGACGGGTCGCGCTCGATCTTGCGACGCAGGTGCGTGATGTGCACACGCAAATGCAGACTCGCGTCGCCGAACGACCGATTCCAGACCGACTGGAACAGCTGTCGATGCGTGAGGGTGCGTCCACGTTGCGCGATGAGGACGCGCAACAGACTCCACTCGGTGGGGGTGAGTCGAAGTGGGGCGCCGTCGCGCGTGGCCATGCGCTTGTCGAGGTCGAGCTCCACGGTGCCAAGCTGGAGTCGCGTTGGCGAGTCGCCCGCAGTCGTCTCACGCGCGCGCCGCACTTGCGCACGCAAGCGCGCAAGCAGTTCGACGCTGCTGAACGGTTTGGTCATGTAATCATCCGCGCCAGCATCGAGCAGCAACACTTTCTGCTCTTCAGAATGCTGTGCAGACAATACGACGATCGGCACCGACGAAAATGCGCGAATGGCGCGACACACCGCCTCGCCGTCGAGATCCGGCAATCCGAGATCGAGCACAATCGCATCGAGCGTTTCGCGCGAGGCAATGCTGATCGCTTCCGTGCCGGTTGCGGCTTCGACAACTGTGCCGACGTGCTCCAACAGCGCCTGCTTCAGTGCAATGCGCACATGCGAGTCATCCTCGACCACCAGAACCTGCAGCGCGGCGACCCAAGAGACGGCTGTTGTGGGCATGGTCCGTGTGGAGAGAGTGCGAAAATAACGAGGAGCGAACGAGCAACACGACGCACACGGGGCAGCGTGCGGTATGTCTGCAAACAACGACACCTCAGCACGACTCAGCCCCATGGCCACACACCGCCTCAATAGTCGACGGGACGCAGATAGGACTCGCCGATGCCTGAGTGGCTCACCAGCGCCGTCGAGGGCGGACGACGCTTCCAGTGCGTGCCATTCAAGCGACGACGGACTAACGCCAGCTCGTCGGGCTGGAAGCCGCGCGAGCGCATTGCCTCGTAGCTGAAGCCGTGCAGCAAACCGTTCAGAATATCGTCGGCCCGCGCGTAGCTGATACCGAGGTCCGCTTCGTCCGTCTGCCCCACCACCAGATCCGCCGTCGCGGGCTTGGTAATGATCACGTCGGGTACACCGAGATGGCGGGCCAGATCCCACACCTGAGTCTTGTACAGATCGCCGATCGGATTGACCGGCGGCGAATCGTCGGCATGCCACGTGAAGTAGCCGAAGAGTCGTTCCGTCTTGTTGCCCGTGCCAAGCGGGAGCGCGCGCAGCGCGGCCGACTGATCGAACAACGCGATCATGCGGGTGCGCGCCATCACGTTGCCGCGACGCGTCGCATCCGCCTCCGGCTCGAGCGCGAGATAGCCGTCGACCGCGCCCGAGATATCGATCGTTCGCGCCTCAATGCCCAACGCGTCGATGAGCAGCTGTGCATGCGCCAGCGACTCCGCGCTCGAGGTGCGATACGGCATACGAAGACCGACAACGTTCGCGGCGCCAAGCGCGCGTACCGCGAGCGATGCCGTGACCGCCGAGTCCACGCCGCCGGACAGGCCGACGACGGCGCGACCGAAGCCGCGTCGGGTCATCTCTTCGCGCAGAAAACCTACCAGCCATTGCTCGGTCAGTTCGGCGTCGATCGCAAGGGGCGGCGGACCGCCATGTTCGCGGACCGCGAACCGCAGCACCGGCAACGAGTCGGGCACGGCGCGCGCCATGTGGTTGGCCAACGCAAGCGCTTCAACGGGCACCTGAAACTCGCCCGTCGTGAAGCCGCGGCCGCTGGCCAGAAGATCCGCCGCGGCGGGCTCGGCGCCGTCGTACATCAACGGCGTTGGCGCACCGGTGCGCACGCGATCGATGTTCTCGAGCAGATGCGGTAGGGCGACGCGCAGATCCGAGAGCAGCGGCCCGTCGGCGCGCGCGCGCACCAGGTCATCGAGATCGAGCGTAACGGAGACAAAGCTCTCGTCCCAAACGGGCGCACGTCCGCGGATGTCGCCGCCCGGTCCGACAAGCATCGAACACCCGAAAAATCGCTTACCCCCCTCGGTGCCGACCAAGTTGGACAGACTCGCGTACATCCCATGCTCTTCGGCGATGTCGCGCATCAGCCGTTCCCATCGCGCTGCGCTGTATGGACCCGGAATGCCGTCCTCACGCGGCCAGAGGCCACGGGCCGGTGCCGCCGATGAGACGAACACGACCTGCGCACCGTCGAGCGCGGCGATCATTCCCGCGACCGAGTGCCACGCGTCTTCACACACCAGCAGTGCGGCGCGCCCCCACGGGGTTTCGAAGGCGCGAATCTCGGTGCCGCGCTCCACGAACCGCTCCTCGTCGAACAGCCCGTACGTCGGCAAAAAATTCTTGCGATGCACGTGCCGCAACACCGGTGGCCCGTCGTCCAAACCGATCGTGATGTACGCGACGCTGTTGTGGAGCGTATCACGCCAGCGCTCATAGAATCCAATGACGATATCCATCGGCACGGAGCGAATATCCGCGGCGGCGCAGGCCGTCCGGAACGCATCGTCAAGATCGTACGCCAACGCGCCCGCCGTGCAGGCGACCTCGCGAACGCCGCCCTCGACGAAGTAGCCCGAGAGCGCCGTCTCCGGAAAGTGGACGACTTGCGGTCGTGGGACGAGCGTTGCCGCCTGCGCGCAGAGCGCGCCGATACGGGAGAGATTTGCCACAGTATCGCCCTTTTTTGGGGCGAATTGGCAGAGGGCCAGCGTCAGGGGGCGGATCGGTTCACCAGTCATGCACTGAAGCTGTGACAGGTGCCACAGCCGATCAACCGATGGCGGGGTATGTATTTTTCAGATATGCGTCAGTCTCTCTGTCAGCCAATGCGTCACCCTTCGCACTTCCGCCACGGCTTTGTGCACGTAAGTCCTGCATTGCGTTGGACGTGGATGCTGCTACTGCTCGCCGCCCGTCCGGCATACGCCCGGCAGTCGGTCACGCCGCCAGCCAACCCGTCCGCGCCCGCGCAATCCACGGGCGAAGCCTGGCGCATTATCACGCCGCCGCAGGTGTCGCTCGTCCTTGGCCGCGATGGTTCGCTGATTGGGCAGATGGGGCACGAGCGCCGGCTCAGTGTCCCGGTCCGCACACTCCCCAAGTACGTCGGCCAAGCGTTCATCGCCGTCGAGGATAAGCGATTCTATCAACATGACGGAGTCGATCTTGTCGGCGTCGCCGGCGCCATCAAGGACGCGGTGAAGGGCAATGTTCGCGGCGCGAGCACCATTACGCAGCTGCTCGTCGGCAACATGCACCCCGACCTCATCGATCGGCGTGATCGGTCCATCGGGCGCAAATTCCGCGAACAGCAGGCGGCGCGCGAAATGGAGAAGCACTACAACAAAGAGCAGATCCTCGAAGCGTTTCTCAATCAGATCTCGTTCGGGCGCGGGGTGTACGGCATCGAGATGGCCGCACGCCAATACTTCGGCAAAGGTGCTGCCGAACTGACGCTGGCCGAAGCGGCGTCGCTCGCGTCGATGCCCAAGAGTCCCGTGCAGTACGATCCCGCGCGATTTCCCGACCGCAATCGCACGCGCCGCAACACGATTCTCGCGCTCATGGCGGGGCAGGGCTACATCACGCAACCGCAATCGGTGGCGGCGCAGAAGGAGCCTGTGCACACGGTCGAAATCGGCGCGCTCCCGGCGCCGTGGGTGACGAATGTCGTCCGCGTGCAAGCCGAGCGTGCCGGCGTACCCGTCATGCAGGGCGGGTATCGCATCTACACGACCATCGATCCCGCGCTCCAACGTGCGACGCAGCTCGCGATTTCAAGCGGGCTCGATGAAATCGAGACGCGCCCAGGTTTTCGCGGGCTCCCGTGTGCCGCAGCAACGACGGCCGCTGCCGCCGCGCCAGCGGTCGCGAAGAAGCCCGCGAAGGTCCAAGCCTGCCTCGAAGGGGCCGCGGTCGTTCTCGACCCCGCCACGGGCGATGTGCGCGCCTTGGTTGGCGGGCGTGACTATCTCCGATCGTCGTTTAACCGCGCGGTCGACGGTAACCGCCAGCCCGGCTCATCGTTCAAGGCGTTTGTCTACGCGCAGGCGCTCTCGGAGGGGCTCACGGCAAGTAGCATCGTTGCGGACACCGCACTGCACATCCGCCTCGACAACGGACAGATCTACAGCCCCGAAAACGCCGACAACGAATTCAAAGGGCTGCTGACGCTGCGCGAGGCGTTGACTCATTCGCGCAATCCAGTTGCCGTGCAACTCGCCATGGCGGTCGGGATGGATTCCGTCATCGCACTCGCCCGCCGCTCAGGACTTCGCTCGCCTATCTCGCCGTACCCAGCCAGCGCACTCGGCGCGTCGGTCGTGCAACCGCTCGACTTCGTCGCGGCCTACGCCACGTTCGACAATGGCGGACAAGCGGTCGATCCACGCTTCATCCTCCACATCGACGATCGCACCGGACACGCCGTCTACACGGCACCACCCTCGACGCCGCGGTCGGCGATGGATCCGCGCATTGCCTTCATCATGCGTGACATGATGCAGGATGTCGTCTCGCGAGGTACGGCCACGGCCCTCCGCAAGATTGTCCCGTCCCGTATCCCTGTCGCCGGCAAGACCGGTACGACGAACGACAACACGGACGTCTGGTTTGTCGGCATGACCCCCGATCTCGTGACCGGCGTCTGGCTGGGTTTCGACAAGCCAGCGATGATCTCGCCGGGTGCGGTCGGCGGCACGCTGGCCGCGCCGATCGCCGGTCGCATCATCAACGCCGCGTACGGATCGCGCGGCACAACTGCGTGGGCGCCACCCGCCGGTGTCGTCGCCGTCGAACTCGATCGAAGTTCCGGCAAGCCGGCCGACGCGGCGACGCCCGTCGAACGCCGCTACACCGAGTGGTACCTCGACGGCACAGAACCCGGCGCGCCCGTGTGGCCGTGGAGCCTTTTTCGCTTCGGTCCGATCGGTCACTGAGTCGCGAGTATTTCGGGCGTGATTTTACCGCTCGAAGGCGAATTGGAGTGGTATGCACGTGATAGCGGTCGCGCGATGTGTCACACGCGTTGCGAATGAGTCACGCATCACGCATAGCGCAAGACGTTTGCGGCCACGGTGCAAAGTGCAGCGCGTATGTGTGGTGCGTATGAATACGGAGGCCGCGCATAGGTACTCCACCTGATGGTGAGATGTATGCGCGGTGACGAAACTCCGCGCATGACTTCTTTCGACTCGTCGGTCCTGCCGTTCAAGCGCCACGCGCGCACCGCGCCACACCACACCAGCAGTGCCTCGCCGGGTGGCACGGGCATCGTGATGATGAACATGGGTGGCCCAGCCACACTCGACGAAGTCGAACCGTTCCTACTCCGCCTCTTCGCCGACCGCGAGCTGTTGCGGCTTCCGTGGCAGGATGTTCTCGGAAAATTCATCGCCAAGCGACGTGCGCCCAAGGTGCAGGCACTGTACGACGCGATCGGTGGTGGCTCACCAATTCTCGCGTGGACGCGTGAACAAGGCGCGGGGCTGTGCGCACGGCTCGACGAGCTCTCGCCCGAAACGGCCCCGCATAAGTTCTACGTGGCTTTCCGATATGTCGCACCGTTCGCTGATGACGCGGTGCGCGCGATGCACGACGACGGGATCACACGCGCGATCGCGTTCACACAGTATCCGCAGTGGTCGTGCACGACGACGGGCTCGAGCCTCAACGATCTCTGGCGCTCGCTCGCGCGCACGGGCCTCGAGGACGCGTTCGAGTGGAGCATCGTCGATCGCTGGGGTGAGCACGACGGCTTTATTCGCTCGGTCGCGGCGGCGGTGCGTGAAGGGCTGGAGCAGTACCCCGAGTTCGAGCGCGACGACGTGATGCTGGTGTACAGCGCACACTCGTTGCCGATGTCGGTGATCGATCGCGGTGATGCATACCCAACCGAAGTCGCCGCCACGGTCAGCCGCGTCACGGAGCAACTCGATCTCCCCAATCCGCATTTGCTCTGCTACCAATCAGAAGTCGGACCGGTACGCTGGCTTGGCGCGAGCACCGAGCGCGTCATCCGCGACATGGCCCAGCAGGGGCGCAAAAATATGCTCGTGGTACCGATCGCCTTCACCAGCGATCACATCGAGACGCTCTCTGAAATCGACATTGAGTACGGGCATCTCGCGCAAAGCCTGGGGATGACAGGGTTCAAGCGTGCACCGTCGCTCAACGCGCGTCCCGATTTCCTTGATTCGTTGGCCGACATCGTCAGCGGACACATGACTGGTGAGCGGCCGTACAGCAAACAGTATCGGCATCGGTGCGCCGGCTGCACGAATGCGGCGTGTCGCGGCACACCGTCGCGCATCGCTGACTTCGCGCGCACGCAGCAGCCCGCCGAGTTGTCGGTGGAGTCGCTACTCGGCAGCTGAGATGTTTCTTCTCCCCTTTAGCGTGGTCGGCGTCTCACACGAGACCAACGCCGAACAACTCGTCGGACGCGCACGTCGCACACCGGAACAGCAGGCACAGCTGCTCGCGTCGCTTCGGGAGCGCGATACCGCAGCGGTGCTGCTGAGTACCTGTCATCGCACGGAGCTGTACTGGTGGGGTGACGAGGATCTTGAGCCGTGGTTCGTGGAGCACGTGCTGACGGAACATGTGCTGACGGAACATGTGCTGACAGAGCATGTGCTAACGGAGCACGTGCTAACGGAGCACGTGCTAACGGAGCATGTGCTAACGGAACATGTGCTGTCGGAGCCGTGCGCTTCGGGGCAACTCGCAAACGCAACCATCGAACGTCGTACCGCCGATCTGGCCGTGCGGCATCTTTTCGCGGTGGCGGCAGGGATGCACTCGCGGCGTTTTGGTGAACCGGAGGTGCTCGGACAGGTGCGACAGGCGTGGCGAACGGCGCAGCATGCCCAGACAACGTCAGCAGACCTGGATATCATGTTTCGGCAGGCGATCGATGCGGCGCGTCATATTCGTCTCGCCATTGGCAGTTTATCTCAGGCCTCACTTGGAGCGTGTGCGCGTGGTGCGATCGATGCGCACGCGCGTGTACAGTCACACACACCTGTGCGCGTGTTGGTCGTGGGTGCGGGCGATGTCGCGCGCAGCGTGCTCGATGCATTCGCTTCGCCCGACGCGAGTTCGTCGCGGTTCGCGCTCGCCGTCACCAGTCGCACCGATGCGCGCGCCGAGCACATCGCGAGCGAGTTCCGCGTAACGCCCGTGAGTTGGAGCGCTCGCGCGTCGGCGATGTGCGCGGCCGACGTGGTGGTATTTGCCGCGCACTCCTCGACGCCACTCGTTCACGCGGAGCACGCGCGGGCGATTGCCCAGGTCCGGCGGTCGCCGTCGCTCTGGATCGATTTAGGCGTACCGGGCAACGTGCACCGCGACGTCGCCGTGGCGCACGTACGCATCGTGCGCCTCAGCGATCTCGAAGGGCAGCAGCCGCACGACCGCGCTGCGCACGCCCGCGCGTCGTCAGCGTTGCAGCGAGAGCTCGCGCGCTTTTCCGCCGCGACGCAACGTCGTCGCCTGGGTGCACAGCTCGCGGACCTTGAGCATCGTGCGCTGTGCGCCGTGCGAGACGCGATCGGTTCGGCACACGACAATTCGCACGCCGAGCCACCAGCCGAGGCGGTCGCGCGTCGCGTGACGCGCGTATTACTCCGCGAGCTTTCAGCGTTGCAGTAGCGGTAGCAGTAGCAGTAGCAGTAGCAGTAGCAGTAGCAGTCGTCGTACGCGCGGCTGCCGTGTCTGAGCGGTTACTGCCACGCGTTGGCGTCCGCGAAGAACGCTGCGAGCTCCAATGAAAATGCCGACGACGCACCGCGAGGATGCCACGCCACGGTGTCGGTGACAATGAATGGTTGGTCGACGCCTGGCGTCCACACCTCGACCATTTCTGACGCGAGATCGACAATCCAGTAGAGTGCCGTCGGCCCACTCATGTACAAACGTCGCTTCTGATGGCGATCAAGTCGCGCCGTAGACGGCGACAGCACCTCGATGATGAGCAGCGACGCCGCGTCGATCTCGGCGACTGACGCCTTGGGTCCGGCCGCGTGCACGCGCACGTCCGGCTGCACGATCGTACGAGGGCCAAGAAGCAAATCGGATGGCGCCATCCAAAGCCAGCCGACATGTTCGGCGAGTTCGGCATACGCCCGCAGCGGGTAAGCGAGCAGAAGCGCGGCGCGTTGATGCGCACACGTGGGTGACGGGCTCACGAAGAGCTCCCCGTCGATACACTCGTAGCGATTCCCGTCGTCCGGAATCGCCTGGACCTCTTCGACGGTCCACAGTTTCGTTTCGATCGCACGCATGGCCATAGTGTCAGCTCGGCGATGGGAGATGCGCAAGGGGCGAACATGCGCCGAGAATAGCACGCAGGTCCGCCCCTTCCATCACCAGAGAACCGCAGAGTTCATCGTCGCAACGCGGCTACCACAACGGTTTCACCGCATCGCAACACGTCGGTATGCCTTCAACACGCAATTACACGCCGACCAGTTCACCCTCTTCGATCTCGACCGGCGCACGACCGCCATCAACGAGCGCGATTGCCAATACGTCAGTCAGCGTCTCCACCGGGTAGAAGGTGAGCTGGTTGCGCACTTCCTCTGGTACATCCTCGAGATCGCCTTCGTTTGCTTTCGGCAGAATGACGTGCTTGATACCTGCGCGATGTGCGCCGAGCACTTTCTCCTTCAGTCCGCCGATCGGGAGCACCCGGCCACGGAGGGTGATTTCACCCGTCATCGACACATCGCGTCGCACTTTGCGATTCGACATCTCGCTGACGAGCGCCGTGGCGATCGCGATACCCGCGCTCGGTCCGTCCTTCGGAATGGCACCTGCCGGCACGTGAATATGCGCTTCACTCGCGGTACGCACCCGATGCGCCGGAATGCCTAACCGTTCCGCGTTGTTGGTCGCATACGTCAATGCGGCGCGCGCACTCTCTTTCATCACGTCGCCCAACTGCCCAGTGAGAATGAGCGAGATTGGCCCGACGCGTACCACTTCCTCGTCTGCATCCAGTCGCGGGCGCGACGCACCGCCGCGACGAATCGATGCTTCGACGAACATGATGTCGCCACCCATCGGCGTGTAATACATGCCCGTGGAAATACCGACTTCATCATGCTCGGCCGCACGTTCCGGATGCACCTTCGGCCGGCCGAGCAGCTCACGCACTTCCTCCGCCGTGATCAGCTTGTCGTCGATGGTGGCGTTGTCGCCCGTGGCCACACGACGTGCAACTTTTCGCGTCACAGCACCAAGCTGTCGTTCGAGCTGACGCACACCGCTTTCGCGCGTGTACTGGCTGATCACACTCATGACCGCGTCATCGGTGAACTGCAGATGACGACTTGCCAGGCCAGACTCTTCGAGTTGCCGTGGAATGAGATAGGTCTTGGCGATTGCCGCCTTTTCCTTTTCGGTGTAGCCGCTGAAATCGACCACTTCCATGCGATCCAGCAGCGGGCCTGGGATGTTCTGAATGAAATTCGACGTCGCGATGAACAGCACTTCGCTCAAGTCGAACGGTACGCCCAAATAGTGATCGGTGAACGAATCGTTCTGCGCCGGATCGAGCACCTCGAGCAACGCGCTCGACGGATCGCCCTGATACGAGGTGCCAAGCTTGTCGACTTCGTCGAGCAGGAAGACCGGGTTCTTGGTACCCGCCGTTTTCATCCCTTGAATGATGCGACCGGGCAACGCACCGACATACGTGCGACGATGTCCACGAATGTCCGCTTCGTCTCGCGCACCGCCGAGGGCCACACGTACATATTCGCGACCAAGCGCACGCGCGATCGATTTCGCGATCGACGTTTTGCCGACACCCGGTGGCCCGTTGAAGAGCAGGATCGGCCCACGCGCCATCACGCGCGCTTTCGCTTCCTGCGCGTCGGTGATCGTCTTGTCTTTGTTGCCGTTGCTCGACGACAGCGGTGCATCCGGATCGTCAGCGCGCAGCTTGGAAACGGAAAACTCACCCGTCGTCGCGACTTCGGCCGCGACCTGTTGCGCACGCAGCTGCCGCACCGCCAAGAATTCGAGCACGCGATCCTTCACGTCTTTGAGACCGTAGTGATCTTCCTCGAGTATCTCTGACGCGCGCTTGAGTTCGAGATGGTCGTCCGACCGCTTGCTCCACGGCAGTTCGGCCAGCCACTCGAGATACGTGCGAATCACCTGCGCTTCCATGCTCTCGCGCCCTGCACGCTCCAACCGTCCGATTTCGCGCTCCGATTCCGCGCGCGCTTCTTTCGGCAAGTCGAGCTTGGTCAGCTTCTCGCGCAGTTCGGCGATTTCTTTGCCTTGATCGTCGTCACCCAGTTCTTTTTGGATCGCCTTGAGCTGCTCACGCAAAAACATCTCGCGCTGGCGATCGCCCAGCTCTTCCTGGACTTGCGACTTGATGTCTTCCTGCGCTTCGAGCAAACCGATTTGACGCTGCACGTGCACGAGCACGCGGCGCAGGCGTTCCTCAACAGACAGCGTTTCCAGCAGGCCCTGCTTTTCCGGGACCGTCAATTCGATATAACCAGCAACGAGATCGGAGAAGCGACCGGCGTCGTCAACGGAGTCGAGCACCTGATGCACGACCTCTTCCGGCAGACCACGCTTCTCGCCCAACTCGGCCGCACGCTCGCGCGCTTCTTTATGCAGCGCTTCGAATGCGGCGTTCTTGACGTCGAGCGGCATCATCTCTTCGGCCGGCACAATGACCGCCGTGAGATAACCGTCGACTTCGGCGTACTGCAACGCCGTCGCGCGCTGCTCGCCTTGGAGCAGAAGCTGCACACCACCAAGGCCACGCTGGATCTGTCCGATCCGCGCGATGACGCCGGTCGTGAAAAGGATATCTGAGGTAGGCTCTTCGGTGTTGTCACGCTGGGCAACGGCGAAGACGAGGCGGTCGCCCTTGAGCGCGGTCTCGATCGCCCGCAACGTGCCGGGCCGACCCGCCGCGATCGGAGCGGTGATGCCGGGGAACATGACAGTCCCGCGCAATGGCAGGACGGGAAGCGTTTGGCGCTGACCCATGTGGTACGATCCTGGAAAAGGATTAAAGGTTGCAGCAATCATTCGGCATAAACCGCACCACTCGCCGTCCGACACTGCGGCAGGCTTTGCGAGGGCTGGCAGCGTTTCTGGCATCACGGCCTGCCAGATCCGCATGTCCTCGGGCATCGTCCCTCGGCTCGGCTGGCCTTGTGTCTCTTTGCAACTTTTCCTCCCCTGCATGACGTAGGGGCAGCACGATCGCTCACCGTGCCGACCGCGAAACCCTCGCGTTCCATGGGCGATCGCGAGACTCTCGTTGGTCGCGCTGTTGCCCTGTTCACCCCGGTGCTACACTAGAGGCACCGGTCCACCTCCCTCGATTCCCTCGCGAGTGCCCGATTCCGCATCCGCGTCTACAGAAGACGACGAACTCCGAGCGCATGTCGAAAATGCGCTCAGCGCCTCTTACGAGGTGGATCAGGAGATTGGACGCGGTGGCATGGGTATCGTCTACCGGGCCCGCGACAAGCGCCTGAAGCGCGTGGTCGCCATTAAGATCCTCCCGCCAGAGCTCTCCTTCCGGCGGGACATCCGCTCCCGATTTCTGCGCGAAGCGGAAACGGCCGCGCAACTTGGCCATCCGAATATCGTGCCGATCTATTCGGTCGATGAAGTCGGGAACCTCGTGTTTTTCGTCATGGCCTGCATCGACGGCGACAATCTGGCCGCATTGCTGCAGAAGCGTGGCCCGCTGCCCGTCGAGAACGTCCGCCGTTGGGTGACCGAGGTTGCCGATGCGCTCGCTTATGCCCACGCGCGTGGCGTCATTCACCGCGACATCAAGCCGGACAACATTCTCCTGTCCGGCGGATCGGCGACAGTCACCGACTTCGGCGTGGCCAAGGCGCTGTCCGCCTCGCGCGAGGGCAGCCGCCCGCAACCGCCGTCGCGGAGCGGCACGATCACGCTTGTCGGCACGTCCATCGGCACACCGGCCTACATGGCGCCGGAGCAGGCGGCGGGCGATCCGAATACCGATCATCGCGCCGATCTCTATGCGTTGGGCATCGTCGCCTATGAAATGCTCGTGGGTTCGCCGCCATTCCACGGTCGTGCGCCGCAGCA
>JBBQDB010000102.1:0-14867 GCA_038319245.1 Gemmatimonadales bacterium
GGCCTGCGGCTGGCCAGAATCTTGTTGGCTTCGGACAAGGCGTCATCCACGTTCGCGTAGACGTGATCCTCGCCGATGTCCTCCAGCACGCCGGAGCGGGCGAGGGCACCTTGGGGCTGCGCCTGCAAGCCTGAGATCAGGAGCACCGTGCCCTCCTTCATTGACCGCGTCTGCAGATCGCGGAGCAGCGTGATGCCCGTCGCGTCAATCGCCGGGACATGGCGTAGGCGTAAAATCAGCACCTTCGGGCGTCGACCCATCTCGCCCAAGGCTTCTTTGAACCGTTCGGCGGCCCCGAAAAAGAATGGCCCGTCAATTTCAAAAACTTCGACGCCAGGCGGTACATGGCGCAGCGAGATGGCCTGCTCATCCGGGGCGTCGGTATCATCGCGCAGTTCACGCGTTACGGAGCTGACGTTTGTGACATCGGCCATGCGCTTCATGAACAGGAACGCGGCGAGCACCATGCCCACTTGCAGCGCAACGGTGAGATCGATGATCACCGTCAGTCCGAATGTCACAATCAGGACCAAAATGTCGGCGCGCGGCGCACGCAACTGTGCGCGGAAATTGCGCCACTCCGACATGTGATACGCGACGATGATCAGAATGCCGGCGAGTGTCGCCATCGGAATGAGCGCGGCAAGCTTACCGACGAACAGGGTGATCAGCAGCAAGACCACTGCGTGCGTGATTCCCGCGATCGGCGTGCGTCCGCCGCTCTTGATGTTGGTCGCCGTGCGTGCAATCGCGCCCGTGGCCGGCAATCCACCAAAGGCCGACGACGCCACATTCGCGACACCCTGCGCGACTAACTCCATGTTGCTGCGATGCTTCCCGCCGATCATCCCATCGGCGACGACGGCGGACAGCAACGATTCGATCGACGCGAGGAGCGCGATCGTGATCGCGGGCCCGGAGAGTTCGCGAATGAGTTGCAATGTCACGTGCGGCACATGCGGTACGGGCAAGCCGCCACTCACCACACCGAAACGTGAGCCGATCGTGTCGATGTGGATGCCGGCGAGTTGCACCACCAGCGTCGTGACCACGAGCGCCACAAATGGCGCCGGTACTTTGACAGAAATGCGCGGCCACTGCGTGAGGATCACGAGTGTCAGCGCTGTAACGCCAACGGCCGCCGGTGAAAAGGTACTCAGGTTGGCCGCGTAGGCTTCCCACTTCGCGAAAAAATCCGGAGGAACGCTCGCCATGGAGAGGCCAAGCGCATCCTTGATCTGCGTCGAGAAGATGATCAACGCGATGCCGCTGGTGAAGCCGATCACCACCGGCTGCGGCACGAATTTGATGATGCCACCAAGCTTCATCGCGCCCATGGCGATCATCAACATGCCGGCGAGAAACGTCGCGATCAGCAGGCCATCGACGCCATGTTTGGCCACGATGCCGGAAATGATCACGACAAACGCGCCGGTCGGTCCGCCGATCTGCACGCGCGATCCACCGAGCGCAGAGATGACAAACCCGGCGACGACGGCCGTAACGAGCCCACGGTCCGGCGTGACACCGCTGGCAATCGCGAACGCGATCGATAGTGGGAGGGCGACGACGGCCACGATGATACCGGCCGTGACATCGCGAAGACCTTGCTCGCGCGTGTAGCCCTTGAGCGTTGAGAATATCTTGGGGACGAACGTAACGGAGCGCGGCGCCTTCTCGACGGCTGTTGACCCGCGCGTTGGCGTCGCGCCGTCCCGGTCAGTCATGATTAGTCATGCGCATCCGATCGGCGTTGTCGTTTGGTCTCGCCACGCTGCCGCTTTTCGTTTAACCGTCGCTCGACAGCACCGCGTGTCGGCTTGGTGGCACGTCTGGGCGGTTGCACGACCAACGCACGTTCGACAATCGACACCAGTCGCTCAAGCGCGGCACGTCGGTTCTGCTGCTGGCTACGAAACTCTCCAGCGACGATGCGCAGTGCGCCTTCACCATCAAGTCGCGACGCGAGTTTGGCCATCACCCGCGTGCGCTGCTCGTCGTGCAAGGCACGCGTGGTTGCGACGTTCCAGCGTAACGCCACCCGCGTCGCACTACGATTGACATGCTGCCCACCAGGTCCGCTGCCCGTTATCGCTCGAAGCTCGAGCTCGGTCACTGGGATGCGCACGGACTTCGTTACGGCGAGCGCTTCAGGTTCGGGCGACAGCAGTGCGTCGGCGTCGTGCGACTCACTCATGACCCTGCCACGCGACACGGTTTCGCGGTCAGCGCTGACGTGATCACTTCGGGCGCCGGACGCGTCGCAACCGTAGGCGCTTCGAAGATCGCCACGTACTCTTCGCCGCCGGTCTTGGTGAACGAGACCTCCTTGTAGCCGACTGCGCGGAGCTCACAGCGCAGCAGCGCCGGCGGTGTGCCGTGCGCGTAGGTCGGACGCTCGAGATCAAGAATCACGAGTCGCCCTCCAGGGGCCATCGCTGTCGCCAGATTCCACAGCAGTCCGAACGGCTGCTCGATTTCATGGTACATGTGAATCATGATTGCAATATCCACACCGGCTGTCGGTAGACGCGGATCGTGCGGATCGCCGAGTACGACGTCGACGTTGCCTAACTTCTCGCGGCGTACGCGACTGTCGAGCAGTCGCAGGTAATCAGCGATGATATCGTTGCCGTACACCCGACCGCTCGCACCCACGATCGGCGACAGGCGACTCACATAGTATCCGTCTCCCGCGCCGATGTCGGCCACGCGTGAGCCCACGCGCACGCCTGCGAGTTTCGCGACACGTGCAAACTCTCCCGCATCATCACGCACATCTTCACCGCTCCACCGCGGTGCCACGATGTCGGCGACCTGACGACTCGGCGTGGGAAATGCCGATGCGGGTGCACCCGGCGGCGCCGCCGGTTTGATCGAGTCGGTTGATGCGCCACGTACCGCGTTGCGCGGCGACGACGCATCACTGCGTGCGGAACAGGCGAGACTCACGCCGAGTCCGAAAAGGTACAGCATGCGAAAACGGGACGTCGACATCATGTAAGGCTCCAACGGGTGAGGCGTTTCGTACGAAGTAATTTCGACGCACGTACGGCGTGGTCGGTCGTCAATCACATCTCGGCAGGGACGTCCGGCCGACGATGCACGCGTAATGCGGCGACGCGCCGTCCATC
Source organism: Gemmatimonadales bacterium (assembly GCA_038319245.1). GTDB lineage: Bacteria > Gemmatimonadota > Gemmatimonadetes > Gemmatimonadales > Gemmatimonadaceae > Gemmatimonas. Next base: position 3,135 of record JBBQDB010000102.1, read on the forward strand.
CATCGCGACAATCTCCAACTCGCCACCCGGATAGGTGACGCGATCAGCCACACGCGGTAAACGGCCAAGCATCGCGAATGCATAGCCGCCCAGCGTCGACCAGTCACCCTCGGGGATCGGCAATTTGTGATCTGATCGGACATCCACCAGCGACATCGAACCAGCCAGCTCGAGCACACCGTCGAATAACAGTGCATCCCGAGAGAAGGGATCGTATTCGTCGGCGATGTCACCCACGACTTCCTCGACGAGATCCTCCATCGTCACGATGCCCGCAGTCCCGCCGTACTCGTCGAGCACGACCGCGAGATGCGCGCGAGTCCGTCGCAAATCATCGAGCACGCGTTCTGCCGCACGCGTCGCTGGTATAAAGAGTGGCTCACGCAAATGCTCCCGGAGCACGAACGACGACGAATCTTCCATCAGCCAAAAGTCTTTCGCGAGAAATACGCCGACGATATCATCCGGCGTATCACGAAAGACCGGATATCGTGAGTATCGCTCGCGCCGCAAAATCTGCACGAGCTCGTCGCGATCGACGTCTTCAGGAATCGCGACCATGTCGGTGCGCGGCCGCATCACGTCGAGCGCCTTCTTGTTATGAAAGTCAAAGACGCCAGCTAACATCGCCGAGTCCGATTCGTCGAGCGTGCCGTGTGCGCGCGCCTGCATCACCAGAAGACGAAGCTCTTCCGGCGAATGAACGTGCCCACTTTCTGACGTGGGCTGCACGCCGAGCACACGGAGCAAGGCGTTCGCCGTCCCGTTCAGCATGTTGATGAACGGCGACATGACGCGTGAGAACAGCATCAGCGGGCGTACGACCAAGCGACTGATATCTTCCGGCTTGGCGAGCGCGATCGACTTCGGGGCCAGCTCGCCGAGAACGATGTGCAGGAAGGTGATGACGAGGAAGGCGACGCCGATGCCCGCGCCTGTATGGAGCGCGCCAGGGTTCGGCTCGATCGATACGATATGGAGCACGCGATCGACCAGCGCCGCGACGGCCGGTTCGCCGATCCACCCTAAGGCCAGCGATGCGAGGGTGATCCCGAGCTGCGTCCCCGAGATGTAGCGATCGAGTTGTTTCAGTGCCCGTTGCACCACCAGCGCGCTTCGGTCGCCCTCAGCCGCCATCTGATCGATCCGGCTTCGCCGCACCGCAACCAGCGCGAACTCCGCCGCGACAAAGAACGCATTCAGCAGCACCAGCAGCAGCACCATGAGCAGGCGGAGAGTCGCACTGCTGAAGGTCAGCTCGGGATCGGCAACGAGGGCCGCGGTCGACAGGCTCACAGGTGGTAACGGACGGGCGGGTGATTCGTCATGGTACTGCAATCTGCAAGACCGTCGGGCGATCCGCGCCTCTTGCACTTTGCGAACCGGTTACAGGCGGGCCGCGAACGCGCCGACTGGGCCTCTCCCCGCCATCCGTGCGCTTTACCCCCGCGAATCCGCAGGTAGCGATCCATCAGATGCTCGACCCGCGCCGAGTGCTGCGCTGGGTCTGGTTGGGTCGGATTGTGCTCGCGTGCGCCATTTTGGTTGCGGCCGTCTTCGTTTGGGACCGGGCAGATCCGACGGACACGCTATTGGCGACGCTCGCGTTCGCTGTAGCCATTCTCGCGACCGTCGGCTCGGCGAGCTATGGCGAGGTACGCCATCGCGCGTACGGAAAGATCTTCTATTCGCTGCAGTGTCTGGTCGACCTGGCGTTGGTCACCGCCGTCGTCCACCTCACTGGTGGGTGGAGCTCGCAGTTCGCGGCTCTCTATATCCTGGTGATTGCCAGCGCCGCGCTGTTGCTCCCGTTTCGCGGTGGTCTCGCGATCGCGGCAGGGGCGTGCGTGCTGTATTCGCTCGATGTGCTGTGGTTCCGTCCGTCGGCCGCACATGTCGGGATGACCGTACAGATCGGCGTCTTCGCGGTCGTGGCCATTGGATCGGGATATGTGGTGCTGCGTCTGCGACAAGCAGGGCTTGGACAAGACGCGCTGGCGGCACAGTTGGTCAAAGTGCAACTCGAAGCGGCGGACATTCTACGTACGATTCGTTCCGGTATTGTGACGGTCGATGGAGACGGACGGCTCGTGTACGCGAATCCCGCGGCGAGTGAGCTGCTGGGGATTAACCTGCGATTGAGTGTTGGGCGTCCGCTGGCGGACACGCTCCGCGACATTGCCCCGCAGTTGGCGCGAGTGCTCGAACAGTCATCGCGCAACGGCGTGCGTGCGACGCGCGCCGAAAGCGTGATCCATCGCGATGGGGCGTTGATCGAAATCGGCGTGACCACCACCGTGGCTGACGGACCGAGACCCGATGGTACGACAACGGCTACCGCGATCTTTCAGGATATTTCGGACAGCAAACGGCTCCAGTCGTTGCACATACGTGCGGAACGCTTGCAGGCGGTGGCCGAACTCAGCGCCTCGTTGGCGCACGAGATCCGCAATCCGTTAGCCTCGATTCGGAGCGCCACGGAGCAGCTCGCGCGCCGTCGCGGCGTAACCGAAGTATTGACGGAAGACGACGACGATGAGCGCGTCCTTTTCGGTCTCGTGATGCGCGAAGCCGATCGCTTGAGTCGCTTGCTCGCTGACTTCCTCGATTTTGCGCGGGCTCGTGTCAGTCGGGTCGAGCCTCTCGATCTCGGCGCACTGGCGAGGGCCGCGGTGCTCGTGGCTGGTACACACCCGGATCGTGCCAAGTCTGTCGCGCTCAACGTTACGGTCGAACCCGAGTTGCCGTTGGTCGATGGCGACGAAGATTTATTGCATCGCGCCGTCTTCAATTTGGTGCTCAACGCCGTGCAGGCGGTGGGCGATGCGGGCGCCGTCACCGTCGAGGTGAAACGCTTCGATGTGTCGCAGTCGAAGGCGGCAACCGCTGCATCCGCCATGGCGGGTGCACACGTCGCGATCGTCGTGTCCGACACGGGCGCAGGAATTCCACTCGATATGCGCGATCGCATCTTCGAACCGTTCGTCACCGGAAAGATCGGTGGCACCGGCCTGGGGCTGCCGGTCGTGCATCGCGCCGTCGAGGCGCATCGCGGCGTCGTGCTCGTCGATGCGCTTGAACAAGGCACACGATTTACCGTGCTCTTGCCGGTCAGCATCGGCTTGGCCGCGCCCGACAATACCACCGCAACGCCCAGCGACGACGAGACGATGCTGTTCACGTATCGCGACGCATCACAAACCGAAACGCAGATTCGGACTACTGGAGCGAGTGTATGACCGCAGCGAACGCCACGCACGAAACTGCGCCGCGCGTACTTATCGTCGACGACGAAATCGGCATTCTCGATTCGCTTCGTATCTTGCTCAAGAACGAAGGCTTCGTGCCGTACACTGCGCACGGCGGCAAGCAGGGACTCGAACGCCTCCCGGAAGTCCGACCAGACGTTGTGCTCACGGACGTGCGCATGCCAGACATCGGCGGCGTACAAGTCTTGAGCGCTGCACGCGCGCTCGATCCGGAAATCCCCGTCATCCTCATGACGGCGCAGGCAACGCTGCAGTCAGCGATTCAGGCCGTGAATGAGGGCGCGTTCTACTACATCCAGAAGCCGTTTCGGAACGATGAACTGCTCGCGATCCTGCGACGCGCAACCGAGCATCGAAAGTTGCGCGCCGAAAATCAGGTGCTCAAGCAGGAAATCAAGCGTCGCGAGCGCAACACGACCGGACGTCCCGTCGGCAACAGTCGGAGCTGGCTCGACATCCTGCGACTGGCCGAAACCGTTGCCCCCACTGACTCGACGGTACTCATCACTGGCGAGTCCGGCACGGGCAAAGAAGTGGTCGCGCGATACGTCCACGATCTCAGCACGCGCGCCGATCACAGCTTCCTCTCGATCAACTGCGGCGCACTCCCCGAGTCACTGCTCGAAAGCGAACTGTTTGGACACGTGAAAGGCTCGTTTACGGGCGCCGTCAAGGACAAGCAAGGTCTCTTTGCTGCCGCGCAGAAGGGCACATTCTTTCTCGATGAAATCGGAGAGACGACGCCGTCGACACAAGTGAAATTGCTGCGCGTCCTGCAGCAGCGTGAAGTGATTCCGGTTGGCGCCACCGAGGCACTGTCGGTCGATGCGCGCGTCATCGCGGCAACGAATCGCGATCTCGAAGAGGAGATCAAGCGCGGTAGCTTTCGCGCAGACCTGTTCTATCGTCTCAACGTTATCGCGGTCCATCTGCCGCCGTTGCGCCAACGCGAAGAAGACATTCCGCTCCTCGCCGAGACCTTTCTTGCGCGCTCCGCGATTCAGCGCCACGAAACGCAAAAGACGCTGACCGAGAGCGCCGTTGACGCGCTGATGGCTTATCCTTGGCCCGGCAACGTACGTGAGCTCGAGAACGCGCTCGAACGCGCGGTGATCCTCACAAATGGCGACGCGATTCCGGTCGACGCACTACCGGAGCGCATCACGGCACGTCGCGCCGAACCACTCATCACCGAGCGTGCACCGACATCGCCGACGCTGGAAGCGATCGAGCGCGCGTACATCAAATGGGTGCTGCAGAATGAGGGTGGCAACAAGAGTCGTGCGGCGGACATGCTCGGCATCGATCCGTCGACGCTATATCGCAAGTTGGTTCGCTACGGCGAGGCGTCCTGAGTGAAAGCAGCGCCAGCTGGGCAGACAGGTCGACGACACCGAAGCGGCTTCACGCTGATCGAAATTCTCGTCGTCACGCTATTTATCGGAATTCTCGCGAGTATCGCGGTCGTCAAAACGGCGCAGTCCAAGCAGCGCGCCTACGTCGCGGCGATGAAATCTGATTTGCATTCGATCGCACTGACCGCCGAATCGCGCTTCGCCGTCGATGGCACCTATGCGAACCTGACCGTTCCACCGGGGTCCGCTGGTGTCACGATTGCACTCGACGTCGGTGCGACCTTCTGGCTGGCCACCGCCACGCACGATGGTCTGCCCGGCATGACGTGCACGCTCGGCGTCGGTGGCGCGGGAGAGCTGACGCGTCCGAATGAGCCGGTCTGTCAGTAGAAATCATCGCGCATTTCTGCTGCGAGTATTCTCGCTGCAGCACGCAAGACGACGTTCGCTGACGCTGCAATCCGCCCGACATCGTGCAGAACGAGAGAAGCAATGCGCCGAGTGCGCGCGCATTGAATTGATGGAAGTCGTTGCTGTGGAATGGCTTTGATTGAAACGCGAATGTTGGCGCGCAGTATGCCTCTCAATCATGCGTTGAGCTTGCCCTGACAATCCTCGGGTCAAGGCGTCAGCCCCATACACGGAGAGTTTGCATGACCCAGTCTCGGAAAGGCTTTACCCTCATCGAACTGCTCATCGTTGTCGTCATCATCGGCATCTTGGCCGCGATCGCGATTCCGAAGTTCGCTGATACCAAGAAGAAGGCGTACATCACGGCCATGAAGTCGGATCTGAAAAATATGGTCCCGTCGGCCGAAGCGTACTTCTCCGACAACAACTCGTACGTTGGCTACACCGCGCCGACCGGCTCCGCCGGTGTCTCACTCACCGTGACCGCCGCTTCGGCGACGGGTTGGGCGGGTTCGGCGACGCACGCGAACGCCGTGGGTTCGTCCTGCGCCATCGGCGTCGGCTCCAATACGCCAGCCGGTCTCGCCGAAGGATCGCCGGGCGGAGCCACCTGCAAGTAAACGTGATCGGATCAACGACCTGAAGGCAATGATAGAGACAATGTGACAGTGATGGCGAAATGGCCGGCTCGTGTTGAGCCGGGGCATGAGGGGTCGGGCGAAAGCTCGGCCCTTCTGGCGTTGTATGGCGCAACGCGTACACGTCCACGTCGCATCGGCGGCGCTCGCGAGCGGAGTTGCCATCACTCCGCCCAGCACGCAACATCCGGCGTGCCCAACTCCAGCTTCCCGCGTATCCATGCGCGACTGACCTTCGTCCTCGTCGCCGCCAGCCTGTTCGCATTATTCGGCGTCATCGTCACCATGTGGGTGACCGAATATCTGCCCGCCTCCGCACGATGGCCGGTCGTCTTGCTCCTCCTCTCGTTGGTCTCCATCGTCTGGTCGATGGCCATGCGGCGCGAAGTGAAACGCGTCGTCGAGGATCCGCTGGCCGCGTGCGTCGCTGCCGCCGAAGCGGTCGCAATGGGCGAGACGACTCAGCGCGTACCACCCGGCGAGACCTACGAGTTCGACGTCCTCGCGACCAGCATCAATCGCATGACGGAGCAGCTGCTCTCGGCCAACCAGCAGCGGATGCGCGTCGAAAAGTTGGCAACCATGGGACGCATCGCCGCAGGCGTGTCGCACGAAATCGGGAATCCGCTCTCGGCGATCGCCAACTACGCACACGTGCTCCGCATGCGCACCGACGGCGTCGCCGGCACCACCGAAGCGCTCGATGCGCTCGAGCGTGAAATCGGACGCATCGATCGCATCATGCGCGGACTGCTCGACTACTCGCGTCCGCGACGCCTCACGCCCAAGCCCGTTGTGGTCGATGACGTGATCCGCGACGTCCTGACACTACTCGCTGACCAAGGAATCACGCGCCGTTTCCGGTTAACCACGCAATTCGAGGCGCCCCAAGGCGTCGTGTACGCCGAACGACACGATCTCGATCAAGTGTTCGTGAATTTGCTGCTCAATGCGGCAGACGCCACCGATCGCGACGGCAAAATCGTCATCAGCACGCGCATCAACGATGTCTCCGATTTCTCCGAAGTCTCCGAAAAACGTCGCACCGACAGCCCCACCGAACGCTGGACCCATCGCCCAAGCCGTCGAGCACTCGCGTGGCTCGCCCGCCCCGAATCCCCCGAGCGCTTCTTGCAAGTAGTCATGGCCGACTCGGGAACGGGTGTCGCACCAGAAGACGAAGAGCGCATCTTCGAGCCGTTTTTCTCCACCAAACAACCGGGGAAGGGAACGGGGCTCGGTCTCGCAATCGTTGCGAGCACGATCGAAAATCTTGGCGGCACCATCTGGGTGCAACGCGCGCGCGAGGGTGGCGCCGCATTCGTGATACTCCTGCCATTGCACTCGACCAGCGGCATGCTCGGCGTACCAAAGGATTCGCACAACACGCAATGATTTGGTGAAGGACGTCGGGGCGCCAATGCGCATCTTCGTCCCATGTCGATTCCACGCACCCCTCGCGTCGCCAACAGTCAAGTACCACTAACCGCTCGCGACGCTCGCGACGGTCGCGTACTGGTCGAGTGTCTCCTCGCACTCACCCTCCTCTCCGTCGCCGCACTGGCACTCGGCGCCGGTACCCGCGGCGTTGCCACCCTCGCCGACGATGCCGTCCTCGTCGCGCGAACGCACTCCGTACTCTACGGCGCCGCCGAACGAGCGCTCGCAGCGCCGTGCACCCGCACCCCCAACGGCACCACAGCGCTCCCCGCCGGCCCACGCCTTAGTGCCGAACAACGCACCGATCGGCAAGGCGCCACGCTCGCACGCGTCGTGACCGCACAACTATTCCCGTCGCCGCTGTCGCTCCGCAATACCCAGCAACTGTCCCTCAGCGCAGCTCGACCATGCGACTGATAGACGAATCCTACGCGCACGTCGTTGATCCTCCACGCGAGACGCGCGCACCGCACCGCACGGGCTCTACCTTGGTCGAACTGCTCATCGCGCTGCCATTGCTCGCGCTCGTGGGCGCGGTCGCCATCATGCTCCTCCTAAGTGCGCAACGCGCGACCCAGCACGCCGATCGACAGCTCACCAACGCGCACGAACTCCGGCAAGCGCAGGCCGTCCTCGCGTCGGAGTTTCGCGCACTGGCCGCTACCGACCTGGTCGCGTGGAGCGATACGTCAATCGACCTTCACTCGACCATCGGCGTCGGCATCGCGTGCAACGGGCGCGGCGCACGCGATCACGTCGATCTCCTCGCCGAACGGACAACCGATCCGCTCCGCACCTCGTGGACATCCACGGCGCAGCCCGATGATGAAGTACGCCTCTTCGTCTCGACACCAACGTCAACAACGTCAGGCTCCATTCGCGGATCCCTGCCGCACCCGTATCGCGCCACGCTGCGATCGCTCACCCTCGGTCGAGCATGCGCACGCTCGCCGCTCGTCGACAGTAGCACGAATCCGTCGGCGCAGACGCGCACGCTCTGGCTCCGCGATTCACTCCCCGCAAACCTCCTCGCGGGTTCGCCCGTGCGAGTGGTCCGACTGGTGCGATACTCGCTCTATCAGACCGGTGGCGAGTGGTTCCTCGGTCGCAAAGAGCGCAACGCGGCTGGCTGGGATGTAGTGCAGCCGGTAGCGGGTCCTCTGCGCTCACCAGGCGGGCGCGGTCTGGTACTAGAAGTTCGCGATGCCAACGCTACCGCCGTGGCCTCCGGCGACACGACCGCACGGCTGATCCATATCGAACTCCGTTCCCCAACTCGCCCGTCCACCGGCCCTAATGCCACCCGAACCACGTCCATCGACTCCGCGATCGTGGATATCACGCTGCGCGCCGCACTCGATGTCGGACTACGAGACGATGATGCGCGCCTGCCGTAAGTGCGCGCGTCGAAGCCTGACGCGCGCTTGCAGCAGCCACGCGCTTCGCGCTCGGCGTTCATCGATCCGCTCGGTCACGGACTGCACAACTCGCACGGCGACGCGACATCCACGACGTCGTACAGTCATACTGGTACCCCCTCCGACACGCCCTCCCGCATGCGATCCTGTTCGCTCGCCTTCTCGCATACGTCCTCACATACAGCCTCGGATTCACCCTCGATTACGTCCTCGCCGTCGCCGCGGCTTCGTCCTACCGCTCGTACTGATCGCCATGCTACTCGTCGCCATCCTCACCTCGGCGACGCAGACACAAGCGTGGCGCGCCGCACGCGCAGCCCGCGGCGCATTCAACGGGACGCGCGCACTCCTCGCGGCCGATGAAGCACTCGGGCGCGCTATCGCCAACTGGAATCCCAACGCGTTCGCGAACACCGGCATCGGCGGGCGACGGCAGTCCGCGTTTCGCACGGCGGCCGGTGACGACGCCCTCGTCACTGTTACGCGCACAGCGCCACTCATCGCCTGGCTCGACGCAGCAGCCACCAGCAACACCCCGGGTGCACACGGCGCGGCAACGCGCGGCGCGGCGCGAGCCCTTTTTCTACGACCAGCGCTCGGGCCGTTAACGGCTGCGCTCACCGCACTCACACCAGTTGATCTCACCGCTGGCGCACAAGTCTCCGGCATCGACATTGCCAGCGCGGGTGACGACTGCGGGCCCTGGCGCGATACCGCATCAATCGGTGGACTCCTCGCACATTCGGCGACGGTCGCGCCCGATGCCATTATCGTCGGTGCACCGCCACGGCTTGTACCCGCTGATCGCGCACGACTGCAAGTCGAATTCGACCGCGCCTGGCCCGACATCCTCGCGCGCGCTGACCGAGGCGCCGCACCCGACACGCTCGCTCGCATTCCGTTCACGCCCGAGTGGCGCGCAGTCGCGTGGACCAGCAGCAGCGTGCTTGTCGCAGGCGACATCGCGCATCGCGGTACGCTCGTCATCGATGGTGATCTCGTCATTCGCGGACGTCTTCGCGTAGTCGGTATCCTCGTCGTGCGAGGCGCAATCGATGCGCGAAACGGCACCCTCGAAGTCAACGGTGCGCTCGTCGTCAATGCACCCGATGCACGCACGTCGACCTTCGGTGGCCAAGCGACCATCCGATACGCCCAGTGCGCCGAGCAACGCGCACTCGCTACTGTCGCTCGCCCTACCACATCACCGTTCCGACTCTGGGCAGATCGCTAAGGAAAAGGCGCGTTCAGCCGATACAACAGTCTGGAGCACAATGAGCCGACACTATCACGCTGTCGGCAGTCGCGCCGGTTTCCCCTCCCGTTACGGCGTTACCTCGTGAGAGGCCGGTCGTTTTCAGGGAGAATAGTCCGATTGGGACAGGTCAAAGTGTCCCAGTCATCGTGTCTCGCAAGTCTGTCTTGCATAGAAACGACCACCACGCATAACCCCCGGGATCCATGCAGCTCTTCGGCCGCAAGAAGATCACCATCGGACTCGACATCGGCTCTGGCCTCGTCAAGGCCGTCGTCATCGACCACAGCTCCGGCAAGCCAGAGCTGATCAAGGTCGTGGTGACGCCCCTTGCCGACACCGCGATCGTCGAAGGTGAAGTCATGGATCCGTCCGTCGTGGCGGACGCGATTCGCCAAACGCTCCTCGCCACCGGCGTCAAGACGAAACAGATCGTCGCGGCTGTCGGTGGGCGTGACGTCATCGTCAAAAAAATCTCCATCGAACGTGTCAAGGAACAGCAGGCCCGAGAGCTGATGCGCTGGGAAGCGGAACAGCACGTGCCGTTCGACATGGAATCGGTGGAACTCGACTTCCAGATCCTCGATCCGGATGCTGATGGCCTCGAAATGAGCGTCCTGCTCGTCGCGGCCAAACGCGAACTCGTCGAAGCGCGACGCCATCTCCTCGACGAAGCCGGCGCCGCGCCCGCCATCATCGATGTCGATGCGTTCGCACTGCACAACGCCTTTGGTCTGAATCATCCGGACGGCCTGCAGGGAACGATTGCGTTGCTCAACATCGGGAACGAAATCACCAATCTCAATATCCTCGACGACGGCGTGCCTATTCTCACGCGCGATCTCACCGTCGGCACACGCCGCTTCCGTGAAGATCTGCAGCGCGAACACGGCATCGGCGGTGATGAAGGCGAGCAGATGCTGCGCGGCTTCGATCGCACGCTCGAACTCGATTCGGCGGTCGCGCTGCGCGGTGAAGAACTCGCAGTCGGCATCGAACGCGCCGCGACGTTCCTCTCCACCTCGTCGCGCAACTTCAATCAGATCCGCGCCGTCTATGCCTGCGGTGGCGGATCGCGAGTCCCGGGCCTGCTCATGTGGCTCGCGGACCGCCTGCGGATCCCGGTGCAGCCCGCAAATGCGCTTGCGCAACTCACCGTCCGCGAGGGAGCGATGGAATTCCTCCCCGCCGATGAAGTCGCCCCGCTACTGATGCTTCCGGTCGGACTCGCCCTCCGCGCCGCGGCCTGAGGACCATACCGATGATGCTCGAAGTCAACCTCCTGCCAGGCGCGAAGAAAGCATCGCGCGGCGGCAAATCTCTCGACTTGGCCGGCGCATTCAGCGGCGTGAGCTCGCGCATTCGCGATCCCTGGCTCCTCAGCGCTGCCGGTGCGGTCATCGTCGCCGTGGCGACGGTCGGTGTGCTCTTCACTTCACAACAGGCGAGCGCCAGCGTCATCGACGCAAAGCTCAGCACGGCCGTCCGTGACTCGACACGCTACGCGAACGTGCTCGCGGCGCGCCGTAAGCTCATCGCCGAACGCGACTCAGTACATCGTCAGCTGCAAATCATTCGCACGATCGACGATAACCGCTACAACTGGGCGCACATCCTCGACGAGGTCAGTCGCGCGCTCCCGTCCTACACATGGCTCACGACCCTCGAGCAGACGAGCAAAGCACCGCTCCCGCCAGGTGCCGACTCCACGCACGGGACGGCCGCGCTGACGCCCGCCGCGAAAGACAAAGCGAAAGAAGAGAAAAAAGACAAGAAGGACGCTGCCGTCGCTGACACGATCAACGTCCACCCGGATCTGACCTTCCGCATCGTCGGACAAACGGTCGACATCCAAGCGCTCACGATGTTCATGCGGCAGCTCGAGAGTTCCCCCTTCATCCAGAAGGTCGCGCTCACCAAGTCCGAAATCGTCGTCGTCGACAACAA
>JBBQDB010000103.1:0-14794 GCA_038319245.1 Gemmatimonadales bacterium
AATGCGACGCGCGTGGTTTCGCTGGCTGACGGGATTTTCGTTCATCATCTACGCGTTGCACGTACCGCTGCTCAACTACGCGACGGAGGCTGCGCTCGCACTTGGTGCGTCCGTGCCGCTGATCAATTGGTGGACGTATGTTTTCGTGCCGCTGGCGGTGTGCGCACTCGCCGTACTCGTTGGTGCGGCGCTGCGACGGGTGTCGCCGCCGGTGTATTCCGTGCTGACGGGCGGACGCGGGTTGTAGAGTACGTAACTGCGTACTGCGAATCACCAACCGCGAACCGTAACCCGCGAACGTCGCGGCCAGCACCTGGTGGTTGCCGTTTGTACATCGGTTTTCACGATGTCGATGGCGCTGGCCAATCGCGTCGGACTCGCGCGGCGGTGCCGAGCTTCTAGCGCGAGGAGCGTATGGCGACCCGTGTGCAAAACTCGATCGCACGCCATGCGTTGCGCGAACCCATCCGCAAGTCCTAATCGTCGCTCGCTGCACGAAGTTGTTGACCAGCAGCCGTTTGCATTTACAGCGAACGCAGCTTTACGGTTCTGCGTGCGCCGCAAGAGTCTGCTACGCGTTTTCCGTATTCGCGTGATCGTGATCACGCGTCGTGCAACGCGGTTACATCGCCGCCATTGACAGATACTCGCGAATGGCGGCATATGCGAGGCACAGGTGCGCGAGGATCATCATCGACGCAGACCGGAGCATTGAATGGCGAGTGGCGAAAAAAGTACGATTCAGACGATACTGGAAAATGTGCGTGGTGCCGGTGTCGCCTTCGGGCACCGCTTCGCGCCACCCGCCGATGAACGGGCAGCGATCACGGACCTGCTCAAGCAGCTCGGGATCAACGACCCGCTCGGCTCGGTCACGACGCAGCTCGCTAGCGTCGCCGCTGCGTGGCGATCTATCGCGGACACGCTGTCGGGTGTCAGTCTCGACTTCACCGATCCCGCCGCCCTCCTCGCCGGCATCGCGGGAAAAGCGGATGCAATCAAGAATGCCATCGATGCGATCCTCCGCGCGCCGAACAACGCCCTGAATGGACTCGGCGCGAGCGGAGCGGCAATAAAGGCCGTGCTGCCGAAGCGACTGCTCGATTTCATTGTCTACGAATTCATCACGTCAACGCATCCGAGAATCGCGGGGATGTTCCTGTTGCTTGGCGTGCTGCGCAAGGAATTCACGCCAGCCGGCGGTAACGCCGCGTTCATCGACGCGGAATTGCGGCTGTTCGATCTCGCTCAGTTCGTGAAGAGCATCACGCATCCAAAGGAGTCCTTTCTCACGGTGATGCACTGGGGCGACGATCAGTTTCTCGATCGCACGATTCTCGACGGCCTGGGACTCCTCCTCAAGACCATTCCTTCGGTGCAGCTCATCACACCGGATGAATTCCCACTTGCCGACGAGAAGAAGTTCGTCACCGTCACACCGGGTGTGCGACCGGCAGCGCGACAGACGATCAGCGCGGGCGGCGTCAACCTGTCGTTCGTTGGCCTGCACAAGCATGGCATCGGACTCGTGCTCAAAAATCCCGTCCACATCGGTACGAACATCATTCCGACGCCAACGCTTCCGGAGGCGAGCATCTTCGCCATCGTGCCGGGTCCGAATCCGGTCACGTCCAACCCTGAGTTCGCGGTGCTTCCGTAACATGGCGAATACTGATCCGGTGATTTTTTCGATCACCGACGACGCGCCCGACGGCAAAGCCTTGATCACGGTACCGGGCGGCGTTGGCTTGTATCGACGCACCGCCGCGTTGGAAATCGCGATGCACGTCGGCCACGGCTTCACCGCCAAGGCGCAGCTCAAGGGATGCTTCGTTCGCCTCGGCGCCAATGGTGATTCGTTCCTGAACGTCTTGATTCCCGGCGCGCAGGACAGTGAAGGATTTGACGTCGGCTTTGCGTGGGATTCGGTCGCCGGTGTGTCGTTCGCCGGCGGTGCTGCGCTCGAGGCCACCATTCCGATTCGCGCGCGCTTGCCGTTCGTGTCGCTCGATGCGCTGCACGTGATTCTCACACCGCAGATCGGCGCGTCTACATCGATCGGCATCGAGCTGTCCGCCGACATTGGCGCGTCACTGCTTGGCGTCATCGCCGCGACCGTGCAACGCATCGGCGTGCAGGCACAGCTCTATCTCGACGGTGCGCCGCCAGCCGGCGCGATCGCGGTTGGCCCACTCGGCGCAACCTTTGACTTCAAGCCGCCAACGGGCGCCGGCTTGTCGCTGAATGTGGCGGGCATTTTGAATGGGGGCGGATTCCTTTCCATCGACGTGGCGAAGGGTCAGTACGCGGGTGTGCTGTCGATCAATCTGCTGGGGATGGGCATCACCGCGATCGGCATCATCAACACGAAGCCGTCGTTCTCCCTGTTCGCGATCATCAGTGCCAACTTCGAGCCGGTTGGTATCGACATCGGCTTCGGCTTCACGATCAACGCCGTCGGTGGATTGCTCGGTGTGAATCGCAGCGCCGACCTCAAGGCGCTGGCGGACTCGGTGCGGACGAATGCAATCTCGAGCGTCATGTTCCCGTCCGATCCGGTCGCGAATGCACCGAGAATTCTGTCCGATCTCGAGCGGATGTTTCCACGGACGGACGGCGAATTCCTGATCGGACCGATGATCAAGATGGGTTGGGGCAAGCCGGCGGGCATGATCTCCATTTCGCTTGGCATCATCATCGAGGTCCCCACGCCGCGCATCGCGATCCTTGGCATCCTCAAGGTGCTCGTTCCGCCCCTCGAGGAAGCGCTCCTTCGCATTCAGGTGAATTTCATCGGCAGCATCGACTTCAGCGCGCAGTTCCTGCGCTTTGATGCGTCGTTGTTCGACTCGCGCATGATCACCTACTCCCTCGACGGCGACATGGTGGTGCGCCTGCGCTGGGGAAACAACGCGACCTTTGTAGTCAGCGCCGGTGGATTCAATCCCCGCTACGTCCCGGCGGCGGATCTCGACATCGCGCCGATGCGGCGCATTTCGATCAACTATCTACCCACCAAGGACAACCCACGCCTGCGCGCCGACTCGTATTACGCGGCTACGAGCAACACGCTGCAGCATGGTGCGCGCATCGACTTGTACGCGGCGGCGATGGGATTCGGTATCAAGGGATTTCTCGGCTACGATCTATTGCTCCAATTGTCGCCGCTGCACTTCGAGGCAGAGTTCAGCGGTAACATTGCGGTGATCGCCGCTGATGAAGAGCTGATGAGTCTCGGACTCGATCTGCTGTTTGCGGGGCCATCGCCGTTTCATGTGAAGGGTAACGTCAGCTTTCGCTTGCTCTTCATCAAAGTACGTGTCGGACTCGACGAAACGTTTGGCTCGCCGGACGCGCCAGCGTTGCCGACTGCGGATGTTGCGGCGGCGTTCCGCCTGCAGCTGAAAAATCCGCGAAATTGGAGTGCGATCCTGCCAGGTCAGGGACAGTTGCTCGTGCAGCTGCGCGCGAAGCTCGAGATCAAGGATGGCGAGATTCTGGCGCATCCATCGGCGACACTCGAGTTCAGCGAACGCGCCATACCGCTCCAGGTGAAGCTGCAGCGCTTTGGTGCCGCGACGCCGAAGGCCGAAGACTTTTTCGACATCACCGGCATGACGGCCGGCAGCGCGCTCACGACGCAGCCCGTGCGCGGCGAGTTCGCGCCCGCGCAGTTCTTCGAGCTATCAAATGATCAGAAGTTCGCGGCGCCGGCGTTTCAGGAGTTCGTGAGTGGTGTGCGTGCCGATCCGACCGCGCTGGCGCGATTCAGCAAAGCCGTCACGCGCGACATCGGCTACGAAGATGGCGTCCAGGATACGGCGGCCGAAGACGGCATCAAGCTGTTCACCGGAGCGCGCTACAACGTCGATGTGGCAACAGCGCGCGCGACACTGGGCGGCAGCGCGGTGGCCCGCTCCGATGTCTTCCGCGAGCGCACGGCGTCATTGGCGACCGGACGTGAAGTGCAGTTCTCGAAGAGTGGCTATCGCGTCGTCGATGCCGATTCGATGCAACCGAACGCGACGATCGGGGCACTCGACAATCACGTGGGTGCCACGCAGGCGATGCAGCAACTCATTGCCGTGAATCCCGCACTCTCCGGCCGATTATTGGTCGTCCCCACGCACGATTTGGTCTGACCCTATGACGCTTGCGCACTATACGTTGCTGCCCTGGTATCGTACGGGGCTTTCATCGGCCATCGACAGCAATCCTGCCGATAACCTTGATCGCGGCCAGATCGCCGTCACGCTGCAGACGAAGGTCGGTGCGAACGCCGAAGATGCGCCGGCGCAGCAAGTTCGCCTTATCGGGCCCGGTGACATCATCGGCATCGATGCGCGCGCCGTCGTTCGCATGGAGCCGCGTCCCTATGCGAACGACTTCGAGCCGAACTACATGGCGTCGATCGAGTTCTTCGACGAGGACTTTCCGTGGCGTTATTCACCCCGCGCGCCCGACGGTGCGGGGAAGACTCGACTGCATCCGTGGCTGGCGTTGCTGGTGCTCGCCGACGGAGAGTTCACCTGGCAGGACCAGGGCGAAGGTCTACCGCGCGCCATCAAAGTCGATGCCGCGATTCTGCCGCCCGCCAAGGACGCGTGGGCGTGGGCGCACGCACATCTCAGCGGCATTGCCGCGGATACCGCACATCCCGGCGCGTTGCTCAACGCGCTGCATGCCGATCCCGCGTCGGGATGCTCGCGCATCATCGCCGCGCGGCGACTGCATCCGAACATGTCATATCACGCGATGCTGGTGCCGTCGTTCGAAGCGGGACGGCGCGCGGGACTGTTACCCGGTGCAATGCCGGACCGCCCGTTCGCCTGGGATGCCGCGGGTGACGCGCTTCTGCCAGTGTACTTCGAGTGGACGTTTCGAACCGGAGAGGCGGGCGACTTCGAAACGTTGGCGCGCCGCCTCGAACCGAAGGCGCCTGATCCGAGTGTCGGCAAGCGACCGATGGACGTCTCGCGCCCGCTCGAGGGAATGGCGACGCCACCGATCTTCAATGCGGCCAATCCGTCGAAATCCACGCTGGATCTCGAAGGCGCGTTGCGACTACCCGGCGCTACATCGAGTCCATGGCCGGCCGCAAGCCGCAATCCCTTTCAGTCGTGGCTCGCCGACTTCATCAACCTCGGCGAGACGTGGACGATCTCGGCGACCGGCGCAATCGCCGGCGCGCCGCAACTCCCGAACGACACGAAGTTGCCCATCGTGCTGCCGCCGGCGTACGGCCGCTGGCACGCGAATCATCCGACGCTCGACGTAACGAAGGCGGATTCGCACTGGCTGGAGCAGATCAACCTCGATCCACGCAATCGGGTCGCGGCGGCGTTCGGCACGCTCGTCGTACAGAAGAATCAGGAAGACTTCATGGCGCGTGCGTGGGCGCAGTACGGTGAGATTTTTCGTGTCAATCGCTTTCGGTATCGCGCGCAATTCATGCGCGAGATGCTCACCGCGCTCGATCTCAAGCATCTCGCACCGCTCGAGCTGTCGCGTCTGGTCGCGACGACGAGCCTCGCGCACGCGCGCGTCAGGGCGACGAGCGATGCATCACTCTCGATTCGCGGACTGATCGAGGCGAGTGTACTTCCCAGCGCCACCGTGCAGCCGGTGACGCGACGCGTGCTGCGCTCGGGCGGCGCGCTCGCCCGCCGATTCGGTACGGCGACGCCGCAACTCTCGACACTCATCGCCAACGTGGCATCGGCGAGACATGCCGTCGCGCCAGCATGGCAGCAACCCGCCGAGCGTTTTTCGCTGGCCGCGCGTCCATCGCGCTACGAGTCCGGCACGCCGGTGGCGTGGCTGGGCAACGACTGGGATGAATTGCGTCCATTGCTCGTCGGATTGCTTGAGATCGTGAAGAAGTTGGTGGATCGTATGCGCGAACTGCACGACGTCGAGCTGCTGCTCATTGCGCTCATCGCGCGCGGTGACAATCAGCACGTGATCTCGGCGTCGCAGCTGACGCCCGCCATCGTGCGTTTGGTGGACGCACGCGCCGCATGGATTCCGCCGACATTCGTCGAACAAGGCATTCCCGTGCGACCGGAGGATTCCGCGCCCGCTGCGCAAGCGCTCAACTTTTCGTTCGCCGCTTGGAATTTTCGGCAAAGTGCGCTCAACAACACGGAGTGGCTGCAGATCGCGTTGCCGGACCCCGTCGTCCGTCCAGTGCTCGACTTATCGGCGACGGCATCCACGCTGCGCAGCCAGCTGTCTCCGTATGCCAGCGTGCGGGAACGCGTCGAACGCCTCGTACACCTTCCCGATCCGGTGAAGGTTGCACACTACGATCCGCTCGAAACGATCATGGCCCATCCGACCTTCGATGATGCCACCTACGAGCACCTGCGTAAGATCTCGCAGGACTATGTCGTACCCAACTTGTCGAAAATTCCCGACAACTCGATCACGCTACTTGAAGCGAACTGGAATTTCATTGAGAGCTTCCTCGTCGGCTTGAATCACGAGATGTCGCGCGAGTTGTTGTGGCGCGGCTACAAGACTGACCAGCGAGGCACGTACTTCAGTCACTTCTGGGACCGGCGCGGCGTTCCCGGTGGCGCACAGGGTGACATCGAACCGATCCACGGGTGGAAGCTCGGCGGGCAACTGACACCGCTTGGTGGCAACCGGCCGGAGCTGCAGGAGATCCATAACAATCTCGTGCTCGTCGTGCGCGGCGATCTGCTGCGCCGCTATCCGAACACGCAGGTGTATGCGGTGCGCGCTGTGTCGAACACACCGCGCCGCAAGGATTTCAATCACGTCAGTCGCCGACCGGCCGATGAGTCGGCGCTGACGGTTAAACAACCAGTGCTCTTCGCGCAGTTCGATCCCGATGTGTACTGCTTCGGCTTCGATCTCGACAAGGATCAAGCGCGCGGCAATCTCCCACCCGAACCGACGGCGCTCGGCTGGTACTTCGTGCTCGCGGAGCGCTTCGGCGAACCACGCTTCGGTCTCGACGAACCCACGAGTGTCGAGCCGTGGACGCCACCTCCTACGCGCGCCGTGTCGCAGGATCTGACGTGGGCGAATCTCGCGACGTCGCTAGTGATGTTTCAGTCGATGCAGGCGATTGATCTGTCAAAGCACGCGCCTACGTCGCCACCGCGCGGCTTTCAGATCGATCCCGTCACCGCTTCGCCGCAACGCTTCGCCTCATGGAATACCGACTCGGCGGATATGGCGGCGATTCTGCTGCAGACGCCGTTCCGCATGTACTTCCACGCCAATAACATGCTGCTGCCATGAGCACGCTCGAAGAACTTCGCGATGCACTGGCGGTGCTACGCAAACAACGGCGTGGCGTTCGCAACAAGATGGACGAGGCGGTAGACGCGTTCGCGTTAGCGCAGTCGGACGACGAGCGGCAGAACTTGACGGCGCGCCTCGACGAGCTTCGACAGCAGCAGGCCGCGCTTCGTGCGCAGGAGACAGATGGTCCGTCGCGGGAATTCGATCCGCGACAGTGGATGGGTCGGCTTGATAGCCGAGTGCCGATCCTGCTGATGCCGTTGCGCGTGCAGACCCGATTCCGAACGACGCCGAACGGG
Organism: Gemmatimonadales bacterium; assembly: GCA_038319245.1. GTDB lineage: Bacteria > Gemmatimonadota > Gemmatimonadetes > Gemmatimonadales > Gemmatimonadaceae > Gemmatimonas. The sequence goes on from JBBQDB010000103.1 coordinate 7,578, forward strand.
ACGGCGCTCCTGATTCGCGCTTACCCGGACGACGTCTCGGTGCAGTCGCATGATGCCGCACTGACGACCGGCGAGGCGACGGGCGGACGCGCCTACTGGGCAGCGCCGGAAGAATCCGACGATCCGGCAACTCCAACGCGCAAGGCGATCTTCCGCGGCATCGCGTCGCACTCCGGAGTGCCGCGCGCCGTGTACATCATCGGCGCGATGAATCCGGAAAACGCAGAGCCTCGCGTCACCGATACGCTCACGCGCATACCAGCCTGCTGGACTCTGCCGGAGCGTTTAGTCTTTCGAATATTCAGTGTCAGCGACGAGCTACTTGGCGAGTTCGTTGGGAATGCGATTCCCGATGGCTTGGAGATGGGGCTCGATCCCACGCGCCATGGCCTCGGGTTCACACGTGCCAACGGCGAGATTGCGTATCCCAGCGAGGTAGCGTGGCAGGCAGACTTCGGCGAGGCCGTCAAGGTCGGCATGGGCGTGGGCATCCCTATATCGGACCTGCGCAACCTGTTGCAGTTCGGGCGCATCGTGGTGCTCGGCGTGCGACTGTCCTCCGACGAGTCGGCATCGGCGCAGCTTATCGAGCAACTGATCGAGGATCATCGGTTCAGTGAGGGTATTTCGGTGCTTGCCCAAGGCACGCCGACCAACGTCACCACAGATGCCGACACGCCGCGCGCGCTCGATGCGGACGCGACGCTCGACTACATCCTTGGCACCGGCGCATTCGACGACGACGGTCTCACCACTAAGTACGAAGACGAGTGCGATGGCTTACGATTCGCGCACGCGCTGGGGATCGCGCCCAAGGCTATGCGATTCGTAGAAAATGCAGGGCAACGCGACGGCGCCGAATCGATCGCGATGAAGCGCGCTCTCTGGTCGGGCACGTTTGGCTACTACGCGCAGCAGATGCTCTGGCCGCTGTTCGACAACAACCCCGCGAAAATCGTGTTTCCGGCGGAGCAGGTGACGCTGTTCACGCGATTCTATTTCACGCACTTCGTCTTCGGACGAGGACCGCTGCCTGCGTTGCGTGTGGGCAACCAGCCATACGGTGTGCTCCCGGTGTCTGGCGACATGCTGCAGTTCGACCGCGGCCGGTTTTCAGCGTGGGGCGAACGGTTCGTCGATTCGGCGATCGATGCAATTCAAACAAAGGTGCTCGCGTTCTCCGGCACGTGGGCGCGACTCTATCCGCAATTGTCGCGCGCGGGCGCCGGTAACAACGCAGATACGCGTCTCCTCGATGTGCTCGCGTTGCAAGCGAGCAGCGCCGAGTATCACGGCGAGCGCATGGTCGGCAAAGAGTACCTCACGACCGCGGCCGATTTTCAGAACCGAAAAATCGATTTCACTGATTATCAAAAGTTGCTCGACCAGCGGTGGAAGAATTTCCACAGCGAGTTTCCCGATGTCATCACATCACCAACGCGCATCTTCGATCTGGCCTTTATGGGTGCGTACTGGAAACGTATCCACGATGACGTGCTCAATCTTGATCGGTCAGAATCGCCACGATTGACTGGCGATCTGGTTGACGACTTGCCGCTCAGCGAGTCGCGTGCGATTGGCGAGCAGTATCCGAACTATCTCTCGTTGTTGGCGAGTAAGGAGTACGCCGACGTCGTCCGTGGCTTCACGCGCGTTAAAGATGGCAAGCAGGAGCCGATCACCGCGCTCCTCTACCTGATGACACGACACAGCTACATGTACGAGTACGCATTCGCCGCGATGCGCATGCACGTGAACTTTCAGCAACGCCGGTGGAGCGACTTTCGCGAACGCGAATTGACGAATCATCTATTCCTCCTGAACCCGACGCCATGGGACACCATTGCCGTCAACGCGAACTGGTCTGCACTCGGCGTCGGTGACTCACCACGTTCGGCGCTGGACCTGCTGGTGAATCGCGACGCACTACGCGAGCAAGTCCCGCTCTGGAAGCGCTTCTTCGGCGACGTGGACGAGTTGCATCGGTCGCTACACACGATCTCCGCGCTGCCGACCGCGCGGCTCGAGCGGCTGTTCTCCGAGCACGTCGATCTCGCCAGCTACCGCCTCGATGCGTGGATCACCGGCTTCACGTTCTCTCGGCTCATGGCGGTGCGTGCCTGGCGCGACGATCAGCGCGCGAATCGACTACATCCGATGTACGAACGAGCAGCGCCACAACCGCAAGCGCGCTACGACTTGAATCATCGTCCAATTGGGCCGTACGCGACCGGCGTTTACATCGGTGCGTACGGTTGGGTCGAGTCGGTCAAGCACGATGCCATCAATCAGCCGGTACGAGATCTGCCGCCTGAGCTACGGCCAAACGATGCGGGCGACGTCACACGCGACGCCGACAACTACGGACTGATTCACGCACCGTCGCTTAACCAGGCGGCGACGGCGGCACTGCTACGCGCGGGCAGCGTGACCGAGCCGGATACGTCTGCGTTCAACATCGACCTGTCATCGGCGCGCGTCCGCGACGCCTTATGGCTCATCGAAGGCGTTCGCAATGGACAGGCGCCAGCTGCGCTGCTCGGCTACAAGTTCGAGCGAGGGTTGCGCGACAAGTACATCACGCTCCAGGCGAAGCTCCCCACGTTGCGCGAACTGTTCCCCATGCCGCAGCCGGCCGATACGGCGACTGGTCCAACCGAAGCCTCGCCGGCAAAAAATGTCGTGAACGGCCTGCGCATGATTCAGTCGCTGCGCGAGGGTACGCTCGATGCACTACTGGTCGGCGTATTCAATGACACCGCCGATCGCAAAAACGTGAAAGGCCTGGTCTCGGCGATACTCGACACACTCGATGCCTGTAGCGACTTGATGATCGCCGAGAGCGTCCATCAGGCCGCACTCGGCAACTATGAACGAGCGAGTGGCGTGGTGACGGCGGCCGGAGAATTTCAGCACGTGCCCGATGAGTTCGAGGTTGTACAGACTCCGCGCTCTGGCACCTCGATCACGCATCGTGTCCTGCTCGCGATGAACGACGCGGATGCAATACCTGAAGGCGTCACAGCACGGGCGCGTCTGGCACCGCGCTTAAACGCATGGATCGGCTCCATACTCGGTGCGCAGTCGTTGCTGGTGTGCGGTCTTACGTACGCTTTCAGCGACAGTGGCGTACACAAGACTGATACCTTCGTAACGACGCTCGACGCGCTCGGCGTCGAGCCTATCGATCTCCTGTATCTCCTCGACGATAACGCACTCGGTGATTTGGCATCGTGGCTGCAGTTACTGACGCAGGCGCAGTTTACCGCAGCGCATCCGGGCGTCGTGCCGGATGCAGTGACGCTCGCGGAGTACGCGGTTGGCGACGCGGGCACGCGGTCGATCGGCACGCTGATGCCGTTGGTGACCGAGTTGCTCGCGTTGGTGAGCGGTGCGCGGTCGGCGACGCAGCGCGATTGGTTTGCGCCCAATCAACTGCATGACTTGAAGACGCAGGATGCAATCGATGGGATCGATGCTGTCGAGCTGTCGGCGCGTGTTGCGTCGCTGATCGCCGAGTTTACACTCGCGCGTGACGCACTCGCTAACGCAGGTGCGCTCGGCGTCAATGCGCTCGCGGATTTACTGCTCAATGCGTCAACGCTGGGCGTTTCGCACGCGGTGCCACCCGCGCTCGCCTCCGAATCCGAGCTTCGCACGCTCGCCGTGCGCGTGGTCGTGGTGATGGACGCACGACTCGCCAGCGCTGGCGTGCTGTGGATTCCGCCCGACCCACCCGCGAAGGAAGTGCTGCGCATTCTGACTGAGGTCGTGACCACAATACTCGGCGCCGGACTGCCGATCATGCCACGCGTCGCGCCGGCGATCGATTTATCTGCTGCGGTGCTGCCAGTCGGTGCACCAAGTGTGGATCGGCTCGATGACTGGCTGTTCGCGGCATCGGTGGTACGTACGCCTGCGTCACGACTTCAGCATACGCGCGTGATCGCGCAAGCGACGGCGACATCACTCACTGACCTGCAGGTGCTGCAGTGGCCCGCGAATCTCAAGGCGTGGGTGGCCGATGCCGGTGCCGTCGATCCGGCCAACGTGAAGGATTTCATCTCACTTACCGTACAACCGGCGCCCACCTTCGACCCATCGCTCCCGATGGTAGGACTCGTCGTCGATGAGTGGAACGAACTCATTCCTACCGACACCGAAACGACCGGCATTTCCTTTCACTACGACGCGCCGAACGCGGAGCCGCCGCAGTCGTTGCTGCTTGCCGTCTCGGAGCGCAACGCGAACGTGAACGGGCAGTGGTCGTGGGATGAGCTCACGCGCTGCATCGATCAGACTTTGACGCTTGCCAAGATGCGTGCGGTGAGTCCAGACGAGCTGCGGCACACCAACCTCGATGCGTTCTTGCCGGCAACCGTTGCGGCGGAAGCCCCGACACCGGCGACAATTGCGACATCCTACTTCGCCAACTTTTCGGCGACGCTCGCGTCCGAAGCCTATAAAGTGTGGAGTAAATTCTGATGCCGGACCTTCGCGTATCGCTCCTGGCAGAACGGCTTGCCGTGTCGACGAACCTGAGCGAGCAAATCAGTGCGGTCGCGCGTATTCCGACCGCTGTCACGTGGAATCGCGTCGAGGGACGGCCTCGTACCGACGATCTCGCCCGACCGATGCGTGCGGAAGTGCGCGATCCACTTTGGATGCTGTCGCGTCAGTGGCAATTCGGCGAGTTCGATGGTGCCGACAGTGGTACGCCGGTACACGCCAAGCTGTTCGCGACCACGACGAGGGTCGCGAGTTATGCGCTGCGCGATCAGCCGCCACAGCCGTATGATCGATCAAAGGCACTCGAGCCCCTCGTCGAACGGCAGCGGATCGAGCCGGATCTGATGATGAGTTTGCAAATCGGGCGGCAATGGTCGGCGTTACTCTCAGCCGCGCTGCCCGCTAACGATCCGCTGCTCGCGGAGTTTATTCGTGTGTACGCGATCACGGCGCCGTTGAGCGGCGCTCGCGATCTACCCTCGTTGCAGCAGTCGGCGTATCGCAAGGAGTTGAGACTGCGCATGGCGCTTGACGGCCGATCCGTCGATGGCGCGCGGTTGTTGGCGGACACAGCGCGGGCGAGTGATGCGGGGACGTTGCCGTCGTCGGCATTCGTCGAACGCGGCGTCGTCTTCGCGGTCGGGCAGGAGGCAATCGCGGACGCGACAGCAGCGCAGTTGCTCGATCGGTGGCAGCATGTGTCGTTCTCGCAGCCCGCGGCAAATGATGACGCGTGGATGCCCGATCGTCTGGAGTATTCGTTCTCGCTTGGTGTACCGAACGGCAATCGTTTCGAAACCGTACTCACCTCGGATCAGTATCCGGGCGGTCGCCTCGACTGGTTCGCGCTCGACGTGCAGGGGCAGCAACCGGTGATTGGCGATCCACCGATTGCCGAGACCGTAGTCAAATCATTCGTGCCGACGCCAGTTCGATTCGGTGGTATGCCCAATGCGCGCTGGTGGGAATTCGAGGATCGTCGAGTGGGTTTCGGACTTGCGTCGGCATCGAAGACGGATTTGGTCAAGTTGCTGCTCGCCGAATTTGGCCTCGTGTTCTCCAACGATTGGTTCATCGTGCCGTTCTCCTGCACCGTCGGCTCATTGATCGAGACGAAGGGCATCGTCGTGACCGACAACTTCGGCTTTCACACGCTCGTCGAGCCCACGGCACGACGGCATGCGGCGCTCGGACTCGCCGGACGTTGGACAATGTGGACTCTCACGCGACGCGACGCGCTTGGCGAAGTCGATGAACGCTTACTGCTCGCGCCTGCATTGGCGCGCTCACTCGAGTCGGCGCCGGTGGACGAAGTGCTCTTCTTGCGCGATGAGATGGCCAATCTCACATGGGGCGTCGAAGTGACGGTTCCGGACAGCATGGGCGGTGGACGCGACGGACGCGACGCCGGTCGACAACTTCGTACGGCGATCGCGCTGGCGTATCCGCCGCCGCCGCTCGATCCGAGAAATGAGCCCGACCCCGATGTGTTGCTCGCGTATCAGTTGATGGGCACCGTCCCTGAAAACTGGATTCCGCTCGTGCCGGTGACGTTGCAGGGCGATGCAGCCGCGACGGCATTCCTTCAGGGAGCGATGCCGCGCGTACCACCGCTCGAACCGCGACTCGATGGGGCAGGCGTGCCGATTCTGGGGCAGAACGTCGTGTTGCCGCGCGGTGCCATTCTCGCGCGCGATCCACTCGCGCAGCCGAACGTAATCCACGAGGAAGAGATCCTGCGTGGCGGTGCGTCGGTTCGCCGCACCTTTCAGCAGGCGCGGTGGTCGGATGGGAGCACCGTCACATGGACCGGTCGCGAAAAGCGTAACGGACGCGGTGAAGGCTCGAGCGGCTTGGCGTTCGATCACATATCCGCGAAGCCGCCGGTGCCGGAGCCAGCACCGGTACCGGCGAACGAGTAGGTCACGGACTCGGCGACACTCTGCGACACTTGCCTTTCGTTGCTGCAGCGTGCCGTTGCCGTTGGAATTGCTTGGAATTGCTATTGCTTGGGCATCGCACGACCGACGATCACGGTGATGTTGTCTGTTCCACCGCCATCAAGCGCGTCTTGCAGGAGCTGCTGACACACCTCGCGCGCCGACGTCATCTCTGCAAGGCGTTTACCGATCTGCTCGTCCGAGACATGCTTCGTGAGCCCGTCGGAGCACAGCAAGTGGACGTTGCGCCAATCGGCGCGCAAGCGCGTCACCACCGGTGTCGTGGTCTCACCACCAATCGCGCTTGACAGCACATTCGAAAACTGCGAGCGCGCAGCGATTGCGCGCGTGAACACGCCTTGGTCCACCAGATCCTGCGCGAGCGTCTGATCGCGCGTGAGCTGCGTGAGCACACCGTCGCGGAAGAGGTAGTACCGGGAGTCGCCGACTTGCAGCAGGTAGTACCACGGCCACACGCCGAGGAAGAGCGTCAGCGTCGTGGCCATGGACTTGCCGTCGCCCTCGGCCTGCGCGCGCGCGACAACCGCGTCGTGGCTCCGCATCGCGGCCTCCTGCAGTTTCTCCACGAACTCGGTGTCCGATGCGCCGCCACGGTCGTACGCCTGCAAGCTGCTCGTGACATACTGCATCGCAATTTCGAGTGCCGTCTCGCTCGCCTTTTCGCCGCCTGACAAACCGCCAACGCCGTCGGCGATCATCGCCAACACCGCCAGACGCTCGTCATTCGCATGCAATCGCGCTGGATCG
>JBBQDB010000104.1:0-14701 GCA_038319245.1 Gemmatimonadales bacterium
ACGCGGAGCACGACGTAGGCCACTGCCCCGACGAGCGCGATCTTGATCGCGAGCCCGAGCAGCACCAGCAACAAGCTGACCAGCGGGCCCAGCAGACCGAACACGACCTTGAGGGCGAATAGCCCGACCAGGGCGATCAGGCCGATCGTGAAAAGTGTGCGCAGCATGGGCGGGTTCCTCAGAGGTGTGATAGTCGTTGTGATGCCGTACGTTATCGCGTTCCCAAGGTTTCGGAATACGAAATAGTACGAGTTCCGGCTAAATTGACGTAGACGGTTAGCCCCTTGTGGCCGGCGCGGCAACACCGAACTAGCTTCCGCGCAGGTGCCCCGGTAACCGCCAGGGCCGTCCCTCTGCCCCTGCGCGTCATGGCCGAAACGCTCCACCAGATCATGGGTCGCCATCGCCGAGAGCCGCTCCCTGAGCGCAAGCCACAATGGCTCAAGGTGAAGGCTCCAGGCGGGACCAATTACATCCGCCTCAAGCAGCTCATGCGGGATCTCAACCTGCATACGGTCTGCGAGGAAGCACACTGCCCGAACATTGGCGAGTGCTGGGAACATGGCACAGCCACCTTCATGATTTTGGGCGACGTCTGCACCCGAAACTGCGCCTATTGCGCGGTCTCGCACGGCCGTCCGCCTGCCTACGACATCGAAGAGCCGTCGCGCGTCGCTGAGGCCATTGGGGAGCTCAATCTCCGACACGCAGTCATCACCTCCGTCGACCGCGATGACCTCCCGGACTTCGGCGCCTACATCTTTGCCGAAACGATCCGGCAGATCCGCGCGAAGTTGCCGACGTGCTCTATCGAGGTACTCGTCCCCGATTTTCAGGGCAACGAGGATTCGATTCGCGCCGTGCTCGAGGCGCGTCCAGACATTTACAACCACAACACCGAGACCGTCCCGCGACTGTACAAAAAGGCGCGACCGGGCGGACGTTACGAGCGGCTGCTCGAAATCTTTCGTATCGCCAAACGCATCGCGCCGAACGTGCCGACGAAAACGGGCATCATCCTCGGGCTTGGCGAAACGAATGAAGAAGTCATCGAAGTGATGAAGGATCTGCGCGCGGTGGACGTCGACATCCTCACGCTTGGCCAGTACCTGCGCCCGTCCGACGGACACATCGCACTCGATCGGTACGTCACGCCCGCGGAGTTCAAGGAGCTCTACGACGTCGGCATGGCGCTGGGCTTCCGGCACGTCGAATCAGGGCCGCTGGTGCGCTCCAGTTATCACGCGTGGGAGCAGGTGCAGGCCGCCGGCGTCTGACGCAGTCGCACTTCCTGTTCGAGCCATCGTTCGAATCCCTTGTCCCATATCCGCATGAGCACCACCAAATCTCGTAAGAAAAGCGGCGACGCGCACAGCGCACCGGCACACGCGACGACGTCAGCACCGAGCAGCGACGCGGATAATGCTCAGGCGCTGGCCACGCTCAATCGCGAACTGCTCTACTCGATGCTGCTGCAGCGCCGCTTCGAAGAGCGTGTCGCGGAGATGTACGCCATCGGTCGCATCGGTGGGTTCTGCCATTTGTACATCGGACAGGAAGCCATCTCCGCCGGTGTCATTCATCAGCTCCGCTCCGATGACTACATCATCACGACCTATCGTGACCATGGGCAGGCACTCGCGCGTGGTATGACGCCGCGTGCGTGCATGTCCGAGCTGTTCGGACGTCAGGATGGGTGCGCGCGCGGTAAGGGCGGCTCGATGCACATGTTCGACAAGCAGCTCGGATTTCTCGGCGGACACGGTATCGTCGGCGGACACATTCCGATTGCCGCCGGTGTCGGTTTCGCGATCAAGTATCGAGGCGGCGATCAGGTCATCGTCTGCTTCATGGGCGAGGCCGCCGTCAATAACGGTGCATTTCACGAGGCGCTGAATATGGCCGCGCTCTGGAAACTGCCGTGTCTCTTCATCATCGAGAACAATCGCTACGGCATGGGTACTGCTGTCGAGCGCGCGTCGGCCATTCATGACATCTATAAGCGCGGCGCGAGCTATGACATGCCGCGCGACGTTGTCGATGGTCAGGACGTCCACGCCGTGCGCGCTGCCGTTGCCGACGCTATCGAGCGCGCGCGTAAAGCCAGCACACCGACGCTACTCGAAATTCGGACCTATAGATTCATGGGCCATTCCATGAGCGACGCGGTCAGCGGCACGTATCGCACGAAAGAGGAACTCGAGCAGTACCTCAAGCGTGACCCGATCGCGTTGCATCGTCAGCGTATGGAAGATGCCGGCGAAATCACCGAAGCCGAAGTCGCGGCGATGGATGAGGAGATCAAGGCGATCGTGCAGGACTCCATCGACTTCGCCGAACAGAGCCCCGAGCTGCCGCTCGAAGCGCTCATGGAAGACATCATGGTCGAAACCACGAGCTGAGAGCAGAGACGCACATGGCCGTTATCACGTACCGCGACGCGCTCAACATGGCGCTCCGTGAAGAGATGCAGCGCGACGATCGTGTCTTCCTGATGGGCGAGGAAGTCGCGGTGTATCAAGGCGCGTACAAAGTGTCGAAGGGATTGTTGCAGGAGTTCGGCGAAATGCGCGTCGTCGATACGCCCATTACCGAACTCGGATTCGCCGGCGTTGGCGTCGGTGCGGCAATGGCCGGCCTGCGTCCAATCATCGAATTCATGACGTGGAATTTTGCGCTACTGGCGCTCGACCAAGTGGTCAATGCGGCGGCCAAGATGTTGTATATGTCGGGAGGACAATTCCCGATGCCAATGGTCTTTCGCGGCCCCAACGGCGCCGCCTTACAGCTCGGTGCACAGCATTCGCAGGCGTGGGAGTCATGGCTCGCGCACATCCCCGGCCTCAAGGTCGTTGCACCGGCCACACCGTATGACGCGAAGGGGTTGCTCAAGGCGGCCATTCGTGACGACAACCCGGTGTGCTTTCTCGAAGGCGAGATGCTGTACAACACCAAGGGCGAAGTCCCCGACACCGACTACGTCATCCCGCTCGGCAAGGCCGAAATCAAACGTGAGGGTGAGCACGTCACGCTCGTGTCGCACGGCAAGATGGTCCTCGTCGCGCTTGCCGCCGCTGATGCGCTGGCGAAGGAAGGCATTCGCGCCGAAGTGGTCGATTTGCGCACCATCCGGCCCATGGACGTGGAGACGATCACTGCCTCGGTGAAGAAGACCGGTCGTTGCGTCGTGGTCGAAGAAGGATGGGAAGTGTGCGGCGTTGGAGCGCAGGTGGTGGACTATGTACAGCGCCATTGCTTCGACTATCTCGACGCGCCCGTGCTGCGCGTGCACCAGGCCGACGCGCCCATGCCGTACACCAAGAGCCTCGAAAAAGCCGCCAAGCCCGACCTGCCGAAGACGCTTGCGGCAGTCAAGCAGGTCCTCTACCTCGACTGAGCCATGGCAACCAAAGTGATGATGGAGGCGCTCTCTCCGACAATGGAGGAAGGGCGCTTGGTGAAGTGGCTCAAGAATATCGGCGATGCGGTGAAGACCGGCGATACACTCGCCGAAGTCGAGACCGACAAGGCGATCATGGAGCTCGTTGCGCGTGGCGACGGCGTGTTGCGCGCGCGGCTGGTCGAGGAGGGTGCCGTCAGTCCGATTGGGCAGACCATTGGAATTATCGCCAAGCCCGACGAAGACATCGCGGCGCTGACGGGCGGTGCCGCGGCAGTTGCAACCGTCCCTCCCGCTTCCGCCCCCGCAGCGACACCCGCTGGCGCGCCCCAAGGCACCACTGGCGACTCCAACTGGCCACTGGCCACTGGAGCCCCCACGGCAGTTGCGGTTGCTTCTGCTCCACCGGCAACCGCCGCGCCGTCAGGCCCTGTTCGATCATCCCCACTCGCTCGCCGCATTGCGGCCGAACGTGGCGTGGCCATCGATCAGGTGCACGGGACCGGCCCCAACGGACGCGTCATTCGTCGTGACGTCGAGACCGCAGCCGTCGCGGCGCCCGCATCGCTCGCTGCGTCACGTGAAACGGGTACGCCCGCACCGTCCACAGGCACGAAGCCGACCGCTGCATCCGCGCCCTCGATGGTCATCGACGGCGACTACAAGGACGTACCGCTCACCCAGATGCGCAAAACCATCGCGCGTCGCCTGAGCGAGTCGATTGGTCCGATTCCGACGTTCTATCTGACGGCCGAAATCGACATGACCAAGGTCACCGAGCTCCGCGAGCAGATGGTGGCCGCCGGCGACCAGTTCAAGGTCTCGGTCAACGACATCGTCATGAAGTCGGTCGCGATCGCGCTCTCGCGCCACCCCGAAGTGAACGCGCATTGGAACGGCGACCACATTCGCTACTTCGCACGCGTCCACCTCGGCATGGCCGTCGCCACGGACGATGGCCTGATCGTTCCGGTCATCACCGATGCGCACACCAAGGGGCTTGGACAGATCGGCCGCGAAGCGCGTGAACTCGCCAAGCGCGCACGCGAGCGGAAGCTGACGCCGGCCGAATACAGTGGCAGCACATTCTCGGTGTCGAACCTCGGCATGTTCGGAATCGACCAGTTCACTGCGATCATCAATCCGCCCGAAGCCGCGATTCTTGCCATTGGTGGCATGGAAACGAAGCCCGTATGGATCAATGGCGCATTCGTACCTCGGCAACGCATGCGCGTCACGCTGAGCTGCGATCACCGTGTCATCGACGGCGCCGTGGGTGCGAAATTCCTGCAGACGGTGCGACAGCTGCTCGAGTCGCCGATGATGATGCTGTTTTAGCGTCAAGCAAGCAGCAACAACAACCACGGCAACTGCTGGCCGCGAATTTTCGCGAAAACGCACGAATCTGCTCCGAGTGGATTCGTGCGTTTTCGCGTCCATTCGCGTGAGTCGCGGCCCGCAGCTTTCTGTGCTAATTCGGTAGCCGCTTCCCTCTGTTTCTCGTAGCGGTTGTTTCATGCGCGGCACGCGCGTCACAGCACGGGCACATGCCGCACCCTTTCGTATTGCTCGGTCGTCACCGGTGAGACGCTTATTCGCGCCCCTCCCTGGATTGCCTTGCCATGCGACTTGTATTTCGACACGCCGTACGCGCCCTAACCACGCTCACGCTGAGCGCCGGACTACTGACGGCCTGCGCTGGCGGCGATAGCCCGACCAAGCCGTCGACCGGCACTGGCAGTGGCAATCCCGGCGTACAGCCCGCACCGACCACGCCCGGCGCAATTGCGCTCGCGATTGTCGGCCTGCCCTTCGGTGTGTCGGGCGACATGACGGTCACTGGTCCGAGCGGCTTTTCCAAGGTTGTCACAAACGCGAGCACGCTCGCCGAATTGCCACCAGGGCGCTACACCATCACGGCGCGCGCGGTGCGCACAGCCACCGGCGTCTTCGCCCCGACGTCAGCCACTCAAACGATTGATGTTGGCGCCGGCCCACCGACCAACGCCACCGTGACCTACGCGGCCCTCGCCGCCGTGATCGATGTGGCGATCACCGGTTTGCCGCAGAGCGTCGCCGCCAAAGTGACGTTGACGCCGCCGAGTGGCGACGAAGTGCCCATCGCCGCGACGCAGCGTGTCGATCCGGCCGTCGCCGGTCGCTGGCGAATGGTCGCGCTCCCGGTTGCAACGGGCGGTTACACATACGCGCCGTCTCCAGCGGCACGCGATCTCGACGCTGTCTCGGGCGACACGCTCAAGGTGCCCGTCGTTTACACGCTCTCCACGGGCGCGATCGCGGTTGCGGTGACTGGTTTGCCCGCGTCCGCCACCGCTCCCATCACCGTCACGGGGCCCTATGGCGCGGCGCGGGTGCTCAATGGCACCGCCACGCTCACAGATCTCGCACCGGGCGTCTACACCGTCGCCGCGGATCCCGTCACTGCTGGCAACCTCTCGTACGTGCCTATCACGCCGTCGCAGCAAGTGACCGTCGCGGCGGCGATCGTCGCGACGCCGGCCGTCGTCGCGTATCGCACACCCGTGGGCAGCCTCGCGATCTCGTCGAGCGGATTACCCGCTGGCACCAAGGCGACGTTCTCGCTCGCCGGTGCGGTAGTCACGCGTACCGTCGTTGGTGATGCCACGATCGACTCTTTGCCGCCGGGCAGCTACACGGTCACCACCTCGTCGCTGTCGGCCAACGGCAACACCTACGCCCCTATTCCGCCGAGCATCGTCGTCGCGGTCACTGATGGCAGTACGGCCAATGCGCGGTTCGTCTTTGGCCCGACAACGGGCGGCATCTCGGTCGCGCTGAGCGGCCTGCCGGAGGGCGCGTCGACAAGCCTCAACATCACCGGACCTGACGGCTTTGCGCGCGCGCTCACGGCCAGCACGACGCTCACCAATTTGACGCCCGGGAAGTACACGATCACCGCTCCAACCGTGCGCGGCAGCTTTGGTGTATTCGTTGCCACGCCCGCCACCCAAGACGTGACCGTTGCCGCCGGCGGCGCCGTTGTACCGGTGACCGTCACCTACGCGCCGTTGCCGTCCGTCGTCGAAGTGACCGTACTCGGTCTCCCCGGTGGCAGTACGCCCGGTGTCACGCTCACGTCGCCGTCCGGCCAAGACATTGCCGTCACCGGACTCACCACACGTGTCGCACCAGCGAGCGCCGGTAGCTGGAAGCTGGTCGCCACGGGGGTCAATGTCGGCGGCTATGTGTATTCGGCCGCGCCGGCCACACAGACGCAGGCCGTGGCGCAGAGCGACACACTGCGACTGAGCGTGCAATACACCCTGACCAGCGGCGCGCTGGCCATTGCGGTGACTGGCTTGCCCCAGAACGCTGGCGGCATCGTGAACGTGACGGGCCCAGGTAACTTCGTCCGAAACGTGACCACGACGACCACGCTCGTCGGACTCACGCCGGGGACGTACACGGTCAACGCAAGCAGCGTCACCGTGTTGGGGCTGCCGTACGCCGCAAATCCACCGTCGCAAACGGTCACCGTCGCTGCGTCGCTCACCGCGTCGCCGGCCACGGTAACCTATGCGGTGCCTGGTGGACGTATTGCCTTCAGCCTCACCGGTCTCCCGAGCGGCGCCTCCCCGAATTTTCTGTTCACGGGCAGCAGCGGGACACAGACGCTGAGCGGCAGCGCGACACTCGATGTGGTACCGCCTGGCACGTACTCAATGCACGCGAGTGTCTTCACCTACAACGGGACGACGTACACACCGACACCGGCGACGCGAAGCCTCACCGTCACGATTGGGCAGACGACGGTCGCGTCGTTCTCGTATGCAGGCAGTGGTGGCACGACTGGTCGCTTGTCATTCAACGTGAGCGGACTGCCGCAGGGTGCAACACCAACGTTCACGCTCACGGGATCGGGCGGCGGTAGCTCGATTACCGGCACAAGCATCGTCGATCCGGTGGCGGCCGGTAGCTATACACTCACCGCAAACAGCGTGAGTTCCGGCGCCTCGACGTACACGGCGACTCCCGCAAGTCAGTCGATCACGATCACCGCCGGCGTCACGACGACCGCGAATGTGACCTACTCCAGCGGTGGCGGCGGCGGAGGCGGTGGGTTCAACGTGTCGGTCGACAACGTCTACCTCACGCAAGCCACGCAACGTCTCGACGGTACCGTCACGCTCGTCGCCAATCGCGATGCGCTGCTTCGCGTGTTCGTCACCGCCAACACGGCCAACATCGCGCGCCCCGACGTGCGCGTGCGCGTCTACGACGGCGCGACGCTGCTGCAAACCACGACGCTCACCGCGCCGGAAGTCGGTGTGCGGACGTCGATCGCCGAAGGCACGCTCACATCCACATGGAACACCGTCGTACCGGCGGCAAACGTTCGCTCTACCATGAAAGTCCTCGTCGATGTCGACCCAACGTCGACGCTGAGCGAAGGCGATCGCACGGACAATATCTGGCCGCGTGGTGGTACCCCGCAGACGATCGCCGTGAACGTCGTCCCGTCGTTTAACGTGCGCTTCGTGCCGGTCACTATCGCTGGCCTGACCGGCAACGTCTCCGAAGGCAACAAGGAATCGTTCCTCATCTCCACTCGGCGCTTCATGCCGATCAAGGACATCAACTCCGATGTGCGCGCACCGTTCACGTCGAGCGCACCGGCGCTCGTCGCGGACGATGCAAACAACGGCTGGCTGACCGTGCTGAGCGAGCTCAACGCGTTACGCACGACCGATGGCGCGCCGAGTACGACGCACTATTATGGCGTAGTGAAGGTGACGTACAACAGCGGCATTGCAGGGTTAGGCTACGTGCCGGGTCGTGCGGCGATGGGATGGGACTATCAGCCCAGCAACGATGGCGTCGCCGTGCATGAGTGGGGACACAACTTCTCGCGTCCGCACACGCCGTGCGGCGTCAGTGGCGATGCGGCTTATCCGTATCCCGGCGGACAGATTGGGATGTTCGGGTGGAACTCGAGTACGAACGCGCTCGTCAACACGAACGCCACCGACATCATGGGCTATTGCAGCAACACGTGGATCAGCGACTGGACGTGGGGCAAGGTGATGGACTACCGCGCCGCGACGGGATTCCAGACCTCGGCATTCCGCGCCGCCAGTGCGACGAGCGATGAAGGCTTACTCGTCTGGGGTCGCGTGGTGGATGGACGCGTGATTCTCGAGCCGTCGTTCCGAGTCCGTGCACCGGCGAGCGCGCCCGTGAACGGCGCGACGCACCGTGTCGAGCTCCTCGATGCGCAGGGCGCGACGCTGCTCGACCTGCCGCTGCTCGCCGATCGGGTGGACCACGAAACGCGGCATGACGAACGCCAGTTTGCCGTTGTGCTGCCGTGGAGCGCGTCGCTCGAGCAATCGTTGACGAGCGTGCGCGTGCGCGACGTCCGGCAGCCACTGGCGGCGACCGAGCGCGTCAGTGCGAACGCGCGTGCGCGCGCCGCGAATCGTGGTGCGACACTCGCCGACGATCCTTCGGCCGACGTCACGCCGATCAGCGCGACGCGATCACGCGTCACCTGGAACAGCACGGCCTATCCGATGGCGTTGGTGCGCGACGCGACCAGCGGTGCCATCATGGGTTTCGTCCGCAACTCCGGTGACGCCGTGGTGACCAATGGCCGTGCGGTTGAAGTCGTGTACTCCGACGGCGTGCGGTCGATCGTGCGGCGCTAGGCACACGGCAGTGGCTTTTGCGATCCGGTCCTTCGAGAGGGTATCTTTCCCTGATTGTTGGCCCGTTTTGCTTCCCTCGCCTCTCGGTTTGTCATGGCTTCCTACGACGTCATTATTCTGGGCGGTGGTCCCGCCGGGTACGTGTGCGCGCTCCGCTGCGCCCAACTTGGTCTGACCGCTGCCGTTATCGAACGTGAAAAGCTCGGCGGCACCTGCGTTGTTTGGGGGTGCATTCCGGCCAAGGCGTTGCTAGCCAGCGCGAACGCGGTCACGCACCTCAAAGACGCAGCACAGCACGGCATCACGCTCGGCGATTTCACGGTCGATTTCGGACCGGCAATGAAGCGCTCGCGTGCCGTCAGCGATCAGAACTCCAAGGGCGTCGAGTTTTTGTTCAAGAAGAACAAGATCGCCTGGCTGCGCGGCGAAGGAACGTTAGAAAAGGGAAAGAAGGTTACCGTCACCGCGGCCGATGGTACGAAGGAAACGCATGAGGCGAAGAAAGCCGTCGTGATCTCCACCGGCTCACGCGTGAAGGGACTGCCCCAAGCCGGCCTTGCCATCGACAAGAACGTTGTCATTTCGAGCGATGACGCACTCGTCCTCGAAAAAGCGCCCAAGAGCATGGTCATCGTTGGCGCCGGCGCTGTTGGTTGCGAATTCGCCGACGTTTTTAATGCGTTCGGCACGCAAGTCACGATGGTCGAAGTCGCCCCGACCATTCTCCCGATCGAAGACGCTGACAGCTCAGCCGAACTCGCCAAGGCATTTCGCAAGCGCAAGATCGAGCTGCTGACGGGTGCCAAGATTTCGAACGTCAAGGTGACGAAGACCGGAGCCACGGTTGTCGTCGAAGCGGGCGGTAAGACGCACACACTCGAAGTCGAGAAAGTACTCGTTGCCGCTGGTCGCGCGCCGAACGTTGAGAAGATTGGTCTCGAGACGGTCGGCATCGCGAAAAGCGATCGCGGCTTCATCAAGATCAACGAGAAGTTCGAGACGAATGTCGCGGGGTACTACGCCATTGGGGACGTCGCCGGTAATCAGATGCTTGCGCACAAAGGTTCGCGCGAAGGACACGTACTCGCCGACATTCTCGGCGGAGAACACCCGCATCTCGTCAACTACGGCAATATTCCAAGTTGCACGTACTGCCATCCGGAAGTCGCGTCGATCGGACTCACCGAACAGCAGTGCAAAGACCAAAAGCTCGATTACAAAATAGGCAAGTTCCCGTTCTCTGCGAACGGTCGGGCGCGCACCAGCGGCGACACCGATGGTTTCGTGAAGATCATTCGCGATGCGAAGTACGGCGAGATTCTCGGCGCGCATATCGTTGGCGCCAATGCGACTGAGCTCATTCACGAACTTGTCGTTGCGCGCGAGAATGAATTCACCGTCGAAGAAATCGACCTCGCGGTGCACGCCCATCCCACGTTGTCCGAAGCCATCGGTGAGGCCGTCCTCGATAGCATGGGCAAGATGCTCCACGCATGATCACACTGGTGATGTGATGAAGCTGTACGTGCTCGACCTGGGCCTCGTGGACTATGACGAGGCCTGGGCGTTGCAGAAGCGTGCCGCTGCGGCGCGCATCAGCGGTGCGCTCGACGAAGACCTGCTCATGCTTTGTGAGCATCCACCCATTGTTACGCTCGGCCGCAGCACCAAGCCCGGCAATTTGCTGGCGACTCCGGATTTTCTCGCGTCACGCGGGATTCTGTTGCGCGATGTGGAGCGTGGTGGCGACGTGACCATTCATGAGCCCGGACAGCTCGTCGCATATCCGATCATCGATCTCAAGCGACATCGCCAAGACCTGCACTGGTACCTTCGGCAAGTCGAAGCCGCCATCATCCACGCGCTCGGCGCCGTTGGACTCGCAGGTGATCGCGTGGCGGGGCTGACGGGCGTATGGCACGAGCAGCGCAAGCTCGCGAGCATCGGTGTGCATGCGCGCGATTGGGTAACGTGGCACGGCGTCGCGCTCAATGTGCAGAACGACTTGAGTACGTTCGATCACGTCGTGCCCTGCGGCATCGATCAGGTGACCATGACGACGGTAGCTCGCGAGTGCGAGCGCGCCGGTCTCGCGATTCCTGACGTGGTGACGATGCGCGACGCGGTCGTGCGCGGAATGGCGGAGACGTTCTTGCTCGACACGGCGACGCTACCGGATGCCATGCGCGAGATCATTGCGGTGTCGAGCAACGACACTGCAACTGCGGGACGCGAATTACGCGAATGACGCGAATTAGCTTGGAGTAACGACACCCGCTGTCGTCGAGCCGCCATGTCGCGCCTCTTTTTTTGGTGGGTCCGGCGCGAGTGCATGCGTCGTCTCCGCAGTTCAACAAGAAGAAGGAACGACGTAGCCTATGGTGGCGGCTCTCGATCCTGCACCGTCCCAATTCGTGTCATTCGCGTAATTCGCGTCCCGCAGTTCACGATCTCGCGGAGAGTCTGCGTCCCGCAGTTCACGATCTCGCGGATAGTCTGCGTCCCGCAGTTCTCGATCTCGCGGATAGTCTGCGTCCCGCAGTTCACGATCTCGCGAATGGTCTGCGTCCCGCAGTTAAAGGTCCAGCCAAACGCACAACGGGGCGCCCTCTCTCGAAGGCGCCCCGTTCTGTTTGTTCATCGTGCCAATCGCTACGGCGTGACGGCCACCGAGATGTTGATCGGTGCGTACGTGGATGCCGTGACGCTCAATGTTTGTGTCGCGGTCGCAACGGCACCAAGCGTCCATGTAGATGTGGCAACACCATTCGCGTCCGTGCTCACCGGCGATGCTGATACCGAGCCGGAGCCAGCACCTGGCGTGAAGCTCACCGCGATACCCGAGATCGTCGCGGCGTTGCCGAACTGGTCGAGCAGGCGCGCGGTGACCGTGATCGACGTCAGCTGCGTCTTCGATGCCGGAATCACACTCTGGAGCACCAACTGCGTCGGCGAGCCAGCGATCATATTCGCGACAAACGTGATGCCGGTCAGGTTGCCGACCGTGGCGACAACCGAGACCGTCCCCGCGCTCGTCGGAAGCGTCCACGAACCGAGCGTCGCAATACCGCTCGAGTTGGTCACCTGCGTATCACCCGTGATTGTGCCGGAGGACGCATTGCCGAGCGTGAAGGTCACCGTCGTGCCCGCGATCGCGTTCCCCGATGCATCCGTCACCTTGACGGAGGGCAGCGTCGGAATGCCCTGTCCGAGACTCACAACGAGGTTGCCGAAGTTGGTGATCGTCTGCGCCGAGATCAGCGACGCCGCACCCGGCGTCGCCGTTGCCGTGAATGTGACGTCAGGCAAGCCATTCACGCGTGCGATGATCGACTGGGTACCAGCTAGGCCACCGAGCGTCCACGAGCCGACGGCTGCAACGCCTGCGGCATTCGTGAGCGTGGTCGCGCCGGTCAGCGTACCACCACCAGACGTCACGCTGTACGTGACGGACACCCCAGAGACGGGGTTGCCGCGGTTATCTCGTACGACCACCGCAGGAGCGATCGAGACAGCGGTACCGACCGTGGCTGTCTGATTGACACCACTTGCCGTTGAGACCGAGGTCGGAGCGCCAGCGGTACCGATCGCGGAGAAGTTGACCGGGTTGCCCGTGATCGAGGCGGCAGACTGCACCGTCGCAGTCAGCGTATTCGCACCGACGTTGTCGCCGAGCGTCCAACCGCCAACCGTCGCCACACCCTGCGCGTTCGTGGTCGGGAAGCGTGAGGAAGCCGACCCACCGCCGCTCGTCACGGCGAAGATGACGTCCACACCGGCGATCGGATTGTTGAAGCTGTCAGCAACGCGCACGGACGGTTCGATCGGCACGGTACGACCGGAAACCACGGACTGGTTATTACCCGCAGCGATGGAGACCTGAGACGGTGCTCCCGGGCGAGCCGTGGCGGTGAACGTCACCGACGCAAGCGAACCGACGGTCGCAGTGAGCGTGTAATTCTGCGCAACGGTGCCGAGCTGCCATCCATCGGGCGCGGCAATGCCATTCGCATCCGTCGACTTGGTCGCACCGACGACATTGGAGCCCGCGGACGACGCAAACGTGACCGATGCACCTGCCACGGCGTTGCCGTTGGCATCAAGCACACGGACACTCGGAATCGGCGTGATCAGCGCACCGACGTTGCCGAGGATCGTACCAGGAGGACCCTGTGGCGTGATCGTCGCGGCGGCACCAGAGATCGCCGTTGCCGAAAAGGTGATCGGGTTGCCGGTGATGCCGTTGAACACAGCGAGCGCGGACAGTTTGTTCGCGCCTACTGCGCTGCCGAGCGTCCAACCGCCGACGGATGCGACGCCGCTCGAGTTGGTCACCGCACCAGCGCCAGTCACGCTGCCGCCGCCGTTCGAGATCGAGAAGAACACCGAGACGCCAGGGACAGCGTTCGTGAACTTGTCTTTGATCACGACCGAGGGAGCAGTCGCGACAGCAGCGCCCGCCGCGGCAGTCTGGTTGTCACCGCCCTGCACCGCCATTGTTGCCGGCGCACCCGGATTGGCGGTTGCAACGAAGTTGACGATGCTGCTCACGCCGGTAGCCTGAGCCGTGACACGCTGCGCCACCGTGCGTTCACCCAATCGCCAGGTCGTGCTCGCGACACCGGCGTTATCCGTCGTATCGACCGGCTGCGCGACGATGCCACCGCCTTCTGCCACGGTGAACGTGACGACCGTGTTTGGTACCGCAGAACCATTGGCATCCGTGACTTTGACCGTCAGCGGACTGGCGAGGAACTCGCCCACCGTTCCGACTGGGGCGACGTTGGAGACAGCGGTGACAGCCGCTGGCTGCGGAGGTGCAGTTTTGTCCTTGCATGCGACAAGCCCGATCGAGCCGATGCTCATCGCGAGCAAGGTGCGCCGAACTGATGTCTTTGCGATCATGCGATCGAGACCTATGGAAGAGTGAAACCACTTGCCTGCAGATATCAAAACGCCGACAACCACTCGGCCGCTGCGCGCGCATTTTTCACGAAGTGAGTAATCAGCTATTGGTAATAGCAACCACCGTGCCCCGAAAGGAGCGAAACGCAAAACGGCGCCACATTAGTGACACCGCTTGCATTCTTCACCATCACTACGGCTTCGCGGGCTTTGCTGGTGTGACAGCAGCGGGCGCCGGCGTTGCAGCTGTGTTCGTCGCTGGTACGGTCGGCTTCACCGCCTTCTCGTAGATCGGCGACGGCAAGTTGTACGTCTTCATCGACTCGACGTAAAACTTCCATCCCCACCCCATCGCTTTGTCTTCAAGCAAAACGACCGGCGTTTCCTGGTTCTGCTCCACGAGCTCTGAGACGTCGCCGTCCTTGTCGCGATAGTAAATGACTTCAATGTTGCGACCATTGCTGAAAAAGCGGGAGTGGCGGCGTCCGTTGATGACGCGCACCGAATCCCCGCCCTTCCCGCTGAGCGTGCCCTTGCCCATGACTTGCAACACTTCGGCCCGCGCCATGCCAGGCTTAACGCCCTTGAGCACGTCGGCACCGATTTCTTTGTCGCCACCGCAGGCAGCGAAGACGACCAGCGTGAGGAGGAGTGCAGCGGCGGACGGCCGGAGAAACGATCGGACGAGAGTAGTCTTCATGATCTG
>JBBQDB010000105.1:0-14426 GCA_038319245.1 Gemmatimonadales bacterium
GTCCCCAACGAGTGACAGCCTGACGCTGTCCTGCAGGCGCACCCTCCTGCGGTTCACGTTTCCACCTTCAGGGCAGAACTCATGAGTTCGGACGCGCCCCGCACGACGCATGGCCGTGGTCGTCTCTACGAAAGCATCGTCGACACGATTGGCGACACGCCGTGCATTCGGATCAATCGCCTCGCACCGGCGCATGTGCGGTTGTATGTGAAGGCGGAATTTTTTAATCCTGCGGCGTCGGTAAAGGATCGGCTAGCGATCAGCATCATCGAGAACGCCGAGCGCCGCGGCGATCTCAAGCCGGGGCAGACGGTCATCGAAGCGACGAGCGGTAACACCGGCATTGGACTCGCGATGGTATGCGCGGCCAAGGGCTACCCGCTTGTGGTCACGATGGCGGACAGCTTCTCCATTGAACGTCGTCGACTGATGCGCTTTCTCGGTGCGAAAGTCGTACTCACGCCGCGCGCCGCTAAAGGATTCGGCATGTATCAGAAGGCGAAAGAACTCGCCGACGCGAACGGCTGGTTTCTCGCACACCAGTTCGAGAGTGCCGACAACGCGGACATTCACGAGCGCACGACGGCCCGCGAAATCATCGCCGACTTCGCGGGCGATCGGCTCGATTACTTCGTGAGTGGCTACGGCACCGGTGGCACGGTGACGGGTGTCGCGCGCGTGCTGCGTCGCGAACGTCCCGAGACCAAGATCGTGCTCACGGAGCCATCGAATGCCGCGCTATTGGGCAGCGGAATCGCACAGCCGCGCAACGACGACCACTCGCCCGCAGGCAGCCACACATCGTGGACGCCGCATCCGATTCAAGGGTGGACGCCCGACTTCATTCCGTGGGTACTGCAGGAGTCGATCGACCACCGTTTGTACGACCAGCTGATTCCGATTGCCGGGCCGGCGGCGATCGCGACATCCAAAGCGCTCGCGCTGCAGGAAGGGGTCTTTACCGGCATCTCGGGTGGCGGTACGATGGCCATCGCGCTCCAACTCGCGGAGCGCGCCGCGCCCGGCGCGGTGATACTGTGCATGCTGCCGGATACCGGCGAGCGCTATCTCTCAACGCCGCTGTTCGAGGGGATCGTGGACGGGATGACGTCGGACGAAGAGGCGTTGATGCGGTCGACGCCTGGGTACCATTTCGACCCAGCCTGACGTTTAACTCTGCCATGCCGTTCCGAACGCCCCGCCGATTCTCAGCGGGGCGTTCGGTGCGCACCCGCTGTGCCCGGCTCGTACGCCGGCCCACGGCGAGCAATCTGGCGTTAATGCTTGAGCCAGAAATCACCGGGCACGTTGATGAAGCGACCTTCGAGATCACGCCGGTTTGGCGCGCTGCCTGATTCGGTCAGCAGGATCGCGCGATCGCCCGCCTCGTTTGCGCGCGGACCGCTCGGCGTATCGAGCAGGCCCTGGATCGAGGCTTCGGTCGGGCGGCCGGCCACGCCGGTGGCGGGAACGTCGAGGATCGACGCATTTCTCGCAACGATCGGATTGTCGTCGAGCCACTTGAAGACGAATTCGTATCGCAACCGCCAGGCGAAGTGGCCGACGTATTGCAGCGCGCCGTTGGGCGGCTTGGCGGTGAAGACGGTCCAAAACCGCCGGTCCATGATCACATGAAAGAGGTAGTTCTTCACGTAGCTCCGGACCTTGTTCTCGCGGGTCAGGGGCACGATCAAACCGGGATGATCACCACTCGCCGACTCCATGCGATTGCCGATGATCGTCGCGCCAGGCATCCGGTACCACGGTAGCTGCGCCGCCTTGTCGCCGTTGTCGAGGAGGATGGTTTTCGACAATGCGGGCGGAACGAAGTAGTCGAGCGTGACAGACCCTTCGCGCGGAATGCGTCCCGCGTAAAACGATTGGAAGCTGGTCGCTTCGGCGATCTGCACGAAACCGAATTCCCACGACTGTCGTTCGGCGGCACTAAGCGTGGTAGGTGCGCTCGCTTTCCAGCTAATGGCGTCATCTTTCCAGTCGTCGCCGATGAATCCCTTGGTTAGGTGCCCTTTGAGCCGACCGATGCTCATGTCGGGCTTGCAGTCGGGTTTCGCCCCAGCGTGTATGATGGAAAACGTGAGGCCGCTCGCCTGCACCGTGCCGCTCATGTGAACCCCGGCGTGAGGCGAATATCGTTTGGCACCACGCCGAATCGTTCGCGATTGGCCACCGCATGATCGAGCGCAGCGATGGTCATCTTGCCGACGATGTTGTCTGCCGACTTTTGGTAGGCATGATTCACGATGTTGCGCTTCTGCTTGAAGCGCAGCACCGCCTTGGCCGTCGAGGGGCCGTAGCTCTGCGTGGCCAGTTCGTGCGACGCAACCGACGCACCGTCGGCAATCAGCAGCGCTGTGTGAATTTTACTGACGTGCTCGCCCGTCGATCCGGGTGTGATATGCGCCGGATCGCTGGTCAGCACTGCTTCAAGTTTTTTATCGCCGCGAAAGAGCCGAGAGACGAGTGGCATACGGCGAACGTACAGGGCACGACCTTCGGCCGCAATGCGGCGCGCGCGCGCCACCTGACGAGGCTCGGGCAGCAAAGCGAGGTCAACCACCACCAAGCGCCCTGCCGAACGCGTATCTTGAGACTATGCGTCTTTTCTCATCTCAGCGCTGGCGTCCGCTCGGTATCGCGCGGCTGACGCGCGTTGCGGCCATGACGGTCACCGTGCTGCTTTCCGCACGCCAAGTACACGCGCAAGTCGCGCCGAACGTGCGCTCCGCCACCTATCTCTACATGCGCGGTGTCGACACGATCGGTAGCGAAACACTGCGCGTCACCGACACTTCCGCGCTTGGCGACCTCACCATCAAGGGTCTTCCCCGTATCGTATGGGCACAGTATCGATACGGCGGATCGGTCGGAACGCTGCGGCTGCAAGTATTTGCACCGTCGTCGTCCGCTGGTGCGGCACCGCAGATGGAAGCGATCGTTTTCATGCGCAACGATAGCGCTGTCGTCGATGTGCTGAGCGGCGGAAAGACGTCGTCGCAACACTTCAAGTCGAGCGCGACCGCCGTGCCGCTCGTCAATTCGTCGGTGCTGCACCAAGTCCTGCTCGGCGCCAACGCGCAGCGACTCAAATCGTCGTCGATCGACTACTTCCTCACCGCCGGTGCACAGACGACGACCGGTTCGGTGGCGCAGCATGGTGACACGCTCGTCTTGCGCACTGCGGGCGGTGAAGTGCATGCGACCTTCGGGCCGAGCGGTTTGCCTGAGGTGGTGACGACCTCGCAGAACGTGCGTGTTGTGCTCGCTAGTTCACCGATTCTCGCCACGACGATGAACTACGACGCGCCGGCGAGCGCACCGTATACCGCTGAACATGTGCGCATTCCGAGCGGACGCGGGTACATGCTCGCGGGCACGCTCACGATGCCCAAAAGCGTGCGCAAGGCGCCGGCGCTCATCACGATCAGCGGCAGCGGTCCACAGGAACGCGATTCACGGATCTCGCTCATTCCGGGCTACGCCTTTTTCCGCGAGATCGCCGACACGCTCAGTCGTCGTGGAATCGCCGTTCTGCGCTTTGATGATCGTGGCGTCGGTGAATCCGGCGGACGCGACTCGCGGGACAGAGCCACGAGCGCCGACTTTGCCGACGACGTGCGCTCCATCGTGGCGTGGTTGCGCACACGTCCCGATATCGACGGGTCCCGCATCCTGCTCGCCGGACACAGCGAAGGCGGAATGATCGCACCGTTGGTCGCGATCACCGACCCACAGCTTCGCGGCATCGCGCTCATGGCTGGCCCGGCCTATTCGGGTCGTCGCATTTCACTATTTCAGAATCGGCAGACCGTTGATGGGATCGCGTCGCTCACCCCGAAGCAACGCGACTCGATCATGACGCGTGTGCCGGCAGCGCTCGACTCTGCCGGCAATGCCAATCCGTGGTTAGGCTACTTTTTCACGCACGATCCGCTGGTTGCCGCGCGTCAGGTAAAACAGCCGGTGCTCATTCTTCAGGGGCTGACGGATCGACAGGTGTCCCCGGAGCAGGCCGACACGCTGGCCGCCGCGATGCGCAAAGCGGGCAACAAGGCGGTGACGCTGCGCACGTTTCCGGCGACGAACCATCTATTTCTGCCAGACAGCTCAGGCGCGATCAACGGGTACAGCGTCCTGCCAGACACGCATGTACGACCGACGGTACTCAGCGCCCTCGCGGATTGGGCCGCCAAGGTGCTCAAATAGCGCGAGCTTTCGCACGCTTTCGTGCGGCGAGCAAGATCCCGACGCCGACCATGTTCAACAGCAGGATCATCGCCGTGATCTTCAGTGCGAACGTCGAGACGCTCTCTACCTTGATGATCGGGAAGACCGAGAGCCCGATGTAGAGCAGCGTCATCGCGAGTCCGGAGAATGACGCGATTCGTAACCAGAGCGGCGGACGTGGCGTTACACCGCGTAAGCCGAAAATCGGAATCGCAAACATCACGACGTAGGTGAGCGCGTAGAGAATACCGCTCGCGTTGAACAACAGCTGAAACGCTTCCGCTTGCCCAACGCCAATGTTACCGAGCACGGAGAGTGTGAACGCGCTGACGGCGACGAGCAGAATGGAGTTGACCGGCGTTTGATACTTGCTGTGCAGACGACTGAACCATGCGGGGAGCATGCTGTCCCACCCTGCAACCATCGGCAGGCGCGTCACCGCGGTAAAGCTGAACGTGGCTTGTGCAACGCGAGTAGCGAGCGTCAGCACGATGGCGAGCGTCACGAGGGGACCGGCAATACCGAACGGCGCGAAGCCAATGCGCAGCACTTGCGCCATCGGCCCGACGAGATCGATGTCGTTCGTGGGCACGTACGCGACCACGGTCGCGGTGCCAAGTACGAACATGAGCGCGATGATTGGCGCCGCGATGAACACGGAGCGTCCCATCGTTTTTGCCGGCGACTTCGTTTCGCCAGCGAGAATCGCGATGTACTCGAAGCCACCGAGTGCGCCGAATCCCATCTTACCGAGCAAGTTGAGATTGAGGAGCGTCAGCTCCGGCATCTTGGTGCGGAATGGGTGAAACTCGTGCAGCGTCCCCGTCATCAAGCCGATGATGGGCAACAGCAGGAGCGCACCGAAGATGAGCAGCATCGTGATGCCACCCATGTTGTGCACCAACTTGCCGACCGAGAGTCCGATCGTCGATGCCGTGACCATCAACGCCAGAATCACTGCGGTCGAGAGCGTGACGAACCATGTGCTTTTCGTCATCCACTCCGCGCTCGGCCCCAACGCGTAGCTCAGATACGTCGAACACTGCAAGCCGATCTCGGAGGTGAACACGATCACGTACAGCCAGAGATTCCACGCGAGCAGAAAGCCGACCGTTTGATTGAACCCGAGCTTGGCCCACTGATAGAGCCCACCTTCGAGCGGCATCAGCTTGTTCAGGTACATCACCACCGCAGCCGACGGAAAGTAGAAGAGCACGATCGCCAAAAACCAGAAGACGACGTGTCCGCTTCCGAGTTTGCCGGCCACACCAATCCACGTCAGGCCGACGATGAACAGAATCTGCGTCAGTGCGAGATCCTTGACGCCCAATTCCTTTTTGAGTGTGGCGCTGTGCGCTTCAACGTCTGCTTCACCGCCTGCAAGCGTCGAATTTTCCGATGTGGCGACTGCCTTTGTCACTGCGTGCGCTCACGGCGTGGAAGGGTCCCCAGGATCGACCAGATGCGTGCCCACGCGTCGAGCCCCTCGTGAAGTCGATGAATGCGAAAGAATTCGTTGGGCGCGTGGTAATCTTCGTCGGCCGTCGAAAAACTGAAGAAGACCGTGTCCAGCTGCATGTGTCGCTGAAAGAGCTCAGAGATTGGCACCGTTCCACCCATGCGCACCACGAGCGGATGCACACCGTACACGGCGTAGAGCGCTTCGTCGGCGGCCTTGAGTGCGAAGTGTCCGCCGTCGATGTGCGCGGGAAACGCGCCGTGATCTGCCGCACGCACCGTGAGTATGGTGCCCGGCGGTACATGCGCTTCGAGATGGCGCGTGACTAACGCGACTACATCGTGCGGATCCTGATTGGGGACGAGCCGACAGGTGATCTTCGCGTGCGCTTCACTCGGGATGACCGTCTTCTGCCCAGGTCCTTCGTAGCCGCCCCACATGCCGTTCACTTCGACTGTCGGGCGCGTCCATTGGCGCTCGAGCGTCGTGTAGCCCGCTTCGCCGAACGTTGCAGGTGCGCCGACCTGCTTCAGGTATGCAGCTTCGTCGAATGGCAAGACAGCAATTGCCTCACGTTCCGCCGTCGTCAAATCACCCACGCTGTCATAAAAGCCGTCGATGGCGATGCGGCCCGTGTCATCATGTAGTGATGCGACCAGTCGCGCCATCGCGTGCAGCGGATTGGCCACGCCACCACCGTGGCGGCCCGAGTGCAGGTCCTTCTGTGCGGCGGTAAGTGTGCACTCAAGACCCGCGAGCCCGCGACTCGCGACCGTCAGCGACGGTTCGTTGATGCGCCACATCGCGCCGTCGGCCGAAAGGACGAAATCCGCAGCCAGCAGCGCGGTATGCTGCGCGATGAACGCCTCGAGGTTTTCGCTCCCAATTTCTTCTTCGCCTTCGAACATGAACTTCACGTTGATCGGCAGCGCTTCGATCGTCGCAAAGAACGCTTCGGCGACCTTGATGGGAATGAGCATCGGTCCCTTGTCGTCGGACACACCGCGCGCGTACAGCCGACCCTCGCGCACCGTCGGCGTGAACGGCGCGCTGGTCCACTTCTCGAGCGGATCGGGCGGTTGCACATCGTAGTGCCCGTAGACGAGCACCGTGAGCGCGTCCGGCTTCCCAAGCCATTCGCCGTACACCACAGGATTGCCGGGCGTTTGTATTGTGCGCACAGTGATCGGTCCGGCGGCGCGCAGCTTGGTGGCAACCCAGTCTGCCGCCGAGAGCATGTCCGCCGCATGCGCGGGATCGGTACTGACGCTCGGGATCGCGGCGAACTCGATCAGCTCGTGCAGAATGCGGTCGTGTGCATCACGCAGCGCCTGCAAGACGCGTTCGTTCGACGAGTCAGTATTCGACCGTTGTTCGTGTACCGGATGTTCGTGTGCCGAGTCGAGTGCCATCACTTGCCTCCGTCGACGGACAGGACTTGGCCCGTGATCCAGTTGGCGAAATCGGAGGCGAAAAATAATACGGCGTTGGCGATGTCGTCCGGAGTACCGAGCCGCTTGAGCGCAATACGATCGACGAGTGCCTGCTGTCCATCGGTACCGTACGACTCCCACTGGCGTTCGGTATTCGCGTTGGAGCGCACAAAGCCCGGCGCGATGTTGTTGACCGTAATCCCCCACGGACCGAGTTCGTGCGCGAGCTGTCGCGTGAGTCCAATCTGCGCGGCCTTGGCAGACGCGTATGCCTGAATGCCGGTGAGGCTGATGCCTAACCCGGCGCCGCTCGAGATGTTGATGATGCGTCCACTGCCTGCGGACTTCATGCTCGGCGCGACCGCCTGTGCGCAGTAAAACGCACCGGTGACATTCACGTCGAAGATGGCCTGCCACGCCTCGGATGTGACTGCCTCGAGCGGAACGCCCACATGCCCCAGCACACCGCCGGCGTTGTTGACGAGGATGTCGACGCGTCCCGTCGCTGCACTCGCATCGACCGCCAAGGCATCGACTGTCTGCTTGTCGCGAATGTCGACGGTACGGACGGTGCACGCACCACCCGCAGCGACGCACAACGTCTGTGTCTCGAGTAGTTCATTCTCGAGCACATCGCACGCCCAGACATGCGCGCCTCGTGCGGCGAATGCGATACTGATCGCGCGCCCGAAGCCATGCGCCGCTCCGGTGACGATCGCTGTCTTCCCCTTGAAGTCGATGTTCATGTCATCACCCATGTTGCGAGTTCATCGAGCAGGCTGAGCGACTGTGCACGTTCCCCGCGTTCAATCTCGTGTATGAGTTGAACGAGTCGCGCGGTGATAGGGGTCGGGACGTTCGCCTCGATACCGAGTGACACCACGATCCCAAGCTGTGCATCGACTTCGGTCGAACGTTTGCGAATGGCGAGGTCGCGCCAGATGCCGCTGTGCGTCTTCGCCGACTTCCGATTATGCGCGACGAGTTGATCCAGTGACCGTTCGGCGGCGCCAGTTGGCGCGCTGGCGAGATACGACGACGGATCGAAGCCGTCAAATGATTCAGGCGAGACACCACGCGCCGCCGCTACCGCCAGCATCTCTTGTGCAAGCGCGATGTACACCTGACGGTACTGCGGCATCACGAGGGCATCCGCGATGGACTCGTCGGTGAGTGCCGTAGCAAAGAGCATCGCACCGTACGCCTCCTTGCCCCACAGGTATCCCCAGATATTCGGCGTAACAATCGCGCGGTCGTCAAAGGCGGCCCATGCATCGCGAATCGCCTGACTGCGCGGAGTCATCGTACCGTTTATCTCGCCTACAACGACGGCACCACGACCGCCGAAGTGAATGACGCCAGGCTCGAGATAGTCGGCACCAAAATTCACGAAGGCGCCAACCGTGCGTGACTCGCCTGCGATCTGCGCGATGGCGATCTCGTTCAGGCCGTTTTGTGCGCTGATCACGCAGCCGTCTGGGCTCAGGTACGGCAGCAGCGCGCGCATCGCCGATTCAGTGTGATGCGCTTTGGTCGCGAGCATGATCATGTCCCATGTGCCACTCACGGTTTCAGGCGTGAACGC
Source organism: Gemmatimonadales bacterium (assembly GCA_038319245.1). Classification (GTDB taxonomy): domain Bacteria; phylum Gemmatimonadota; class Gemmatimonadetes; order Gemmatimonadales; family Gemmatimonadaceae; genus Gemmatimonas. Next base: position 8,723 of record JBBQDB010000105.1, read on the forward strand.
GGGCATCTGCGCAACGAACGACTCGATGGGGCCGGTGATCTGCAGCCCATCACGATTGATCGCGTCGACGTGCGCCGCCACGTTGTCCACGACCGTCACGTCGTATCCTGCGCGCACGAGGTACGCCGCGAGCGTGCCACCGATCGCGCCGGCGCCCCACACCAGCCAGCGCATCGGCGTTGATGTTGGCGAAGTGGTGATCGCGTTCAGGAGACGCTGCCCCAGTGACCGGTGAGCAGCGCGCGTGTTTCGTCGACGGCGATCTGCCAGAGCGCCAACGTCTCGTCATCGGAACGCTGATACACGCCACCGTAGTTGCCATCGCCGAGGTAGCGGCGCAACGAGACGGGATCGAGCGCGCGCACGGTCGCGAGATCCACCATCGGACGCTGTGTCGCGGGAAGTTCAACGTTCGGCAATCGCGTCCACGGAAAATTCTCCATCCACGACCCATGTGACGCCACCGGATCGATAGCCTGAACTTTGGCCCAGGTATTCGGAGCGTTCCACCAGTTGTGAAAGATCACGCGACACTCGGGGTGCTCAGCGGTCCATTCCGGCACGTATTGCTGCACCGCACTGTTACCGCCGTGCCCATTCACGATCAGGATGCGCTTGAAGCCGCTGTGCGCCATGCCGTCGAGGATGTCTTTGACCACGCGCAGATGGGTATCGACGCGTAGTGAAATTGAACCGGGAAATTCCTTGAAATACGGCGTCACCCCGTACGGCAGCACGGGAAACACCGGAATACCAAGTGGCTCGGCCGCGTCGAGCGCGACGCGCTCCGGGAGAATGCAGTCTACAGTTAGCCGTAGATAGCTGTGTTGCTCGGTGCTGCCGAGTGGCAGGATCGCGCGGTCGTCATGACGCAGGTACTCCTCCACCTGCATCCAGTTCATGTCGCTGATTCGCACGTACGCGGTGTGTTGAAGGTGATGACGAAGATTTGTGTCGCTACAAACTGCAGGAGCGTAGCGTGCGACCGCTGTGCACTCAGAACCCCGACGGCCGGTCCTTCGCCACACCGGCCGCACGTTCGAGCGCAACACCAACACGCATGATGGTCGCTTCGTCAAACAGTCGTCCGATGAGCGTGACACCGTGCGGCACGCGACGTGGCGTCGCAAACTTCGGTAACGGATTTTTCGGGTCGGGCGCCCAGTCGCTGCGGGCTTCGCTCACCGTCACGTAGCCGGTACGCAGCGTGAGCGAGGGATGTCCCGTAAAGTTCGTCGTCGTCAGCGTCTCGTCACGCAGCGACGGCACAAGTATGACATCCACCTGCGTGAACATCGTCGCCAGTTCCTGCGCAAAGCGTCGACGCACGCGATCCGCTTGCACGAAGTCCACCGCCGACAAAAAGCGCGCCATACGAAAGAGGTTGGGCCACGCATCGGGGAGCTGCACCTTGAGTGTGCGCGACTTGCCCGAGAGCGTGAGCTCCTCAAACGCGGCTGCCGCTTCACTGAACAAAATCAGCATGAGCGCGCTGTGCGGAATATCCGGCCACGTCAGATCAACCGTCTTCATGCCCAGTGTTCGCAACGATTCCACCGCCGCACGGTCGACATCTGTTGCCGGCGCCTCCTTCATCCACGACGGGAAGATGCCGACGCGCAAGCTGGCAATACTCGCGTTGCCATCGTAATCCAGATGACTTGGTACGCTCGACACGTCACCGGCATCGGGGCCGCTGATGGCGTTCAGCACGAGCATCGCATCTTCAACGCCGCGCGTCATCGGTCCGAGTTTATCGAGCGACCAGCACAACGTCATCGCACCTGTACGCGGCACACGTCCAAATGTCGGACGCAAGCCCGTTACGCCGCAACGCATGCTTGGCGACACGATGCTGCCGCCTGTCTCGCTGCCGATCGAAAAGCCAACGAGCCCGGCTGCCGTCGCCGCACCCGGACCAGCGCTCGAACCCGACGCACCTTCTTCAAGGAGCCACGGATTCATGGTCTGACCGCCAAACCAGATGTCGTTGAGCGCAAGCGCGCCAAGGCTCAGTTTGGCGATGAGAATCGCGCCGGCCGCTTCGAGGCGCTTCACCACGGCCGAGTCTTCGGCTGGCACACGATCACGAAAGGGCTCAGCGCCATACGTCGTCGCGATCCCCGCCGTGTCGAGCAGGTCTTTCACGCCAAAGGGAATACCGTGTAGCGGGCCGCGGTACTTGCCCGCCGCGATTTCCACGTCCGCGGTCTTTGCACGCGCCAGCGCATGATCGCGCGTGAGCGTGATGATGCTGCGAATCTTGCCATCGTGTTTCGCAATGCGATCGAGATAGATCTGCGTGAGTCGTGCTGACGTGAGCTGCTTGCGTTCGATCCATCGCGACAACGACGTCACCGGCGCGAAGGCAATGTCGTCGTCATTGGTCGGCAGCGCGCCAACCTCGCTGGTCACGCGCACGAATTTCTCGGTCGTCGACGCAGCGAATCCGACGGCCTGCGACGGATTCCATATCGTGGCCGGCGAGAGCGATGCCGGCAACGGAATCACGCGAGGTCCGACACGCCGCTCCAACGTGGACGACAACGTGCGCCGCCAGCTTTCGGCCATCATCGCGTGTTCGTCGGCGCTGTTTGAAAGCTGCATCAACTTTTCAGCAGCGGCGAAGTCGGCGGCAGTGATGTCAGGACCGAGTCCGGCAGCGGTGCCAAACGCGACGGGTGCGCCTGCGGTCGATGGCGTGCCACCTGCAGTCGCCGGCGTCTGGTCGCTGACTTTACAGGCGGCACTCACCGCCGCGAGTGCCATCGGCGCACGGATCAGAAATTCACGTCGCGTATTCATGAGGGACGTACCGGAGTTGTCGCACTGCTTCGCTGCAGCATCCAGCGATACAGCGCGAAGACCAAGCCAATGAAACCGACGATGCCAAGGATCCGCGCCGGCGCAAAATCTTCCGGTACGACGGCCATCGGCGCATCGCTCGAGAACGCAACGATCAGCCCCGCGTTGAACACGCCGAACAGACTCTCGCCTACGATCAACCCCGACGCGACGAGCGTGCCCAATCGCTCGGCGCGCCCCGGTTCGTTGGCTTGTGCCGCGCGGGCCGTGTACCAGTGTCCGACGATCGCACCAATCACCACGGCAAAGGTCGCCGACATCGGGAGATAGATGCCGATGCCGACCGCGAGCGGCGGTAACGAGCCACGCTTTGTCACCGTGAGCAGCGCGTTGACGACGATCAGCGCAACACCAACCAGTCCACCGATGCCGATCATCTGCCAATCGAGATTGCCACCGATCACGCCCTGCGCGAGTGCGGAAATGAGTGTCGCTTGTGGTGCGGGCAACGGATGCTGCGACACGACGCCAACGTTGGGCGCGCCGGCAAAGCCGTACGCTTTCGCGAGCAAATTGAGCACGAAAGGAATCACGGCGGCACCGGCGGCCACGCCAACGATCAACGCGATCTGCTGCTTCATCGGCGACGCACCGACGAGCTGACCCGTCTTCAAGTCCTGCAGGTTGTCGTTGGAAATTGTCGCGCAGGCAAACACGATCGCCGTGATGAACAGTGCAAACGCGACGAGCACCGGTCGCGTCTCAGGCGTGGGTGGCACAACGGCGGCAACGACCGTCGCACAGGTCACGATGCCCAAAATGCCGATGCCCGAAATCGGACTGTTCGATGCGCCGATCAGTCCGGCCATGTACCCCGACACGCCGGCGATCAGGAAGCCGACGACGAACACAAAGGGCACGGCAACCAACGTCAATGTGAGCGCGTGTTCCTTGAGCGCCGACGACTCGGCAAACGTGTACGCCAACCACGCTGTCACGATCATGCAGGCGACTGCGATGCCGATAATCCACGCCGGTGAAAGGTCGCGATCAAGGTCATCGCCTGTGGCCACCGCTTTCGACGCGCGCAACGTGCTCACGAGCCCCGCCACAACCGGTTTCGCAAGCGTCGCCAACGTGAAGATGGCCGACACGCCGATCGCGCCGGCGCCAATGAAGCGCACTTGCGTCTTCCAGATCGTCATCGTGTTGGAGACCAACGAGGCGGCGTCGACGGCCGGATGCAGCGACGTCAAAATCGGCACCGCAATTACCCACGCAATCAGCAAGCCGGTGAGCATCGCCATGCCCACGGCAATGCCGACCAGATGTCCCGCACCAAACAGCGCCAGCGACCACGCCATGCTGTAGCCACTCGCGGCCGTCGCGCCAAGCCGAAACACACCGGTCACTTCCGTCGCGGCGATGCGCATGGCGCCAAAAATTGCGAGTCCAGCCGACGCCGCGGTACCCAACACCACCGCCGTCAATCCTTCACGGGCCTCGCTCGCATCGGCCGCGCCCTCGCCACGCGCGCTCGACCCAACCTTGAGCACTTCCGCCGCCGCCACACCCTCGGGATACGGCAAGTCGGAATTGGTCACCAGCGCGCGCCTCAGCGGAATCGTGAACAGCACGCCGAGCACACCACCGCTCACGCAAATCAGAAACGACTGCCAAAACGGGAACCCGGTCCACCATCCGACAATCACCAACCCGGGCAACACGAAGATGATCGCCGAGAGCGTGCCTGCGGCCGACGCGACCGACTGCACGATATTGTTTTCGAGGATCGACGAGTCGCGCACCGCGCTCAGAATCGCCATCGAAATGACTGCGGCGGGAATGGACGACGAAAACGTCAGCCCGACCTTGAGGCCGAGGTAGACGTTCGCAGCGGTGAACACGGTGGTGATCAGTGCACCGAGGATCAGGCCACGGAGTGTGAGTTCCTTGGGTTTCATGCCGCAGATGGTAACGCCACGTATCATCACTGCGACATGGCTGGCGCGCGATCCTTCCGTCCCGCCGTCGCAACGTCGGCCCTGCCTGTCGCGTTGTTGTCTTGCATTCGCTCGGTCGCGTCCGACCCAGCATCAGTCCCCTTCCCGCTCCTGCCTCGATCTATGCGTGTTCTTCCCCTGTCTCTTGGCCTCGCCGGGCTTGCGCTCAGCGCGTGTACCAAGCCTGCGCCCACGCCTGCGCCTGTTCCCGCGCCAGCGCCCACCCCAGCGGCCGCACCCGCGACTGGTCGTGGCGGCGGTGCTCCTGCTCCCGGCGGCGGCGCCGGATTCGGTCAACAAGGCGGCGCCCAGGGCGGCGCCAATGCACAGGATCCCGTACCGCGCCCCTATGCCACGGTCATCACGGCCCGCGCGGTCAGCAAGAAGGGCGTCTTCGGTGTGCATCAAGTCGGCAGCCGTCTCTATTTCGAAATTCCCAAGTCCGAACTCGACAAGGATTTCGTCATCGTCTCGACCCTCAACGCGACACCCGAAGACATCGGCATTCGCGGCACGCAGGGCGGCAACAATCTCGTGCGCTTCGAGCGTCGCGACAATCGTGTGCTGTTGCGCGAAGCGACCTACAGCGAGTTCAACTCGGACACGTCGGCTGCGGGCAAAAAAGCGTTCGACCTGATCAACCTCACCAAGATTCTCGCCGCCTTCAACGTCGAAGCGTACGGGGCGGACAGTGCTGCGGTCATCGAAGTGACGCGCATGTTCACCGGTGGCGTTCCGGAATACACGGCACTTGGCGCGCGTGTGCAGGTCGATGCGACGCGTTCGTACATCGATCACTTCGCGTCGTTCTCGCGCAATGTGAACGTCACGGCCGTGCAGACGTTCACGCCGCAAGCGACACCCGGTGCAGCGCCGGCCGGTGGTCGTGGTGGTGC
>JBBQDB010000106.1:0-14400 GCA_038319245.1 Gemmatimonadales bacterium
TTTGATGCGAAGCCCAAGGACGGGCAGATTCACACCAAAGGCGTGTGGTTCTACGACCTGCGCACCAACAAGCATTTCACGCTGAAAACACGCACGCTCAAGCTGGACGATTTGCAGGATTTCGTCACCTGCTACAATCCCGAGAACCGTCACGAGCGTACCGCGACGGAGCGTTTCAGGTTGTTCAGCTACGACGAGTTGATGGCCCGCGACAAAGCGAGCCTCGACATCTTCTGGCTGAAGGACGACAGCCTCGACAACCTCGACGATCTCCCGTCACCGGATGTGCTGCAGCAGGAAATCATTGAGCACTTGGAAGCGGCGCTCGCGGCATTCCGTGATGTTGCGGCGGCGCTGCCGAAGTCGCGGTGAGCTGCAGTCCGCGCCTCACGGCCTTCGCCGACCTGGTTGCAACCCCGCACGAATGTCACGGCGCGTAGGCTCCGCCGCCGCTGACGTGCGGTTTGTCCGACGGACTCCATGAGTCGCCGTGAAACCATGGGCCTTCACGGCGGGCGCGGTTCCCGCGCAACGTTGTTTCACACGCGAAGACACTGCCAATCAGCGGTCGCGTGCTGACGCGACCGTCGCCGAGCGGTAGCAGTGATGCCACCTGCGCCAGCGCCTTTAAGCTTCGATGCCAGATGCGGAACACCCCGGTCTCGGCCGTCATGCGCGGCAGCCGAAACCAGGGTGATGTTCCAACCGCCCCTCCGCGGTTGTCCTACACAAACTTCAACTTCACAGACGGCGACCAATCGCCGGTGTTAAGAACGATTTTTTAGCAGCGAAAGCGCCGACGATGCATTACGGGCAGACGAGCTTGCCGCGAGGCAGCGGTATCGTGCAGCTCTTGGTCGTGCCGTCCTGTGTGATCGTCACCTTGGCCGTCGCTGTCCCGTCATACGTCACGACCTCACGACGCGTTGACGTCGTGGCCGCGGCACCGTCGAGCGTCATTACCACCTTCATCGAGCGGGTGACCACGCCAGCGGTGGGATACGTCGGTAGTGCACTCGACGCACTCGACGTCGCTGCGCGCGGCACCACCAAGCCGACAGTCGTGTCACCCGACGTACGCACCGACGTGAATTTGACGCCGTCGCGATTCGTACCGACCGAGCTCTCGCTGCCAGCCGACTTTCCATTCACGGTGCGCTTCGTGCTCGTGTACGAGAGGCCAGTGCTGGTCCGGTCGCTGCTGCTGGAAAGTGTCGACGTCACACCCGACCGCTGCGTGGTCGTCCCCGACACTGTGAAGCGCGTGCGATCAAAGTCCGTCGTGCTGTCCGGCTTAGCCTGCGCCACGCCCGCTACAGTCTTGAAAGTGCTGATGCGCGTGATCGTCACACCGTTTTTCGTTGTCGGTCCGCACGTCACATCACCCGTCGCGGACGCAAACACGCACGTCGCGTCGATACCGCCGGCGAACGGGCCACGCTCCGATCCACGACCATGCGTTTCGCCGCCGACGAACGCGCCATCCATACCGCCACCCATCAAGCCCCGCATGCCCGGGCCGCCGATGCCACCGTCGCCGCCACCAAACCCGCCGAACGCCATGCCGAGCGGTCCACCATACATCCGATCCGGCATCCATGGCGCCAGCTCTGATCCGTCACCCGGCGCGAAGGAGCTACTCACTTCGTTGAAGCCGGCGATCGGCGTATTGAATGCGCTGGCCGACGTGAGGCCCCGCATCCCCGCCGGCGACGAAACATCGTTAGAGCTACATGCCGCGGCGCCGATCAACGACGACGACACGACGAGCGCCAAGGTGCGAGAACGAAGCATCGGGAAATCCTCAGGGTGGGTTTGACTAGTGGCTGCGTGTTTCGCCGCGCTGCGCCGGTGATTCTGGCACAGGAACACACGAGCTCCCGAGCACCCTACCCACCCATTGCATCGATCGCGATTACGTGTCGTTGTGCGCGGCCAAGTAGGGCGCGAGACTCTCGCGCAACATGCGCAGTGCACGACTCATATTCGCCTCCACGGCTTTCACCGAGATCCCCAACTGCTCGGCGATTTCACTGTAGCGCAGGCCGCGTTCGCGACTCATCACAAAGACTTCGCGCGTGCGCGGCGGCAGCGCAGCAATAGCGGTGGCGATGGCCCGTTCCACTTCATTGCCTTGCATCGCCACGTCGGCTTGCTCGGCAGGTTCTGATAGCGCTTCGACGTATACAACACTCTTTTTCTGCACCGCGAGATGTCGCAAGTGGTTGAGCGCGCGATTGCGCACCGCTTGCATCAGATAGCCGGCGACGCTGCTGTCTGCGGCAAGCGTCTCACGCCGACGCCAGAACTCGAGAAACACATCCTGCGACAGCTCTTCGGCGACGCCGACATCGTGCAGCACGCGATTGGCCGAACGCACGACGGGTTCGTACCACTGCTTGAAGATCGCCTCGAAGGCCGCATGATCGCCGCCGCGGAGGCGTTCCAGCAGGTCTCGGTCGTCCACAGCGCAGGGTCGAAGGGTCGATAGTGTACGACGGCGCGGCGCCGTCTGGATGCGGACTGTGAGGTATACTATCGTACGTCATCTCAACGGGACACCGTGACGTAGGGTGCCCTTTCGCTTCCGTGTTCACTGGTCATGCCCAACCATTCCGGTCCGCCAACGTCGCCCGTCGACGACTCTGACTGGGACGCGTTCACCCGATATCTCTCGGGAGAATGTGACCCAGGCGAGGCGCGTACCGTCGAAGCCTGGTTGGGTACTCGGCCAGTCGACGCGTCGCTGGCTGCGCAACTGCAGCAGCGTTCCGCGAACGTCGCGCAGCGCGCTGATCTCGCGGTTGGCGATGGTGTCGTGAACGTGGATCGCGCGTGGGCACAACTTCGCGCGCAGCTGGACGCGACAGCTGCTGTTGGCGCGTCCGCTGCCGCAGCGAAGCCAACATTGACGATCGCCGACGGTGGTCTAACCACCGAACGCACGAGCGAACGCGCTCCGGGCTGGCGTTCGTCCACCGTGGTAGCACGCCGCGGCTTCCGGGCGTGGCAAGCGGTCGCGCTCGCGTCGGCCGCCGCAGCCCTGCTCTTCGTCGCCATTCGACGTGACGGAAGGTCGACGTCGGCCGAGCAGCAGTTCGCGACCAAGGTGGGTACGCGTGACTCGGTGCTGCTGGCCGACGGCAGCCGCGTGATTTTGGCGCCGGGGAGCAGGCTGACGGTGGCGGCGGGGTACGGAAAATCCACGCGCGATGTGACGCTCGACGGTGCAGCGTTCTTTGACGTGCAGCATGATGCCTCGCATCCGTTCACGGTGCACGCGGGTGCCGCGGAGATTCGAGATATCGGTACCGCGTTTTCTGTGAAGACGAATCAGGCGGGTGCGATCATGGTCGCGGTCACGCACGGCAGCGTCGCCCTGCGTCGTTCGGCCGAGTCGAAATCCGAGCCGGTCGAGCTCAAGGCGGGTGACCGCGGCGTGCTTGCTGGAAAGACGCTGGCGGTGACGCGTGGATCGGTGACGGAAGACGATGTGTCCTGGACGCGGGGCGTACTCGCGTATCGTGATGCGCCTATGTCCGAGGTCCAGGCCGATCTGCGGCGCTGGTATGGGATCGATTTGCGGTTGATGGGTACGGAATTGTCCAACCGGACGCTTAAAGCCTCGTTCCGGGCGGACTCAGCGGTGGATGCGGTGCAGGTGATTGCGTTGGCGCTGGGTGCTCAAGTGGTACAGCGCGGCGATACCGTCATTCTTCAAATGGCAGGACACAGCACGACCCCCTGAGGCGCATGTCGGCAACCGGAGCAGTGCGGTGGTCTTTCGTCGCCGGCGCGATCGCAGCATGGATCGCACCGGTCGCATTCGCGCACGCACAAGTCTCGGTGTTGCCCGCGGCGGCAGCCGCACCACGTGCAGCTTCGGCATCGCGAGTCGACGAAGTCGTCTGCGCAGCACGCGCCTCTACCGTCGACCGCGGATCGTCGTTCGCCGCGCCGCTGGATCGCATCGTCACGATCAAGCTGGGCGACACACCAATCCGAGATGCTCTCGACAAAGTCGCGGAATTGGCGCACGTCGAGCTGTCGTATAGCCGAGAGTTGCTGCCGAACGATCGGCGCATCTGTGTCTCGCTCGATCGGGTCGCGGTGGGTGCCGTCTTCGAAACACTGCTCGCCGGTACGTCGCTCCGCCCGATCGTTGTCGGATCGTCGCAGATCGTCCTCGCGCCAGCGCGCACCGCAGCTGGACTCGAGGTCGGCGCACAAACGCGTCGGGCCAGCGTGCTCGATCGTGTGGTCGTGACGGGTACGCCGGATGGTGCATCGCAACGCGGGTCGCCCTTTGCGTTGGATGTGATTGACGGCGCGACACTGGCCAAACAGCGCGCTGCTTCGTTAGGTGAGGCGCTCGATCGCGCTGCGCCGGGCATGTGGAGTTGGGCCGCGAGCGCGGGCAGTGTGGCCGCGCGCTACGGCAGCATTCGCGGTGCGAGCTCGTTCGGCGTGACGGCGCCCAAGGTGTATCTCGACGGCATCGAAGTCGCCAATCCATTACTCGTCACGCAACTCGATCCGTCGCGCATCGATCGCATCGAAGTTATTCGCGGTCCGCAGGGCGCCGCGTTGTATGGTGCCGACGCGATCAGCGGCGTGGTAAATATTTTGACGCGACATGATGGTGCGCCCAACGGGGCCATGGTGATGCAGCTCGCGACCAACGCCGGTGTGTCGTCTACGTCCTATGCCTCGCGCGCGCCGTTCGTGCAGGACCACGCGTTTTCGCTGCGCGCGGGTGCCGGCAAGCAAACAATGGGACTTGGTCTCACGCTCGGCACCGTCGGTGCCTACGTACCAGGTGCGTCGGAGCGCCGAGTGCTCGCCGACGCCGACGTACGCGTGGTGCGATCGCACAGCGTGCTGACGGGTACCGCGCGCTTCGCGATGCAGGAGGCCAACGCCAGCACCAATCTGTTGTTGGGCGGCGGGTCGTCGGTGTTCAACAGTGCGCCGTCGAGCTCCACTTCCTCCTCGACGGCGCATGCGGGCACCGCGACGTGGGCGAGCGGAAGTGATCGCTCGTGGGGCAACGTTTCTGCGTCGGATACCGGGAAGGCGCCAATGCCAAAGGATACGGTGCGTTTCGCCGGTGACAGTGCCAGCGGGCAGCGTATGTCCCAGTACACGTTTGGCGGCACCGTCACCATGATGCCGACGTTGCGCTGGACGCACACGATCATCGCGGGGATCGACGGTTATCGTCTGCAGGGACTCTCGAGCGCGGGCTTGCCTACGCCGACCATCTACGGCACTGATCTCACGAACGCACAGGGCGCCGCCGATCGTGGCACGTTGCGGCTGCGCACCGTCGGCCGGTTTGATCTCGCCGAAAAAACCTCACTCAGTCTGACCTTCGCCGCCGAACAGGCCGTGTTGCGCCAGGTCGAGGATCTGTCCGGGCAGCCGGTTGTCAGCGTACAGGGCGCTCCACAGGGGGTGCCGCAAGGCACGACGCAGGGCAAGACGTCTGGCGCACCGACGACGGCTTTCGCGCCAACCGCGACAACATCGTCGTTGCGCACCATCTGGGCGCAGAACGGCGGCGTATCGGCGCAGGCCAACGTCGCGCTCAACGATGCGTGGTTTTTCGTCGCCGGGACGCGGCTGGAACGCAGTAGTGGGCTTACCCCGGAAACCCAAGTGGCCGTGCTACCGATGCTCGGTGCCTCGTATGTCCAGGACATTGGCCAAACGGTGCTCAAGTGGCGTGCAGCGTACGGTACAGGAATCCGTCCGGCCAACAGTTTCACGCGCGGCACGAGCTGGATGGGGCGCACGGTGGTGCAGAGTGCGAGTGCGTTGCAGCCCGAATCGCAGAGTGGCATCGAAGGTGGACTCGATTGGTTATTCGGTCGAGCGTTCGTCATGCATGTCACGCGCTTTGACCAGCGTGCATCGGGGCTCATTCAGCCGGTGGCCAGCACCACGACCACGCAGACTGCGGCGGGCAAGTGGGTGCGTTCGGTGTCCTACACGCTGCAAAACGTCGGCGCGATCACCAACCGCGGCTGGGAGCTGCAAGGGAGCACGCAGCTCGATCGCCTGTCGCTCGCCGGCACCATGACGTTCGTCGACAGCCGCGTTGCGCAGGTCGCGACGGGATATCGTGGTGAGCTGCGCGTCGGCGATCGGATGCTCGATGTGCCGCTCCGCACGGCCAGCGTGAGCGCCACCTGGACGGCGTCACGATGGAGCGTGGTCTCATCGCTGACACGCGCGGAAGATTGGATCGGCTACGATCGTCTGGCGATTGGACAGGCGTTGGTATCCACGGATCGCGATCACGACGTGGGCGGCGCGATGCTTCGCAATTACTGGATGAAGTACGGCGGCGTGACGCGCGTAAATGGGAACTTCACCTACCGCGTCGTGCGCGATCTCTCGTTGCAGATCACCGGCGACAACCTGCTCAACGTGCAGCGCGGCGCTCCGGATAACGCCACCATTACGGCGGGTCGCACGCTCTCCTTCGGGTTGCGCACGACGTTCTAGGCGCGACTGAGCTGCAGGTGATCGAGATGACTCTCGCGCATCGAGCGAATGGGTGCCATCTTCGCCCGCATGGACCGTCGCCATTTCGTCTCTGCCTTGGCCGGCGCTGCGGCGCTGCCAGCCGCCGCTGCTGCGGCCTCCAGCGCTCCGCGGTTCGCACCCGGAGCCATCCGTCGCCTCCTCGATGCCGCCGACGTGGCCAAAAGCCGTGGTGGTCGGCTTTTCGATCCTGATGCGCCGGCGTGGCAAGGGAATGCCGCCACGGACGCGGCGTATGCCGCTGACGAAGATTTCTGGGAGCCGATTCAGCGCGCCTTCGAGTTGGATCGGAGTTGGATCAATCTGAACAACGGTGGCTGTTCGCCCGCCCCGACGCACGTGATGGATCAGATGATTCGCGACCTGCACTACTCGAATGAGTTGCCGGTGATTCAGATGTGGCGCGACCTCGAGCCGCGCGTGGAGATCGTGCGACGCGAGCTTGCGGCGGAATTCGGCTGCGACATCGAAGAGATGGCGATCACGCGCAACACGACCGAGTCGCTCACCGCGCTGATTTTCGGCATCGATCTTAAAGCGGGCGACGAAGTCATCGTCAGCAATCAGAACTATCCACGGATGCTCAGCGCATGGCGCCAGCGCGCGCGACGCGACGGCATCGTGCTGAAAGAGATTTCGTTTCCGGTACCGCCGTCGAACATCAATGTCATCACGGAGAAATTCGCGGCCGCGATCACACCGCGCACCAAGATCATTGAGATCACGCACATCACGAATCTTACGGGGCAGATTCTGCCTGTGCACGATATCGTCGCGATGGCGCGCGCAAAAAACATTGAGGTCTTCGTGGACGGTGCGCACGCGTTTGCGCAGTTCCCGTTTACGCGTGATCAGCTTGGCGTGGACTATTACGGCACCAGTCTGCACAAATGGATGCTCGCGCCAATCGGTACCGGCTTTTTGTACGTGCGTAAGGACAAACAGAAGAAGATCTGGCCGCTGATCGGCGCTGACGTGACGCAGGATGACAACATCCGGAAGTTTGAAGAGATCGGCACGCATCCGGCCGCGAATCACAATGCGATCTCCGTCGCGATCGCGTTTCATCGTGCGATCGGCACCTCGCGCAAGTTTGCGCGGCTGGTGTATCTGCGCGATCGATGGGCGAAGCGTTTGCTCGCCGAGGGCAATGGTCGGGTGAAAATGCTGACGCCGATGGACTCACCGTGGGGCGGCGGCATTGGGAACTTTTCCGTCGACGGGATGGATCCGGCAAAGCTCGGCAACTGGCTGTACGGCACGCATCGCATCGTGCAGACGCCGATCGTGCATCCGGAGTTCAGCGGGATCCGCATCACGCCCAATGTGTATACCAGCATCAACGAGATTGATCGCTTCGCTGATCTCGTCCTCAAAGCGATGAAGACTGGATTGACGTGATCGACACGTCGCCGTCGCCAACGACATCCACGCCGCCTCTCCGATGACCTTACGACTTTCTGCAGCCGTTTCTCCATTCGGTGTCGTCACGACCGTGCTCGGCGTCGCGATGAGTTTTGTCAGCGCGCCACTCCACGCGCAGGCGTTTGAAGGTGCGGTCACGATGCGCGTCAGCGCGGGCGCTGCATCGCCTGCACGAGAGGTCGAGTATGTGATGCGCGGTGGGAAGGTCCGCATCAACATGAACGCCGCTGGGCGGTCGGCATCCATGATCGCCGTACCCGCGGAAAAAAAGATGTACATGCTGATGGACGCGCAGAGCATGTACATCGAGATGTCGACCGATCCGGCCGCGAACCCGTCGGTGCGCGCTGCGATGGATTCTGTGTCCAAAAAAATCAACGCTGCACCCGCACCCAAGATCACGCGTACGGGCAAGAAGGAAAGGATCGCCGGTTACGAGTGCGAGCATGTGTTGGTCGAGACACAGACCGACAGTTTCGACATGTGCAACACGAAAGCGCTTGGCTCGTTTGTCAACGCGATGAGTGGAATGGGTGGCATGGGCGGGCGCGGAGGCGCAGCGACGCCCGCGTGGCAGACGTCACTCACCGACGTCGGGGCGTTCCCGCTCAAGGTCGCGCGCAAGGATGGCGGCGTGGTGCTCGAAGTCATCAAGGTCGAAAAGCGCGCGATTCCTGAAGCGCAGTTCACGATCCCGTCGAATTACACCAAGATGAGCATGCCGTCGCGCCCGCCCGGCCGGTAGCTGCACTGCGTCGCGGTTAGACACGGCGGGCCGAGACTGAAACCTCGCGCCCGCCGCTTCGTTAGGAGAAGCAGAAGTCGGCGTCGTCGTCGACTCGTGAGTCACCCGGAGGAATAGATCATGTGGAACACGCTCAGCTTTCTTATTTCGTTCGGCATCGCGGTCGCCGCTGCGACTGTGTTGTACAGCACGGCTCGTCGCTTCGTGCGCAATCGGCTGCGCTATGTCGACGCCGTCCAAAAGGGTATTGCACCGTGGGTGGCCGGCGGCGCGGTGCTGCTGGTCGGTAGCGCGATCGCTCCGTTACTGCCGTTTGTGGGTATCGGAACGGCAATCTCAGCGGCCTTCGCGTTTGGCTCAGGCGTTGCGGCGGGCGCGCGCGACATTCGGAACGGCACGCTGCCGATCGTCTACGGCAGCTGAGCGCGCGCCGCGCTTGAGGCACGGACAAGTCCAAGCAACAAAAAACAGCGGGCCGCGAAACACGATGGTGCAATTCGCATGATTCGCGGCCGGCGGTTGCAGTTGTTTTTTCGTGGCTCGCCGGTGTGCCGGTGCCTACATCCAGTACTCGTACTTTCCTGTCACAAGGACGTAGCCGGCTAGCGCGGCGTTGGTAACCGCGTGGACCAGCACGATGTCGCCCAGCGATTTCGTCCGCCACATCCACCAGTTGTAGATCAGCCCGCAGCAGAGGCCGACCTCCCAGAATGGGCCGTGTTCAGTTGCGAACAGGACGGCGGTGCCGATGAACGCCAGCGTGGTGTAACGGCCAAGTGGCACCTGCTGCCAGTCGTTGTTCACGATCCAGCGCGGAAGCCAGCCCCGCCAGAACAGTTCTTCGAGGATCGGTACCAGGATCGCGGCGCGCGCGATGCGCAGGACCAGCACCAGCGGATTCGCCAGCTCACTCGGTGCGATCGAATTCTTGATCGTACCAGTGACGCTGTTCTGGAAGATCCAGTGCGCACGCCAGCCCGGAATCAGCAGGTCCGGTGCCACCCAGAGCGCGCAGACCGCGAGCCCAAGCGCGATGCTCGCAACGGCATGATGAACGCGAAAAGACTTTACGAGCGAGCCCGACAACAGTACGATGACAACCGCCAGCACACCCACCCGCAGCAACGATTCCCACGGCTGTCCGAATGGCAGCGTCGGCGCGACGGCGAGCAGGAGCATGAAGACGGCGAACGGCCCGATCCACGGCAACGACGGATAGCGTTCTGAGAGGGTCATACGGAGCGATTGGACAGTGAGGGCATTCGGCGCGTTGCGGGAGCCGTTCGGTGCGCGGGAGGTCTTCGGAGACGCCCGACACGCGACGCACGCAACGCAGGACACAGAACGAACGTATGCATCGTTGATACAATGAATTTACCAACGCTCGCACTATTGACGGCCGCGATCGACTCCGGCCGGTCGCGGATGAATTCCAACCCTGCCAGCCCCATGCTCCTCTGGACTGATGCGCCAACACGCGACGCCGCGCGTGCACACATCGAACGACTCATTGTTTCGCTGCTCGATGAACGCGCGGATGCATCGTCGATCTGTCCGTCGGAGGTCGCGCGAGCGCTCGACCCGGACGGTTGGCGTGCGCTGATGCCGCCCATTCGCACGATTGCGGCAGATCTCGCCAAGGCTGGGATCGTCAACATCACGCAGGGTGATGTCGTCATATCGCCCTACGACGGCTGGCGAGGCCCTGTGCGGCTGCGGCGCGGCGCGTCATGGAACGAGCGGCCGTAAACGGTACTGTCGTCACGCGTGCAGCACTACGTGGGTCCGATGCGCCGCAATCAAGCGCGCACTCCGTCCTCGATCACGCCGGGCGCATCGGTCTCGCGGACCAGCACAGCCTGCGCGCCACCAAAATCGAGCAAGAGCACATCACCCGCGCCGTGGGCGAGGCGTACACTCATCGAGTGCGGCGCGATCGGGTTTTCGGTGTGCAGCACATCGTCTTCCACCCGATAGACCAGCGCCACGACCTGATCGTTCCCCGCCACGTCGATGTGATAGTGCAGCAGCCCACCCTCACGAAACTCCATACGCACCCCCGGCGCGAAATCGAGTTCGGCATCAGCTTTCAGCAGACGCCAGATGCCAAGTAACCAGGAGTGCGACATGAGCAAGCGACTGAGGGAGGCGATGCGTACGGATTTCGCGGGTGCATCGCGAACGGGGTCGGCGATCTTCGGTCGCCGCACGGAGCGGCGATGCCACCGCTGACCCCGACGGGAGCTTCGAATGTATCAAGGACAAGGCGCCGAGAACACCGCGCCAGCGTCGTCGCTCGCTACGCCACGGCGATCGCGCCTTTGCTCGCGCTCTCACTTGCCTGTGGCGCGGCTAGCCTTCGTGCGCAGGCGGCGCCGACCGGCAGCACGAGCGCCCTTACCGTCTCCCACACCGTCGACCACAGCGCCTACGACGCACTGCTCCATCGTTTCGTCGTCGATGGGCATGTGGACTATGAAGGCTTTGGCCGCGACCCGTCGTTCGCGCACTATCTCGCGTCGCTCGACGCCGTCAAACCAGCGACGCTCGATGACGCGGAACGTCTGGCGTTTTGGCTCAACGTCTACAACGCCTTCACGATCCAGCTGATCGCACAGCACGGCGAGACGCAGTCGATTCGTAATATCGAAAAGACCTTCGGCGTGCTGCGCCTCAAGGGACCATGGAGCACGCCGATTGTCCGCGCCGCAGGCCAACAACTGACGCTCGACGATGTCGAGCACCATATCCTGCGCACCGAATTCAGCGACCCGCGCATTCACTTCGCGATGGTGTACGGCGCGATGGGTAGCCCACCGCTGCGAAGCGAGGCGTATCGCGGCGTAGCGCTCGACGCCCAATTACAGGATCAGGGGCGCCGTTTCTTGCGGGAATCGCCGTCGCAAAACCGGCTCGAAGCGATGGACCGCGCGCGGATTCTCGTCCTCAGTCCAGTCTTTACCTACTACCGCGCAGACTTCCCAGCGACCCGAGCAGAATTCGGGAAATTTCTGGCGCAATGGTTCGAACCGGCGGATCGCGAACGATTGCAGCGTGGCGCGTTCATGTCGACCGAATCGTCGTTTGACTGGACGCTGAACAGCCAACGCAAAGCGGTGGAGTTGGCAGCACGTCTCTCGCCAGACACGGGCGCGGCACGCAAAGCGCGGGCAAGAGACCAGACAGTCCGATAACGCACGCGTGACCTGCGACGTCGCTGCGTCGTCGAAACTGACACCTTGATTGCGAGGAGTCCGTCATGAGCCACCGTGTCAGTCGTAACCGTTCGCGTTCAATCGCCGCTCGCCTTGAGACGGCATCGCTCCTCGAGACCAGCCTCGCCTTCGTCATCGCGATGAGCCTTTCCTGGCTGATCTTCGCGGTGTGAGCGTGTCGCTGAAGTACTGATGGGGTGTTCCTGGCGCGATTGCGTCGGAGCACCCCATCGGTCGTTGTGATCACGACGTGTTTTCGTGTTTGCGCGTTGTTGTCAGCGCCACGCCGCGTGTGACATCCCCGACGCATCACGCACGTACGGCACCCAGGCCAGCGCCACGAGCTGCACGTGCACGTCGCCGCTCTTGGCCTTGATCGGGACCGACGTTAACGCCTCCTGCTGCGCATCGAACGGCGCGCCGAGCGCGTCGATCTCAACCTGCAGCTGCGCTTCCAAATCGGTGTAGCGTGTTTGCAAGGCGGCGACGCTTTCGGTGGCGCGCCCCACGTCGCCGCTCTGCTGCACCGCACGTCCAGCGCCGCGCACGGCAGTTCCCACCTTACTGATCTCCGTGGCGGTGACCTTTCCGCGACCGAAGACCGCGCCCAGAATCGCGCTGCCGACCGAGATCATGGTGCTAACCTTGGCCTGCGTCGCTTCGGCTTTCTCGCGTTCGACGGCCTGCTGCGCGCGACGGAGCTGCTCCTGTAGTGCGGTCAGCTTGGTGGCATACTGCTGTCGCAGCTGCTCCACGTTTGCATCGCGCTCCTCGCGCGCCTTGTTCTGTAGCCGAATGCGAAAGTCACGCTCGCTTTCGTCGGCACCCGACGTAAGGCCGAGCGTCGGGCTGCTGAGCAGTGCGATCTGCTCGTTGGCTACCACCCACTTTTGGAAGGACTTGGTCCACGCCACATAACTTTTGGCGGTCATCGCCGGCTTGGGCACCTCGCCGAAGCTTGCACGGTCGCGCGGCGCGCGTTCGAGTCCTGCAGGATCAATGTCAACACGATTGTCCTCGCTCCACTCGAGTGCAATCGCGCCGTCCGTAACATCGGCCAACAACACGACGCGCCGCTGATCGTTCACGCCGAGCTTCGTGTTGGTAAATGCGACGTCAGCGATTCCCAAAATCTGCGGGTTGTATTGCAGCGTGTCGCCCTCGGTGCTCGGCGGCAGAAAAAACTGCGCGATGTCCGGTGGCAGAACGGGTGCGTGCGCCGTCGCCGACGGATCGAGCGACAGCATGCCGCCGCTCGTGGTCGACGTCATAGCGGTCGTACCATCCGGCGTCGCGCCTGCGCTGGTCGATGCGACAGTCGCGCTCGTTGACGACGTCGACGTGGACGGTGTCAGTGCTGGCGCCGACGATTGCAGCCGCTTGATCTGTTCGCGGGTCATCGGTCCGGCGAGGTACGACATCGTCCATCGCGTTTCGAACGTCACTGGCGCGGGCTCGTGAACGCTGTGCAACAAGAAGACGCGTTTGCCCAAGCCGGCGATTGTCTTTTCCATGGCATCCTTGTCGAATGGCTGCCCGCCCGACGCCCCTTCGAGTCCTTCCATCACGCGCATTTTGTCGCGCTCGGTCTGTAGGCGCCCGATGAACCACGTGCCCGTGTTCGACAAGCCGCGATAGTCAAGATCGACAGGGTTTTGCGTGGCGAGTACAACGCCCAGGCCAAACGCGCGCGCTTGTTTGAGCAACGTCAGCAACAACACCTTCGACGGTGGATTCGCGACCGGCGGCATGTAGCCGAACAGTTCGTCGATGTAGAGAATGGCGCGCAGTGATCCGGTGCCGGGCTGCGTGCGAATCCACGCCAGAATATCCGCGAGCAGCATCGTCATGAAGAACATGCGCTCTTCATCGCTCAGGTGCGCAATCGAAACGACCGAACAGCGCGGCTTGCCCGTGCTCGTGTACAGCAGGTTTGCTGTGCTCAACGGCTCGCCCTGCATCCACACCTGAAAGCCCGGCGCGGCCAGCAGGTTGTTGAGCTTCATGGCGAGCGCGAGCCGGTCTTTGGGCGGAAACACGCTGTCCAGCGGCATGACGCCGATTGTCGCGAACGGCGGATTCTGAATCGCGCCAATAAGTCCCGCGAGGTCGAGATCGCGCCCCTCGGTCCACGCGCCCGACAGAATATTCGCGAGCAAAATATGCTCTCGGCTCGAAATGGGGTCGGCCTCGATGCCAAGCAGCGCCAGCACGCTCGTCGCACTCGCGTCGACACGGTCGCGAAAACTCTCGCTGTCTTCGCGCACACTTTGTGGTGGCGCCGAGAACGCCTGCACAATGGATATCGGGCGTCCGGCCGTGCTGCCCGGTGTGTAAATCGCGACATCGGCGGCATCGCGCAGGCGCTGAATGCGCGCGCCATCCTCCCCCCACTGCGCCAACCCGTCCCGCCACATCGTTGCCTGCTGCTCGGCGAACGCGTCGACGCTGAGCGCGGCGTTC
>JBBQDB010000107.1:0-14048 GCA_038319245.1 Gemmatimonadales bacterium
TGCAACTTGACGGCTCCCAACCGATCCCGCCGCGCCGAGCGCTCGACGCGCAACGATTCGAGCGCCCGCACGCGCCCCTCGTTCCGCGTGCGCCGCGCCTGAATACCGGTGCGAATCCAGACTTCTTCCTTCGCGAGTTTCTTGTCGAACTCCGCCCACTCACGCGCTTCGGCGGCGAGCGCGCCTTCCTTGCGTTCGAGATACGTGTCGTAGTCCGCCCCCCAGTCCACCAACTTGCCCCGATCGAGCTCGATGATGCGCGTCGCAACGCGTCGCAGAAATGCACGATCGTGCGTGACGAACAGCAGCGTGGTGCCGCGATCGATCAGGAACTGTTCCATCCACTCGACCGCATCGATGTCAAGATGGTTGGTGGGTTCGTCGAGCAGCAGCACATCCGGCTGCCGCACGAGTGCACGCGCGAGCAACGTCTGGCGCTTACGTCCACCCGACGCCGCAGAAAACTCTGCGTCCGCTTCGAGTCCGAGGTGATCGAGCACCGTGTCGACGCGCGTCTGCATTTGCCACGCATCGGCCGCATCGAGCGCCTGATGCAACCGATCGAGCTCTTTGAGGGCCGCGTCGCTCGCGTCAGTCGCCACGCGCTGGCTGGCGACGTGGTATTTGGCGAGCAACGCACCGGTAGGTCCGAGTCCGGCCGCGACCACGTCGAAGATCGATCCGGTGACGTCGGTGGGAATGTCCTGCTCGAGACGCGTCACCGTGACACCGGTCTGACGAACAACGTCGCCGCTGTCGGGCGTCATGGTTCCGTCGAGCAATTTCATGATCGTGCTCTTCCCGGCACCGTTGCGCCCGAGCAGACAGACGCGCTCGCCGCGCTCGATACTGAACGAGGCGTGACTGAGCACGGCGGGGCCGCCAAAGGCGAGATGGATATCCTGCAGGCCCAGCAAGGCCATGAGTCGGGAGTCGGAGACGAGACGGCGCCACGTCGGGCACGGGCTCCAGCAATGCTAGCGGACTGTCGCCCAACTCTCATGACGTCGGCACCCACGGCTTCGACCTTATGCGAAGACTTATTTTGCCCGGGTAGTATTGACAAGCGATTATTACCCGGATAGTATCTCGTTCCTATGAACAAAGACGTGAGTCAATCCATGGACCAATACATCGCGTTCGACGGGCCCCGTCTTGTCGGGATCGGGAGCCTCGAGGCGGTCGCGCGGGCGGCTAAAGCCCACGCCGACACCGGCGTACCGGTGCAGCTTCTCGTGTTCGACTGCCTGACCAGCCAGCCGATCGAGCTGGATCTGCGCGGCACATTGGACGATGTCCTGATGCAATTGCCGGTCGCCGAGGGCGTCGAATCCACATCGGAGACGTCTCAGGTCCCGGCGACAGACGCGACACGCTCCGGGCCCGGTCGGCCGCGACTCGGCGTCGTGGCGCGGGAGATCACGTTGCTGCCGAGGCATTGGCAGTGGCTCAGCGAACAGCCGGGCGGCGCCTCGGTGACGATCCGCAAGCTGGTGGAGGAGGCGCGCGGCGCGAGCCGAGAACGCGACCATCGGCGACGTGCGCAGGAATCGGCCTACCGTTTCATGTCGGCGATGCTCGGCGACCAGCCGGGCTTCGAGGAGGCGACGCGATCACTCTTTGCCGGGGATGCCGCGCGGTTTGCGGAGTACGCGGCCGACTGGCCGCACGACCTGCAAAACCATGCACGACGGCTGGCCGCTGAAGCGTTTGTGTAGGTGCGCGTTGACGTAGGGCGTTTGCCGCTCGCAGCGCAGGCGCCCACTAACTTGATCGGCACTTCCACACGAGGCGTACCGTGCAGGATCTGACGCAGGGCTCCATCCCCAAACACATCGTGCGACTCGCGTTGCCGATGGCGGCCGGGATGTTGTTCCAAACCGCGTACTATTTCATCGATTTGTATTTCGTCGCCAAGCTGGGCGATGCGGCCATTGCCGGCGTGAGTTCGGCGGGCAACGTGCAGTTCATCGTCATGGCGTTGACGCAGATTCTGGGCGTCGGCACGATGGTGCTCATCTCGCATGCGGCCGGTCGCAAGGACAAGGACGATGCGAATCTGGTGTTTAACCAGAGCGTGTCGTTGGCGGTGGTGTGTGCGCTCGTGACGTTGGTGGGTGGCTATGCGCTCGCCGGCTCGTATTTGCGCACCGTCGCGGCCGACTCGGCGAGTGTGACAGCCGGTACGTCGTACCTGTACGCCTATTTGCCCGGATTGGCGATGCAGTTCGCCATGGTGACGATGGGGTCGGCGTTGCGCGGCACCGGGATCTCCAAGCCGACGATGGTCGTGCAGATGGGAACCGTCGTCATGAATGCGATTCTCGCACCCATCCTGATTGCCGGCTGGTTCACTGGCCGACCGTTGGGTGTGGCCGGCGCCGGGCTCGCGAGTTCGATCGCAATCATGGTTGGCGTCGTGCTGCTGCTCTCGTACTTCCTGCGCCTTGAGAAGTTCGTCGGCTTCCAAGCGTCGCTACTGAAAGCGCGACTGAGCGTATGGATCCGCATTCTCAAAATCGGGTTACCGGCGGGCGGCGAGTTTGCGTTGATGTTCGTGAACACCGCCGTGATCTACTGGATCATTCGCGGCTTCGGTGCGGACGCACAGGCGGGCTACGGTGTTGGCTCACGAGTGATGCAGGCGGTCTTCTTGCCGGCGATGGCGTTGTCCTTTGCCGCGGCGCCGATTGCCGGACAAAACGTCGGCGCGGGGCATCCTGATCGTGCGAGAGAAACGTTTCGGGCGGCAGCCGTGATGGGCAGCGTGGTGATGTTCACGTTGACGTTGCTCTGTCAGTGGCGTGCCGATGTGCTCATCAAACTATTTGCGCACGATACCGCAGCGCTGACCGTCGGGAGCGAGTTTCTGCATGTGATCTCGTGGAACTTCGTCGCCACGGGCATCATCTTCACTTGCTCGGGGATGTTTCAGGCGCTCGGCAACACGATGCCAGCCTTGATCAGCAGTGCGACGCGCGTGGCGGTCTTTGCGTTGCCGGCGATCTGGCTCAGCTCACGCGGGGGGTTCGAACTGCATCAACTCTGGTTGCTCTCGGTGACGACCGTCATCGTGCAGATGACCGTGAGTCTGTTGCTGCTGCGCCGCGCGCTCAACAAGACGAAGCGCGCACCGGTCGCGGTTGGTGCGCCGGTGGCAGTCAGCGCCTAGTCCGTTCGCGAGTGCGCATCATGCACGACGCGTGTATCATGTCTGCTTGTCTACGACGTAACGGTGCAATGCAGTCATCACGCTGGTGATGACATCGACGGCCGGCTGGTCCTGCAACACAGCGCGAGGACCGGCTGGCCGTGTCGCGAGTGGGACGACTGCGATTGCGTCTGGCACCATCTCGGCCATCATCACGGACAACGTCTCGTGGAGCGAGGCCTGTGCGTATGTCGATGCCGCCGACGCATTGAGAAGCCCGACCGGCTTGTAGAGGAACTCGCCGGAGCCGACAACCCAATCGAGCGCGTTCTTAAGCGTGCCAGGTAGCCCGTGGGCATATTCGGGCGTGGAAAACAGCACCGCATCGGCCGAGCGGAGTGCGTCGCGCCAGCGCTGCACGTGGACGTCGGCGGGGTCGCCGTCCAGATCGGGATTGAAGTGCGGCAGCGCGCCGATCCCCTCGAAGACGACGGAGACCACGTCGGGCACGCTGAGCTGTGCAGCCGCACGGATCAGCGCAGAATTCGAGGAGGCGCCACGCAGGCTGCCACTTACCAGCAAGAGATTCATGATCGGAGATTTGTCGGCACGGGCTGGAGTCTGCGCGACGCGGCGTAACGACGCAATCTCGACCCGATCACGATTTCGTGCAGTCGGCCATTTGTGCGACGGTGCGATACACTATCCCGCGCGGCGATGACGCAGCATCAGGCAAGGCGCATCGCACCAACTTCCCCTCCTTAGCTCCGGTACCCAGCTCATGACCGTTCGCGTCGTTGCACGTCGCTCACTTCGTGCGGCCGTCGGCTGCGTCGTCCTCCTACCGTCGACACTGCTGGCGCAGGCGACCGCGAGCGATTCGATCGTGCCATCGCTGCCACCGCGCGTTCCGTTGGCGTCGGAAGCGGCGAGTGCCGCGATCACGAAGTTTTCGTTCATCGCATATGGTGATACGCGTGGTCGGCACGACGGTACCGAGTTGCAAGCGGAACACACGCTTGTGATCGAGTCGATGCTGCAAAGCATCAAGGCCGCCGCGACGAGCGGCGACCCCATTCGTTTCGTTGTGCAGAGCGGCGACGCGGTGGTGAATGGCAGCATCGCCAAGCAACTCACCGTGAGCTACATCCCGCTCATCAACCGTCTCACGCAGGACGGCGGCGTCCCGTACTTCCTCGCCGTCGGAAATCACGACACAGGAAGCAACACCGATCTCGCCGATACGCGTCGCGTGTCCGGACTCGCGAACTACTTCGCCGCGAACGCGAAGTTGATTCCTGCCGAGGGCACACCGCGTCGGCTGAAAGGATATCCAACATATGCGTTCGGGTACGGGAATACGTTCTTCGTCGCATTCGATTCGAACATTCCATCGGACAGCGTGCAGTTCAATTGGGTGAAGGCGCAGCTCGCTGGCCTCGACCGCAAGCGCTACGTCAACATCACCATGTTCTATCATCATCCAGCATTCTCATCAGGGCCGCATGGTGGTCCGGTGATTGAATCGCAGGCGCTGGCCATTCGCAATTTGTGGATGCCGCTCTTTCGTCAGCATCACGTGCGGTTACTGCTCACCGGCCACGAGCATCTGTACGAGCATTGGGTCGAGCGGTACACCGATGCCACAGGCCCGCATCGCATCGATCAAATCGTAAGCGGCGGCGGCGGCGCGCCGTTGTATGCGTATACTGGCGAGCCCGATCTCAAGGACTACCTCAAAGCGGGCGCGTCGGAGAAGCTCACGCTACAACACCTGGCCAAGCCGTCTATCGACGCCGGCGGAAATCCGTATCACTATGTCATCGTGCATGTGGATGGTGACAGGATCTCACTCGAAGTAATCGGGGTCGACTGGGGACGTGGCTTTGCACCCTATCGCACCAATGCGCCGAGCATGACCGATGGTCGTCAATAAATGACTATCAGAATCGTCAAAGCGTGTGCGGTCGCCGCGCTGTTGCTGGTTGCGTTGGATGCGCACGCCCAACCGACGAAAGTCGCGAGTAAAGCAGCTGGTCGTGATTCGCTCAACACCACCGAGCGTTCGATCGCGCGCGCCGTCGACCAACGTTCCGCCAACGCGATCGCGCTGCTCGAGCGACTCGTGAACATCAATAGCGGCACGATGAACTTCGCCGGCGTGCGACAGGTTGGCGATCTGCTCCGTCAGCGTCTCGATTCGCTCGGCTTCTCGACACGATGGGTGGATGGCGCGCCGTTTGGTCGTGCGGGTCATCTCGTCGCGGAGCATCCGGCCGCAGGTCCCAAGCTTGTGCTGATTGGGCATCTCGACACGGTCTTCGAGCCTACAAGTCCATTTCAGAAGATGGAGCGCCTCGCCGATTCGACGGCGCGCGGCCCAGGCATTATCGACATGAAAGGTGGCGATGTGATCATGGTACTGGCGCTCGAAGCACTGCGTGCGGCCGGAGCGCTCGAGAAACTGAACGTCACGATCGTCATGCACGGCGACGAAGAGCACGAGGGAAAGCCAGTCTCACTGTCACGTCGCGATCTCACGGAGGCGGCGCGCGGCGCATATGCTGCCATCGGCTTTGAAGATGGCTCCGGTGATGTGCACTCAGGCGTTGTCGCGCGTCGTGGCGCGGCAAGCTGGTTGCTCGACGTAAAAGGCGAAGCTGCACATTCGTCGCAAATCTTTAAAGACAGTATCGGATTCGGCGCCATCTTCGAGACGGCACGCATCCTCGACGCCTTTCGGACGCGACTGAGCAAAGAGGCATATCTCACGTTCAATCCCGGACTCGCACTTGGCGGTGCACGCACCACGCTCGACGCGGTGGCCAACAAAGGGTCAGCCGAAGGGAAGAACAACATCGTTGCGGAACACATGACCGTGCAGGGCGACCTGCGCACGTTGTCCGCCGAGCAATTGCAGCGCACCAAAGCAACGATGCGCGAGATCGTTGCCGCACACCTCGGTCACACCAGCGCGACGATCACCTTCGACGACGGCTACCCGCCGATGGCGCCGACGGACGGCAACAAACAATTGCTTGCCCTACACGACAAAGCGAGTCGCGATCTCGGACTCGGCGCCGTGCTACCCGTTGATCCGTCCAAGGCTGGCGCGGCCGACGTGTCGTTCATCGCGGGTATCGTCCCAATGATCATCGATGGTGTTGGACTCGCGGGGCATGACGATCACTCGCCGCAGGAGACGGCAGACTTACGTTCGCTGTCGATCCGCGCGAAACGCGCCGCGGTCACGCTCTATCGGTTGTCGCAGGCGAAGCAGGTGGTGCCGTAAGTCAGTCCGCGCTCACTTTGAGGTCTTGGGCGCGCGCATGATCATCATTCGCGCAATGTTGTTGAGCGGAACGATCTCGGTGCGTGCGTCCTCCGTGTGTCCTTGCGGTAGTCGGTACAGAAACACGGCGCGCCCCGTCGCGCCAATCAGATAGGTCGGTGCGGTGTCGGGGGGCGTCGGGTTTGCGACGAACGTGACTTTCACCAACGAGCCTCGCCCTTCACGAATTTCGTTCGCCACGTGTCTCGAGTAATAGAGTGACACGGCGACCACCCAGATCACGGTCATAAGCGCCCACTGCCATGGCCGTGTTTTCTGAGTTGGCATCGGCTTGCCGCGTTTCTCCGCGATCTTCTTGGCCGCACGCGTCATGAAGCGCACGTAGAGCCATGCGGCGCCAATCGGCGCAACGGTCGCGAGGATGACCAGCGGATCACGCACTGGTGCGAGCACGAAGTCTGACGGATCAGCGTACTGCAGAATGTTGATGCGGAAATACAGAAATACAGAAGACTCGTGCAGAATACCGATGGCGATCAGCGCGAGATAGCCGAGTGTGAGCACAACACCCGTCTGCTCGTGGAGCAACGTGCGTTGCAACCAGACCCTGGTCTCGGTGTCGGTATCCGTGACCGACGCAGACGTTGGCGTGAGATGCATGACACTGTTTGAGCGCGCGTCGAGTGTGTCGCTCTGGCTCGGTTGCGAGACAGCGTCTTCGTGAATCATATGGCGATGGACACGGCGTGTTCGGCATGCGTCATCGGGGTGAGTGTCCGTCGAGCGATCACGTAGATGATGGTCGTGACGACGAGCGCGATCAGCAACACCGACCATTCACCACGCGTGATGCTCGTCAGTAACCACGCGATGAGCGCGACGGTAATTACCGGGATGAGATGACCGCCGGGCACCGTGAAGGGCAACGCGCCTTCCTGTCGAATATTTCGGTGGCGCAGCATCATCGTGGCGATTGCACACCCCGCGTACAGCAACAGCGCCGACACGTTGGCGATCACCGCGAGCTGTTCGAACGAGTTGAACACCGCGAGCACGCCCACAATCAGCGTCTGCACCACGATAGCAATATGCGGCGTGCGAAACGTCGGATGCACGCGGCCAATCACCGGTGGCAGTAGTCCGTCTTGCGCGAATTTCCAGAGCGCACGCGGAACGGCGAGCGTCATGCCGCTGACGTAGCCAAACATGGAGATCGTCGCGCCAACGAGCAGCAGCAGGCGACCCGGCGTTCCCAGAAATCGCTCTGCGGCAAATGCCAGCGGCGCAGTCTTCACCGTAGCGAGGTCCGGGCCGAGTACGCCCTGCGCGACGAGATGGACGGAGAGATACAGCAGCGTCACGCCGGTCATCGCGATGGCCAGGGCGCGCGGCACGGTTCGCACGGGGTCTTTCACCTCACCGCTCGTGACCAGCGCGCTTTCGACACCAAAGAACGCGAAGGTCAGAATGATCGCCGCGCGCGCCATGGTGGTTGGTGCGGGCATCTCGTGCACGGCGAGGTTGGCTGGCACGATGAAGAACGCGCCGATGCATACGAACGCGAGCAGTGGCAGCAGTTTCGCGATGCTGACGAGCGTCACAACGCGCGTACCTTGTTCGACACCGCGCACATTGATCCAGCAGAGCAGCGAGAACGTGGCGATCAGCGTCGGCACGCGAATCGACGGCGCATTGAGCAGTGTACTCACGCCATCCGCGTAGGCCGACGACACACCAGCGACCGCCGTGGTGCCGAGGAGCCAGAGTAACATGCCAACCAGAAAGCCAACATACGGACCGAACACCGCTTCGACGTAGGCGTATGGTCCACCCGTGAGTGGTACGCGACTGCCCGCTTCGGCGAAGCAGAGCACCACGCACGCCATCACCGCGCCGCAGATGAGATACACAAACGGAGCGGCAGAACCCGCCGCCGCGGCCGCGCCTGCGGGTAAGCGGAAGATGCCGCCACCGACGGTACAATTGAAAATGCTGGCCGCGAGACCGATGGTCCCGACGGCGCGAATCAGCCCCGGCGTGGACGACGCCGTGGTGGCTGCAGCGAGTGGCGCAGTGCGCGCGGAGGCAGATGGTGTGGTCACGTGCCCAAGATGGCGCAGTGACGCGCAGAGCACCACGTGCGGCTGCGGCTATTTGGTGCGGTTGCTGTTGCGACACGAGGGCGGCGAATCGCTCGATCGCCGCCCTCGCGGTGGTTCGGCGATGATTATGCGCCGTAGAAGAACGTTTCCTTGGCGATCTTGCCGTTACGCACCTCGTACAGGGCGGTTTCGTTCATCGTGCTGCGTACGCCGGTGGGCTTGAAGGTGATGTCGTACGTGTGCTCGACGACAAAGCTGTCACCGTTCACCCACGGCCCGCGCGTCGCACCCGAGTGCACATCGTGATTCTCGAACCACCAGTTCCCCTTTCCTTTGACTGCTTCCAGTCCCGTCATTTCGCGATCCTGACCTGGGGGACCACCAGCTTCCAGGCTGACGATATCGTTGGCGTACAGCGTCTCGAGTGCGGTCATGTTCTGACCGGCGTTGCACAGCGCGACGAGTTTGGCGGCGATCTCTTTGGTTTCCATGATCGATGCTCCTGCAGGAGATGGTTAGGGTAGCGCGGGGAGTACGGATGGTACGAGCGACAAACGATCAGACGCCGGCATTCACGAGTGCCACGTACTTCTCGAAGCACCCGTTCCAACCTTGCGTGTGTCCGACCTTTGATGAGTCATCGGGGAGTAACGCGTGTGTCAGGATTACCTCGGTGGTGTCGCCGAGGGCGCGAAAATCGACCGTGACTTCGGAGCTCCAGCTATTTTTGGGTTTGTCCCAGTGGTGCGTGAAGCGCAGGCGATGCGGCGGCTCGACTTCGAGGTACGTACCGACGAGATGCCGCTCTTCGCCGTTCGGGCCGCGCATGTGTGTGCGATAGTGCCCGCCGACTCGTACGTCCGCTTCGGCGTGCGTGGTCGTCCACGGACCGGGCGCCGACCAAAGCTTTACCGCTTGCGGGTCCGTCCAGACGCTGAAGGCTCTTTGGACAGACGCGTTGACCGTGCGGCGGATGATGACGACGTCGGTCGGTTCGGCGAGGTTTGGACTGGCCATGCGGACGGCTCCTCAGGGTTGGCGTCGAGATAGGCGGCGAACTGATCGAGATGTTGTTCCCAGAATGCGCGGTAGTGTTGGATCCACGCGTCAGCGGCTTGCAGTGGCGCGCCCACCAATCGACATCGGCGCACACGCCCCACTCGGCGCACATCCGTAAGCCCCGCACGCTCGAGCACGCGCACGTGTTTTGAGACGCCGGGCAGCGTCATGTCGAAGAGCGTCGCGAGCTCCCCAATCGAGCGTTCCCCGCGCGACAGGTTGAGCAGAATGGCGCGCCGGGTTGGATCGGCGAGCGCGCCGAACGTACCGTCGAGCGCCTCGGACATCCGAGGCGAAGTGCTTGAGTAAACCATATGGTTTAGTATTGCAACACGTGGTGAATTCGTCAAGGATGAATTCCGGAGGGGTGAAATCGGGCGATATTGCGGAATGTCATCCTCCCGCCTGACCCGCCGACTCTCGCCACTGTTCCTGGGCGTTGCCGTCGCCGCGCTGCCACTTCGTGGGCAGCCTACCCCGGTGCCGACCGGGATGCCCGTTGTTGCCGCGCCGTCCATCACCGCCGCGGAATTCGCCACGCGCCGCAACGCATTGGCCGCAAAAGTCGAGAACGGCGTCGTCGTCGCGTTCGGCGGTCGCACACTCGTGCATGACTTCGGCACGTTCTTTCAGCTGCCGACCTTTCACTATCTGACGAACTACGACGAGCCCGATGGCGCGTTCGTGATGGTGGTGCGCGACAGGCGGCCAAGCAACACGCTGTTCGTTACGCCACTCAACGCGCGAACGGCGTTTTACTATGGGCAGCGCGCCGATACGCTCGCGAGCGAGAAGGAGTACGGGATGCGAGGTCGCCCCTACACCGCGCTGCCGAACCTGCTCGATTCACTGGCGAGCGCAGGTCTCCCGTTCTACTCCATCACGGATGTGGAGGATCTCGACTTTGCGAGCGCCGATACGCTGACGCGCGGACAAACATTCATGAAGATGTTCGCGGTCAAACATCCAGCGGTCGTGATCAAGAATGGGCTGCCGCTCGTGCTGCAGTTACGTGCAAAGAAGTCCGACGTTGAGCTCGCGCTGCTGCGTACGGCGGCGCAGATCAGCTCCGAGGGACACAAAGCAGCGATGCTCACCGCGAATCCATCGCACGAGTATGAGCTGCGCGCATCGCTCGAATACACGTTCACGCGCATGGGCGCAGAACGCGTGGCCTACGGCTCGATCGTCGGCGCCGGCATCAATGGCACACAGTTGCATTACATGAAGGACACCGACCCAGTACAACCTGGTGATGTCGTCGTCATGGATGCCGCTGGTGAGTTTCATGGCTATGCCGCCGACGTCACGCGCACGATTCCGGTGAGTGGTGTGTTCAGCGCCGAGCAAAAGCAGCTGTACCAGCTCGTACGCGACGCGCAGGATGTGGCCGAACGCAACTCCAAGGCGGGGATGCGCTCGTCGGTCGCACAGGACTCGAGTGTGATTGTGCGCGCACGAGGGCTCGCTGCGCTCGGACTTATCGAAAGCACCGATGCCTCCTTTGATCCGCCCTGGCCGGTGAACTGCGCGGTGCAGGTGGCGGCGTGCAAGCAGTCAAACCTGTGGATGATTCACGGCATCTCGCACGGGCTTGGCCTCGCGGTGCACGATCCAGTGCAAGCGTCGTTTGGCAACGGCACGTATCAGATTGGCGACGCATTCACCATCGAGCCGGGTATTTATGTGAGCACGCGTTCGCTCGATGTGTTGCCGGATACGCCGAAGAATCGTGCGTTCATCGCGAAGGTGCGTGCAACGGTGCTCAAATATCAGAACATCGGCGTGCGCATCGAAGACGATTACATCATCACCGAGAAGGGACTCGAGCGGATCAGTTCTGCGCCGCGTGAGATCGCTGAGATCGAGGCGCTGATGAAGCAACGGCGGAGCGTACAGCCGTAGTCGTTGCAGACGGCTGCAGTTACCGCGCGTTAGTGAGTAGTGGCGACGCCAGCGCGCGCTGCATGCGCATGAAGCGCACATCGACACCGTTCGGTAGGGTCTCCAAGACTCCTTCGACGGCGAGAAAACCGAACGCCGCGTACAGTGGCACGCCCGGTAGGGTGGCCATGAGTTCAAGCCGCCGAAACCCTGCGTCGTAGGCGGCCCGCGCGCACTCCTGCATCAGTTGCCCGCCTATGCCCTGTCGCGCGAACTCGGGCGCCACAAAAAACGCACGGATGCGCGCAGCATCAGTTGTCGGGTCGAGTAGACTATCGAGTAACGGATCGTGCTCCGCCTTGTGCTGGTCGCCACCATACAGCGTACGACGCCGGCTCCAGCCGCCGCAGCCACACACCGCATCGCCGCGTGTCGCGATGAAGTAAGTACCATCGTCGATGAGCGCGCGGTCGACGCCGAAGACATACGTGATCGCGGCCTCGACTTCTTCGGCGGAATAAAAGCCGGCGCTGAGCGTTCGTGCCGACCGGGGAATCAACGCGCGCAACGCGGGTTCATCCGTATGGCGCGCGACGCAAATTTTCACGTCAGGCGACATCTGAAGCGGTTCTGGATCGGTGCGATTGGCGCATGTGCGTTCCCGTTGACCGTAGTGGTTGCAGCAGCAAGAAATCTAGGCACGGCGCGTACGAGTTGCGGATACTGAATGGCACACGTAGAGTCGTGCATGCGCGCAAGGCGAATTGCCACGTTCATCGCTCTCCTGCTCTCCGCAGAGGGCGCGAGCGCCAAGACGCTGCACGACAGCGCACGCGTCACGCTCCGATTGCAGGTCGTGACGGGTGTGTCGACGTCGGTGCCCGACGCCGAGGTCACGCTCAAACGTGATCGCGTCATGGTGACGGCGCGAACAGATCGAGCATCGCGGCCCAGTGGCAATCTCGCAGATGCTACGCGACATCCCCGGACTTCGCGTGGCCGATTCGTCGGGGAGCACGGTCCTCATTTCCAGACGAAGCCTCAAAGTGATGCGCGATCTCACAATGGCGCCCTGCGTCATGCGCCTCACAATCGACGGAATCGTGATGCCGGCGCTCGCCAACATCGACGCGATCGTGCCCAAAGACGTGTATGGCATCGAGGTGTTCAGCGGCCCGGCGAGATTGCCGCCGGAGCTTAGCGGTTTGCGCACGGACAATTGGTGTGGCGTGATTGCGATCTGGACGCGCGACCATTGACTTGTGGGTCGCGGACAGTGCCAGATTCAGGCAGCGTGGATCTCGCATGGCATTGCCGATGCACGACGCTCGGAGGATCAGGTACTGCAGCACGCGAACGCTCGAAACAGCGTGCGTGCGCGTGGCGCGAATATTCGTCCCGATTTCTGTCGTCACCCTCTCTCGGATCCCTGCATGCGTATCGCGACGCTCGTTGGCCTGACACTCTTGCTCGCGGACTGTCGCGCTGGCGTTCCGACGGACCGTCCGTCCGACTCGCTGCTGTACGTGTGGGCCGGCGACTCCGCGCAGCAGTCGAGCGACTTCCTGGCGGTGATTGACGCGAATGCATCGTCGCCAAACTACGGCGCGGTGGTGACATCGCTGGCGACCGGCGTCGTTGGTACGCACCCGCATCACACCGAGGCAGAAATGCCGGCGGATGCACATCTGTTGGCCAATGGATTCAAGACTGGTCAGACGTGGCTCTTCGATTTAACCACGCCGCGCGTACCGTAGATCGTGACCGTGTTTGCCGATATCGACGGATTGAGCCATCCGCACTCCTATGTGCGCCTGAGCAATGGCCACGTGCTCGCGACGTTTCAATACGCGGCGGATTCAACGGCATCGCAAACGGCGGCAGCGAACGTATTGCCTAGTGCAACGTCAGCGGGCGTCAGTGCTGGTGGTGCGGCCGGTATGTCGGGCATGGCGGGAATGGCGGGGATGCGCCTCAGCGGCGTGCACGCTACCGGCGGGCTGGTCGAGATGGATGAACGAGGAACGCTGATTCGTCGAGCGAGCGCGCGTGACACGACTATCGCGGACCGACGCATTTACCCGTACAGCGTCTTGCCGTTGCCATCAATCGACCGTGCTATTTCCACCACCACTGATATGGACGGCGCTGACTCAGCGAGTACCGCGCAGTGGATCCAGCTCTGGCGGCTTTCGGATCTCACCCTGCTTCGCAGCTTCGCGCTACCTCCCGGACCTCGTGGCGACGAGCAACAGTTAACCGGCGAGCCACGTCTGCTCCCCGACGGCAAGAGCATCTACATCCACACCTTCAACTGTGGGCTCTACCTGCTACGTGACATTGAGAGCGGATCGCCCACCTCGACATTCGTGAAAGGGTTTCCGGGGAAGTGGTGCGGTGTACCGATCCTGACGTCGCACTACTGGCTGCAGACGGTTCCCGAGACGCACGCGCTCGTTGCGCTCGACATCAGCGACCCGCTACGCCCGCGCGAAGTATCGTCGGTTTCATTCGGCGCCGATGAAGAGCCGCACTGGATTGCGCTTGATCCGACCGGCAG